>NZ_JBHTVE010000007.1:0-497994 GCF_042793175.1 Streptomyces sp. NPDC056580 | reverse complement strand
CTCAACTCCCTCACCGACTACCTCACCAAGGTCGGCACCACCGGCCAGAAAACAGAGCAGAACTAACCCTCAGGATTTCTGGCGCATCACACTAGCCGAGTTGTCGGAGGCGGCTTGTAATCGGGGCAGGGTGGTGCCTGGGTTCGCGCCGAGGTCGTTGCCGCCCGTTACGGCAGACGCGGCCATGCCCTCCTCGGGGCACCGCCACCGCAGCGATCGCACGAGGCGCCGGCGGGCCCGGCACTCACCTCGAGCGGCTGGCGCACGACCCTCCCGGCGACCCCAGGGGCGTTGCGGCCGGCCCGCTGCGGATGATGGTCAGCAGCATCCGCGCGGGCACGGAAGGCGACTGCGTTTCGGGCCCTTGTGTGAGGGCCCAATGCGGCGCTGGTACTGATGGACGAACTGGCCGGACGCCCGGGCGGCGCTCGCTCAGGCCGGGAAGTAACGCCACTTGCCCTCGGAGACGACCTCGACCGCACCGTCGACGACCGTGATGGCGGTGTCGTCGTCGATTGCGTATGCGGGATTCGGGAGGCTGGCTGCCCACTTTTCCGCCTCCGCCATGGTGTTCTCTGGCAGGTCCATGTGATCCACATGCGGGAAGATCGAGAAGTCGACGACGCCCAGCGCGCTGTCGTCCCCGGTGGGCGCCGTCCACTCGACGAAGTACTCGCCGATACGAGGGGCCATCGCCATGCTCCCGGCGCTCAACCCCACCCAAACCTTCTCGCTCAACGACGGCAGCAGGTCCGCCAGGCCGGACTGCCGCATCCAGTGGGCCAGATACAGCGCATCGCCACCGTTCACCAGCAGGACGTCCGTCTCCTGGACCCAGGGGACCCAACGCTCTGCACCGATGCTGGGCAACGCCGTGAGCTCCAGCACTCCCAAGGACTTCCACCCTAGGTCGCACATGCGCAGGCGAGACTGTCCACTGATGAACCGCCAAGCCCCGGCTGGACTGCCCATGGGGTGCCCGTACCCCGCAGTGGGAATGCACAGGGCGTCGGACTCGGCGATCGGCTTGCCCAGCAGCCGCACGAGCGCGTCCTGGATACTCGCGTTGGTGATACCCGCCGCCGTAAGAAGAAGCTTCAAGATGACCCCTGACCCGAGTGCGATGGAGCGGTGTGACCGGTAGACCGGGGACCACCTCAAAACTCATCGCTGTGCAGCAGGGCCTCAACACCAGTTGAGCGACGGGTAGAGCTTCGCCCAGGTCAGCCGAGCCACCGCCCGTAGATCGCCTCAGCGTCCCAAGTTTCCTTCGCGCGAGCCAGCCCACGGATCGATCTCCCGATGGCCAGTCCTTGGCCAAGGCATTCGGCACTCACCTCACGCCCTGCGGCGGTGAGTGTCTGACTGCGTGGCATCGCCGACGGAGAGCGGTAAATGCGTGCGAACGCTCTATGGGCTCCAGTGGATGTGAGACTGAAACCAGTCCGATGCCTTCGAACCTGTTCGAATCATGGCACGGAATGTCGAGGCAGCATGCCTGTTTGGCGCAGCCTGGTGGACCGCGGCCTGATCGCCGACGGACCGAGGGCCGGGTCGGCCGGGGTAGTTCGTGCAGCAGGCCCTGCACCACTTCGTTCGGGGGTGAATGGATGCGCGCCACGACACGGCTGCTCTGTCTGAGGGCTTCGCTGCTGTTTGCGACGGCCGGTCAGGTCGTTCCCGCGGGCGCTCGGGCCTTCCCGACTCCTACCTCGTCTCGCGGGATCCCGTCATCCTGCCTGGCTGTGGAGGATCCCCCGCGGCCCGGAGTGGTCTCACCGCCGGCAAGACCGTCTTGGATGCAGCAACGTACTGGGGGATGAATGGTGATGTTGACGGAGTTTCGGACGGAAGAACTGCCAGTGGTCGAGAGGTTCGGCTCCTGGCACGACATGACGGCCAGTGCGTTGATACCCAGCATGATTCGAAGCGATCATGAGGCGAACTTCCGGGCTAGCATGCGAAGGCTGGATTTGGGCTCGGTGGTGGTATCCGCGCTGGGCTATCCGTCGCTGGAGACCCGCCGGACGACGAAGATGATCCGACGCTCCGATCCTGAGTCCTACCAGTTGATGCTGAACCTGCACGGCAGCCACCGAATCCTCCAGAACCGTCAGGACACCACAAGCGGCCCAGGGGAGGTGATGCTCTACGACACCTCACGCCCCTGGCACGGCTGGGCATCCGCTGACCAGGACACCGCGGGAACCGTGAGAGGAGTGATGGTTCAATTCCCCCGGGCCCTGCTGCCGCTGCCCGCGACCAGGGTGGATCAGCTCACTGCAGTGCGGCTACCCGGCCGCGAGGGGATAGGCGCCCTGTTGTCCGGCTACCTCACCCAGCTGGTCGCCAACGCTGCCACCTACGCAGCGGCGGACGGCTCCCGCCTGGCCATCTGCACCCTTGACCTGCTCACCGCATTCCTCGCCCACCACCTCGACGCTTCCGCGTCACTGCCGTCCCAGGCCCACCAGCGGGCCCTTCTAAGGGAGATCCATGCCTTCATCCAACAGCACCTGAGTGACCCAGACCTTTCTCCGGGCGCGGTCGCCGCAGCCCACCACATATCCTTGCGTACCCTGCACCGGCTCTTTCAGGACCAGGACACCACCGTCGCCGGGTGGATCCGCGCCCGCCGACTGGAGCGCTGCCGCCGCGACTTGACCGATCCTCTACTGAGCAGCCAACCGATCCACGCCCTGGCAGCACGCTGGGGCTTCGCGGATCCTGCGCACTTCTCCCGGGCGTTCCGCGCCGTGTACGGACTCGGCCCGCAGGACTATCGCCGGCAGCACCAAGCGGACTGGGTCCCACGTGGCACGCATCGTCAAGCACCTGGCACTCCTCATCAATGATCGATTGGCCGCCTCCCACAACTATTAGGCATGCCCTCGACAAGCGCGCGGGCTGCGGGCTGACAGGAGACGGGAGCCTGGCCCGTAATTCGAGGAAGAGTGAAGACCAGTTACGAAGACCTTCGGAAAGGAAGTACATGGCCAGGTCAGTGCGCATAGCGGGGCTCACTGCTGCGACAATACTGGGGATGGTTTTCGCTGCATCGCCGGCGAGCGCGGCGGACGTAACGGCAGTCGTGTACGTCAACGGAGCCAAGGCCGGCTCCGGCAAGTCATACAACTACAGCACCACGGTTCAGGCCTGTGACGTCAGAGCCGACGGCCTCGGCGTACGTACGTGGTACATCACCGCCAAGGGACTGAAGGACTACGTCGGCGACGCCAACGGGTCCAGTGCCGGCTGCGGATCAGAGCGGCCTGCCGATGGCGGTAGCATCGATCAGTTCAAGGTGTGTGCCGGTCCGATTGGCAGCGAGACCTGTTCGCCCTGGACGCGCGGATACTGATCTCGGATCTTCGTGGCGGTCCGTCGACGGATTCGGCGGACCGTTCTGCGTTCCCCATCACGTGGTGTCGGTCTTTGCCAGGGGATGAGGCGGGAGTAGCACGTCTCACGGCCCGTCGAGCCATGCGCACGCTGTGGCAGTTGCTCGATGACACCTGCTCCGCCGACAGCGACCCCACACACAACAGCCGCGCCGCCCAGACCGCTATCGCCTGCGTTGACTCCAGCTAGTCGGTGAAGGAACCGAAGGACTTCCAGGGCATCGACGGTGAGGCGGGCGGGCTCGCCGGGCGCGGGCGGCTGGACCAGGGTGCCGGTGACGCGCAGCAGGTCGCCGGGCTGGATGCCGTTCCCTAAAGGGTGTTGCACAAGGCCGTGAGCTGGGCATCTCCTAGGTGTGGCCGCGGTGTTACGTGCTGAACGGGTGTGGGTGGAGACGTTCACGGGGCTGCGGATGACGCAGTTTTCGGGTCTCTTGAAGGTGGTGCGGGACCGGGGCGGCAACGGCACCCTGCGGGGCCGGCCGTGGTCGTTGCCGCTGGCCGAGCGGATCCTGATGGTCGCGGTGTACTACCGCACAAACATGCTTCGTTACCGGGTTCCCAGACCATCCCGGCGTCGGGGGCGTCGAGCAGTTCCTTGCGGTGGGGGTCGAGCTCGCCACTCCGTAGCGCTTTGCGTTGCTGGTGGACCCACCTGCCCAGCGGGAACGCCTTGGTCACCCCCACCTCGACCTCGACGTCATACGGCACGGCGTACAGCCCGCTGATGTTGTTCTCCACCCGCCATCGCAGGAGGGCTTGGTAGCCCTCGAGCCAGACCAGTGACTGCGGCCGGTAGACGCGGGTGCGCAGGAACGCCGCGATGGTGGCGGGGTCGCGGGGGCTGGCGAACTGCAGCAACTCCGACTCCACCGTGCCGTTCTCGGCCTCCGGCCCTTCCGGGCCGGTGCCGGTGGGGGTGCCGGTGATGATGCGTCCGTCGGCGTCCCGCCGGACATGCACGTTCCGCGTTCCTCGGGTGAGGGCCCGGTTGGCGAGTTGTTCGGTGAGGTGTTCGGAGTGGGAGCGCAGGCCTTGGAGGACGGCGATGAGGGGGGTGTAGGAGGCGCTGGCGATCACGTCGGTGGGGTCTTCGCCGGGCTGGGGGAAGACGGGCACGATGATCCGGGCGACCTTCGTGGTGCCGTCGAGGTTGGGGCGTAGTGCCCGGCCGATGTTCTGCACGATCTCGACCTGGGAGGTGCGGGTGTCGGCGAAGCAGACGGCCTCCACTCCCCGCTCGCCGCGGATGTCGACTCCTTCGCCGAGGACGCGGCAGCTGGCGAGGAACGCCCGGTGCACCCGCCGGCCCGCGGCGTCGATGCCGTTCCCGAACTGGCGCAGGACCTCGCGGCGTTCGGTGACGAGGTGGTCCCCGCACAGCCACGCCGCCCACACCCGGTCCGCGGGGACGTGCCGGCGAGCCTCCTCGACATCTCCGGGCACGGCGCCGAGCGGAGAGCACGGCCGGTCGGCAGCTTCGCTCAGGGCGTGGGCGGTGACCTCGTCCGCATACAGGTCCGCAGCGGTCTGCGGCAGGTTGAGGGCGAAGGCTTCGGCCTCCTCGACCCGGCTGTGGAAGGTCATCATCGTCTTGATGTTGCGGGCACTGGCATGCTCCAAAAGGGCAGCCTGCAGCAACGCCAGGCGCCGACCACGCCGCGCCTCGTCGGACAGGCCGACAAAGTAGTCGGGGTCCTCGATCTCCAGGACGTCGATCTCGAACCCGGCGAGGGCACCTCGCTCGATGGCCTCGGCGAGAGCGAACTCGGCCAGCCACGGCCCGGAGGTGGGGGAGTCCTGGCCCATCGAGCAGAGTTCCAGCTCGCGCCCGTCCTTCCCGCGTGGCGGCCTGGGTGGTGCCAGGATCCGCGGTGTCGCGGTCAGGTAGAGCCGGAAGTCCGCGGGGATACGGGCGTTGTCGTGGATCGCCGCCCACGACCGACCAAGATCACCGGCGGTTGAGTGGGCCTCGTCCACGATGGCGAGGTCGAAGCCCGCCATCTGCTGCCCGTACAGCCGCTCCCCACCCGCCAGAGCTGCCTCCAAAGGCCCGCGCACGCGTCCCTGGCCCTCTGGGTCGTCGAAGTCCTCACGGTCCACGAGGGAGGCGTATGTGGCGAACACGACCACGGGCCCGGACTGCGCCCACAGCGCGAGCTGAATCGGGTTCGTGGTCGTGCGTACCCCCAGCTCGCCCAGCACGGGATCGTTCTCCAGCGAGCCCGGCGATCCACCGGCCGGTACCCCCACCCCGGCGATCCGCCGGCCGCTACCGCCACCCCGGCGCGCCCCGAGCCGGTACCCCCACCCCGGGGCGCCCGGCGCCTCAGGGGCGCCGGGTGAAGTGGGTGACCGGGCGTTCCAGTCGCTCGCCGTCCACGGTGATGTCGACCGCCTCGTTGTAGAAGGCGAGCAGCCCCTTGATCGCGCCCGCCGCGGGCAGCGGATCGGCGTAGCTCCACAGCACGTCGGCCGGGACGTCGTCCCCGGCGCGCCAGGACCAGTACGCGGCGGTGCCCTTGTAGGGGCAGCCGGTGCTGTGTTCGGTGGGCTCGAACAGGTCCAGGCGTACGTCCTCGCGGGGAAGGTAGTAGCGGGTGGGCAGGCCCGTCTCGAAGAGCAGGACCGGGCGGCGGGTGTCGGCGACCGGTGTGCCGCCGATCTCGACGCGGACGTGCCGGCTGCTGGGGAGGGCGTCGACCCGCTTGTGCGGGTCGCGGGGGTGGACGAAGATCTCCTCTTCCTCCTCGTACCAGTGGTCGAGGCCGGTGCCGGTGCGCCGGGCCCACTCGAAGGCGATGTGGTCCGCCAGGGCGTCCGAGGGGAAGGTCCAGGCGGCGTTCGCCCGTGACCCGCCGCCCGCCTCCAGGTCGTAGAAGACCGTCGATCCGGTGTGGGTGCCGGTGGGCGGGTTCCGCGCCGGGCGCAGCAGGTCCTCGCGGACCTCGCCGCGCGGGAAGGCGTACAGCGGCACCGGTACGCCGGGTTCCCACACGAGGACGGGATGGCGGCTGTCGACTACCGTGACCCCGGCCGTACGGCCGCGCACCCAGCGGCCGCTGGGCTCCCAGAGGATGCCCTCGGGAGTGCGGTGCGGCATCCCTGGGACGCTGTTCGCGGTCATGTCCGGTGCTCCTTCCGGCCCGCCGGCGGGGGCCGCCCGATATCCGGTCGTGCCTGGGCGCGCCTGCTGGGATGATCCCGTTGCGCGGTCACTAGCATGTGACCCTAAGACAACCATTCGGCCGGTGTGTTGGACGCGCGCCGGCCGGGGTCGCCGATGCCGGGGACCGCTCCCCGGGCTGCGGTGATCTTCCTGTCCAGGAGGACCCCCCGCATGTTCCGACGAATAGGCAACGCTGTCGTCCGACATCCCGTCTGGACGATCGTGGCCTGGCTGATCGCCGCGGTGGCGATCGTCGCCACCGCTCCCGCCCTGCCCTCGAACAGTGACGAGAGCAGTTTCCTGCCGAAGAGTTACGAGTCCATCAGAGCGGCGGACCTGCAGCAGAAGGCGTTCCCCAGCGCCTTCACGCCGTCCGCGATCGCGCTGTACCAGCGCACCGACGGCGGCCGGCTGACCGACGCCGACAAGCAGGACGTCGCCCGGATCACCACCGAGCTGGGCAAGAAGCACATCGACCAGGTGCAGAAGGTCGTCCCCGGCCAGCCGTCCAAGGACGGCAGGTACGACCTGACCCTGGTCCAGATGGACAGCAAGAAGGCCGGCCAGCCCGAACAGGCCGACGCGGCCAAGGTGTTGCGCGACGACGTCAAGCAACTCGCCAAGGGCACGCACCTGGAGGTCAAACTGGGCGGCTCCGCGGCCCAGGCACTCGACCAGCAGGACTCGTCGAAACGCGGACAGGCACTGATCGGCATCGGCACCTTCGTCATCATCCTGGTGACGCTGCTGATCATCTTCCGGGCGCCGATCCTCGCCATCCTGCCGCTGATCCTGATCGGCCTGGTGTCCGCCGTAGCCAACGGGCTGATCGCCTACGCCACCAAGCTGTTCGACCTCCAGGCCAACAGCTCGATCTCGTCGATCCTGATCGTCGTGCTCTTCGGCGTGGGCACGGACTACTTCCTGTTCCTGATGTTCCGCTACCGCGAACGCCTGCGCGCCGGAGACGAACCCAAGCAGGCCATGGTCAACGCGGTCGACCGGGTCGGTGAGGCCATCGCCTCGGCCGCCGGGGCGGTCATCATCGCCTTCCTCGCGCTCGTGCTGTCCACGCTCGGCTTCCTCAGGCAGATGGGACCGGCGCTCGCCATTGCGGTCGCCGCCACGCTGGTCGCGGGCCTGACCCTGATCCCGGCCGTGGTCTCGCTCATCGGGCCGAAGGTCTTCTGGCCGTCCAAGTCCTGGCAGCGGGAACCGGAGAACGCCCGCTTCGCCGCCCTGGGCCGCGGGGTGCAGCGCCGCCCTGCGCTGACCGCCGGACTGTCGGGACTCGTCCTGGTCGTGCTGTCGCTGGGCATTCTCAACTTCAACGCCACCTTCGACCTGGCGTCCGGCTCCATGCCCAAGACCAAGGAGTCCATGGTCGCCCAGGACGAGATGCAGAAGGCGTACTCGGCGGGCGCGGCCGCTCCCACCGACGTCTACCTGTCCAGCACCGACGGCAAGCCGCTGGACCGGGGCGCGTTCGACTCCTACGCGCGCAGGCTCGGCGCCGTGGACGGAGTCGCGGACGCCCGCATGACCCAGGTCAACAAGGCGGGCACCACCGCGGACTTCACGGTCACGCTGAAGTACGAGGCGTCGACGGACAAGGCCATCGACGCCGTGGGCCGGGTTCGCGACGTCGCCCACGCCGATGCCCCCGACGGCACGGAGGCACTGGTCGGCGGCATGTCCTCGATCTACAAGGACATCGACGCCGCGGTCAACCACGACTACCGCACGGTCTTCCCGGTGGCCGCGGTCCTCATCATGGTCATTCTGGGGCTGCTGCTGCGCAGTGTGGTCGCACCCTGGTACCTGATGGCCTCCGTGGGCCTGGGCTTCGGCGCCACCCTCGGTGCCACCGTGTGGATCTTCCAGAACGGCCAGGGCCATCCGGGCCTGATGTTCATGCTGCCGGTGATCATGTATCTCTTCGTGGTCGCCATCGGCACGGACTACAACATCCTCATGATCGCCCGGCTGCGCGAGGAGGCCCGCGAGGGGCGCGAGCCGCGCGAGGCCGCCGGCATGGCACTCCGGCACGCCGGGCCGACCGTCGCCGCGGCCGGCTTCATCCTGGCGGCCACCTTCGCCACGATGATGCTGGCGGGCAACTCGCTGCTCACGGAGATGGGCTTCGCCGTCTCCTTCGGCATCGCGGTCGCCGCCTTCGTGATGTCGATGTTCTTCACGCCCAGTCTCACCGCGCTCATCGGGCACGCCGCCTGGTGGCCGGGACACGGTGACCGCGCCGTCGGGACCGGGCCCGGCTCCGCCGGCGCGGACCCGGCCCACGGGGGCGAGGGCCGCGACAGCGTCGCCCACGATCCCGCGGGCCGCAGCAACTAGCTGCGGCGCGACGAGCGGCCCCGCCGGGCGGTGTTCCGGCGGGGCCGCTCGCGTTCGTCCGGAGCCCGAGGGCTTTCGCGGGGTGGGGGAGAGGCGTCACGATCCAGCCGTGCACCCGGGAGGCCGAGGCGTTTCGGACGGCGAACACCGTTTCGCAGGCTCTGGCCGCCGGCATCCGGACGAGGCCTTCCCCCCGAGCCTCATGCCAGGCCTCGCGGGCGTCGTGCACACGTTGCTGCGCATGCACCCGGCGGCCGCCCTGCCCGATCCCCTGCTCCTCGACTGACCGCTTCACGGACCGTAGGCGTTCCGCACGGAGACGACGACGGCGGGCAGGACGACGCACGCCGTCGAGGGTGATGCCGCTCCGGCCGATCACGCCGATCCGGCCCTCGTCGCGCAGGGCGGTCCGACGCCGGCGCGCGACTGCTCGGGCCGCTGCGCCGGCCGCGGCGGCGCCGGGGTTGAGATCAGCCCCCGCCTTCGTGACGACCAGGGCGTGGTCTTCGGGGCGCAGTGCCTCGCGCATCACGCCGTCGATGAGGCCGACGTGCCGCCGTGGATCGTCGGCTGGGCAGCGATGTTCTTCTCGCTGCCGGCCGACTTTTGTCCAAGTGAGCAGAAGTTCTAGATCTTTGGGTGAAACTTCCGCGCAACGGGCTCTATCTTTGGCGCATTCGCGGCTATACGATCCCGCCAGAACTTGGACCGAGCCAGTCGCCCACCAGCCATCCCGGTGGGCGCTGACGCGCAGCTCGGGCGTAGCAGAACGCACCTGCCGTCACGTCGTCCCCGTCCCGCCGCACCGCTGCGATCCATCACCCGTCCGTCTGGTTCTGAACATTCCGGCGCATACCGCACCCTTCCCGGCCGGGCCGTCTCCGCACGAGGGCCCGTTGGTCTCGCCCAACCCTGAGGAGGTTCCATGCGCGTTGCCCTCCGCCGCCGCCTCACCGTGTTCGGCACGCTGCTCGCACTCGTGGGCAGCATGCTCATCGGCCTGGCGTCGGTGTCCGTCCCCGCCGCTGCGTCCCCACCGGACGCCGCGGCGCAGGAAAGCTCCGGCAATCAGTACAGAGTCCTGGTCTTCACCAAGTCCGCGGACCCGAACCTGGCGGTCACCGACGCCGGCGTGAGCGCCATCAGACAGCTGGGCAACCAGCTGCGTTTCGCGGTGCAAGTCACCGACGACGCACGCAAGTTCGACGGCGAGCACCTCAAGCAGTACCGTGCCGTCGTCTTCCTCAACACCAGCGGCGACGTGCTGACCACCGCTCAGCAGGACGCCTTTGAGGCCTACTACCGTGCGGGCGGCGGCTTCGTCGGCATCGGCTCGGCGATCGAAGCCCAGCCCGACTGGACCTTCCTCTCCAATGCGCTCGGCACCCGTGCTTCCGGCCGGGCCGGAGTGCAGCCAGGCACCATCAAGGTCGCCGACCGCGTCCATGACGCGTCGAAGAACCTGCCGGAGTACTGGACCCACACCGACGACTGGTACAACTTCAAGTCCAATGTGCGGGGTAAGAGCCATGTCCTCGCCACCGTCGTAGAGGACGCCTTCAAGAAGCAGTCGTGGGGCGGAGACCTCACCGGCATCAGCGGCGGCAAGATGGGTTACGACCACCCGGTCACCTGGTGCAAGGACTGGGAGGGCGGCCGCTCCTTCTACACCGCGCTCGGGAACACCGCCGACAGCTTCGGCGAGAAGGACATGCGCTCGCACCTCGGCGGCGCGATCAAGTGGGCGGCCGGCCAGGCCGACCCGGTGTACTCCGACTGCGGCGCGACCGTGCTGTCCAACTACCAGCAGACGGCCGTCGCGACACCGCCGAACCTGAACGAGCCGATCGGCTTCGACGTCCTTCCCGACGGCCGGACCCTCCAGACCGACCGCCGCGGCAGCATCCGGCTGCACGATCCCAAGTCGAACAAGACCACCGTGCTGGCCCAGATCCCCGTCTACACCAACAGCGAAGACGGCATGTACGGGCCGGGCATCGACAACGACTTCGAGACCAACCACTGGGTCTACCTCTACTACGCGCCCCCCACCGTGAAGGACGTGAAGCTGTCGACCGGTGAGGTCGTCACGCAGACGACGCCGACGGCGGACGCGCCGACCACCGGTGCCTCGCCGTCCGTCTGGGACCCCTGGGTCGGGTACTTCCAGCTGTCCCGGTTCAAGTTCGTCGACGCCGACGGGGACACACCGGCGCACCTCGACGTCGGGTCCGAGCAGGAGATCATGCGCGTTCCCGTCAACCGCGGCGCCTGCTGCCACGTAGCGGGCGACATCGACTTCGACAGCCACGACAACCTGTGGCTGACCACCGGCGACGACACCCCCTCCGGCGGCGGCAATTCCGGCGGCTTCTCTCCCTTCAACGACATGAAGACCACGACCGGGCAGTACAACGCCCCGTTCGTCGACGCCCGCCGCTCGGCGCAGAACACCAACGACCTGCGCGGCAAGGTCCTGCGCATCTCGGTCAAGGACGGCGACATCGCCACCGGCGCCCAGAACGAGTTTGGCGGCGCCTACACGGTGCCCTCGGGCAACCTCTTCCCGGTCGGCAAGGAGAAGACCCGCCCGGAGATCTACGCGATGGGCTTCCGCAACCCGTTCCGGATCCAGGTCGACGAGAACGACGTCGCCTACATCACCGACTACTCGCCCGACTCACAGACCCCGCAGAACTTCCGCGGGCCCGCCGGCACCGGCCGGGTCGAGATCGTGCGCAAGCCGGCGAACTACGGCTGGCCGATGTGCGTGCGCCAGGACCTGCCGTACTACCGCTGGAACTTCAACACCTCGACGCCGCTGGACAGCCCCGCGCAGCCGTTCGAGTGCGACAACCCCAACCGCGGACCGCGGAACGACTCCCGGTGGAACCTAGAGGGCGGGCCGTCCGTCGAGCCCGGTCTCGAGTACGCCCCGCCGGTCGCCAACGCCGACATCTGGTACTCGTTCACGCCCGAGAACCGGGCCGACAACCCGATCGGCACGCCGTGCGCCGCGTACTACAACGGCTCCGGCGCCACCACCTGCCCGCGGCTGTTCCCCGAGCTCGGCACCGGCGGAGTGGGCCCGCACGGCGCGGCCAAGTACCACTTCGACCCGGACAGCCCGGACCGGACGAAACTGCCGCCGTACTACGACAACGCCATCTTCACCGGCGAGTTCACCCGGGACACCGTCAAGGAGGTCCGCCTGGACTCCAAGAACCGGGTGTTCAAGATCAACGACGCGCTCGACTGCGCCGGACTCAACGCCCAGCGGGTCCCGGACACGAGCAAGCCGTTCGAGTGCGACAACCCGATGGACCTCCAGTTCGACGGAAAGGGCCACTTCTACCTGCTCGCCTACGGCGACGGCTTCTTCAACAGCAACCCCGACGCCGGCCTGTACCGATGGGACTACGTCAAGGGCCAGCGCGCACCGATCCCGAAGCTCACGGCCACGCCGACGAACGGTCCGGCACCGCTGAACGTCAAGTTCTCCAGCGACGGTTCGCGAGACCCCGACGCTGCCGACTCGATCCGGTTCGAGTGGGACTTCAACGGTGACGGAGTCGTCGACTCCGTCGACCCCGACCCGCAGTACACCTACACGACACCCGGGCAGTACACCGCGAAGCTGACGGTGATCGACTCCAGCGGCAAGTCCGCCTCGGCGAACACGACCGTCACGGTCGGCAACACCGCGCCCGTCGTGAAGGCCAACGCACCGGTCGACGGCGGTCTGTTCTCCTTCGGCGAGGACATCCCCTTCTCGGTGACCGTCACCGACCCGGAGGACGGGACGATCGACTGCAGCCGCGTCGAGGTGACGTTCGTCCTCGGCCACGACACCCACGGTCACGCGGAGCAGTCCGTCCACGGCTGCTCGGGCGTGCTGCAGACCGACCCCGACGACGTCTCCCACGGCGGCAACGTCTTCGGCGTGGTGAGCGCCTCCTACACCGACCGCGGCGGTCCCGGCGGCGTACCGGCGCTGACCACGGTCACCCAGAACCAGGTCCGGCAGAAGCGCCAGGAGGTCGAGTTCGCCCTGGACCAGTCCGGCACCAACGTCGCCACGACCAACGACCCGGCCGGCGGCAGCCAGCACCGCGGCAGCCTCGGCGACGGCGACTACATCGCCCTGAACGGGCCGTTCGACCTGCACAGCATCGACGCGCTGACGTTCCGGGTGGCGAGCACCTCGACGCAGGTGCCCGCGGGCAGCCCGATGGCCGCCGTGGAGGTCCACCTCGACTCGGCCGGCGGGCCGGTCCTCACCACGGCGAACCTCACCTCGACCGGTGACACGGGAACCTGGCGGAGCCAGAAGTTCCCGGTCACCGACCCGGGCGGCAAACACAAGATCTACCTCGTGTTCCGGTCGGTCACCGGCGGCCAGACCGGCGCCAACCTCTTCAACCTCAACTGGGCCGAGTTCGGCGGACAAGGAGTGAGCGCTCCCTAGCACGACCCGGTGGCGGGGGCGCCGCACACTCACCGCGGCGCCCCCGGCCCCGGCACTGATCAGGTACAGCCACGTCGAAAAGAGGCACCACCATGGGCTTCAACAGCAACCTCAACCGGCGCCGCTTCATGGTCGGCGCGGGCGCGGCGGTGGCCGCGGCGCTCAGCCCGATCGGCCCGGCGTCCGTGTTCACCCCGGCCCGGGCGAGCGCCGCCAACGGCAGACTCATCCCCGCCGGCAAGCTGGGCACCATCACCTACAGCCAGCGCGACGTGCCCACCCGGGTCGGCATCGCGGCGAGCAGAGCGCTCGGAGTCGCCCCCACCATGGGCTACCTCGGCGGCCCCGACTTCCCGAAGGACCCCACCGACCTCGGCCCGCTCGTACCGCTGCCCGGCGGCTGGGCGGAACTGTTCGAGTTCCTCGCGAAGTGCGGCTTCAAGCAGATCGAGTTCGCCGGCTACGGCCAGAACGCCGCGAACCCCGGCGGCGACGTGCCCAACCCGGCGCCCGGCGGCGTCACCACGCCGCAGTCCCGGGCGGCGTACCTGGCGTACGCGCGCACCCTGCGCGGCTTCCTCGACGCCTACGGCCTGGAGACGATCGGCAACCACGGCTTCATCCCCAGCACCTGGTACGGCCCGAACAGCGCCGGCGGCACCATGGCCGCGCAGGACTACGAACGGCTGCAGACCGAGCTGGAGTTCGCGGCGATACTCGGCATGCCGTTCATGGGCACCGGCAATGACCCAACGAGCTCGGGCAACCGCAACATCGAGCCGTGGACCGTCGCCGGTGAGAAGTGGGAGGCCCTGAACACCATCAGCCAGAAGTCGGGCATCCACCTCTACACCCACAACCATTCCCCGGCCTACAACTTCCTGCAGGACGGACCGATGGTCACCGTCACCCAGGACCGGGTGACCGGCAAGCCGATCGCGCCCACCCAGGTACGAGGCGAGTCGGGCAAACGCCTCATGCAGCACTACCTCGACGTCACCGACCCGGCCCTGTGCGTCATCGAGATGGACGTCTACTGGGCGCACGTCGCCCAGCACCAGTGGCGGTGGCGCTACGACTGGGAGGGCAACCGCGTCGAGGACGTCTTCGACCCGGCCGCCCAGGTCGCCAAGCAGCCCCAGCGCTACCAGCTCTTCCACGCCAAGGACGGCGACGCCACCGGCGAGGCGCCCGGCGTCGGCAACGGCTACAACTTCATTCCGTTCGGCGACCCCCGCAGCGACATCGACTACACCACCTTCTACCGGGGCGTCGGCGCCAAGGGGCACTACAACGCGAACTACGAGCAGGACAACGCCCCGGGCGGCTCCTCGGACCCGGGCCAGTCCCTGCGCTTCTCCAGGATCAGCGCGGCCGGCATGGCGGCACTGCGCGGCTGACACCGGTCGGCGCTCCATCCCGCTCACGCCGCGGCGGCCACCCACCCGGTGGCCGTCGCGGCGGCTCGGGACGCCTGGCGACGAACCCTGTCCCGAGCCCGGGTGTCCCGCATCGCCCCGAGCATCCTCAAGCCATCCCGCCACCAGGACGTACAACCAGCCAGAAGGCGACCCGGCGCCGGTGACGCGACGGGAAGGTATGGAGCGCTCCTGACCGGAGTCACTATCGTGAGGACCGCGGCGCGGCATGCGCTGATATGGACGCCTCAGAGGGGACCCCGTGCGAAGCCCACAACCGCTGCACGCCGAGCTGCTGCGGCTGCTGCGCGACGAAGGCGCGTTGTCACGTGCCGAGCTGGGCGACCGACTCGAGGTGTCGCGACGGCGGCTGCTCGCCGAACTGGAGCGTCTGATCGCGGCGGGCTACGCCGCCGAAGCAGGGGCGGCCGCCTCCCGGGGCGGCCGCCGCTCCACACTCGTCGAGCTGAACCCCGGTCTGCGCTTCGCCTCCATCGACCTCGGCGTCACCTCGATCGACGTCGCGGTGACCAACGGCCGGCTGGAGCAGGTCGCGGCGTACCAGGAGTCCGCCGACCTCCGCTCCGGGCCGAAGGCGATCCTCCGCCGGGCCGACGAGTTGCTCGCCAAAGCCCGCGCCGAGGGGGCCTACGAGCGGCTCACCGCGGTCGGCATCGGGGTGCCCGGTCCCGTGAGCTTCCGTGACGGTGTACCGGTCTCGCCGCCGATCATGCCCGGCTGGGACCGCTTCCCCGTGCGCGAGTACCTCACCCGTGAACACGGCTGCCCGGCTGTCGTCGACAACGACGCGAACATCATGGCGGTGGGGGAGCGGCAGAGCGGCGCAGCGCGCTCGGTCGACGACTTCCTGTTCGTCAAGATCGGGACCGGGGTCGGGTGCGGCATCTACCAGGACGGCAACGTCTACCGCGGGACCGACGGCTGCGCCGGCGACATCGGGCACATCCAGCTCGACGCGCAGGGGCCAGTGTGTTCCTGCGGCAACGTCGGCTGCGTCGAGGCGCTGTTCAGCGGCGCCGCACTCGCCCGCCAGGCGACCGCGGCCGCCTCCTCGCATCGGTCCCCGGCACTCGCCGAACGGCTGGCCGCCTCCGGCACGGTCACCGCGAAGGACGTGGCCGAGGGCGCGTCCGAGGGGGACGCGGCGTGCATCCAGCTCATCCGCGACGGTGGGCGCCACGTCGGCGGCGTGCTCGCCGGTCTGGTCAGCTTCGCCAACCCCTCCATGATCGTGATCGGCGGCGGGCTCGCGCAGCTCGGCCACATCCTCCTCGCCGAGATCCGCAGCGTCGTCTACCACCGGTCACTGCCGCTCGCGACGAGGAACCTGCCCGTCGTGCTGTCCGAGCTGGGGCCGCGCGCCGGCGTGACCGGCGCCGCGGTGCTGGCCAGCGACCTCGCCTTCGAGCAAGCGTCATGACGGCACCCGGCGGACTGCGGCCGCCGGGCGGACCTGGGCTTTCTTCTGCTCGACCGTTCGGCGCCGGGCCCCCGGACCGTCCGACCGGGCTCACTTGCCGGTGATGCTCCACGTACCGTCGCGGTCCTCGGCCGTGCTTACGAGGCGGGTCCACCCGGCGTCGTCGAGGCCGAGGGCCGCGCGGAGGTAGGCGGAGATCGCGTCGGCGAGGAGGGCGACGCGGGCGGGGTCATCGTCGGTGGTCTCGGCCACCCTCTCGCCGGCGATGCCGCCCATGGTGTGCTCGGCCTCGGCGATGGTGAGCAGGCTCTTGGGAGCCGGGCTGAGGTGGTAGGCGTCGGTGAACCACTCCGGCCCCCGGGTGGAGAGCTGCGACTGGTCCTTGCCGCCCGCGACGACCAGGGCCGGGGTGGCCATGGTGGAGAAGTCCGGCTTCATGAACGGAAGGTTCTCGGCGGCGAACGGGGTGAGGGTGTCGCCGGTTCCGGCCGCGGCGATCAGGGCGCCGGCCGACACCGCGGGGTGGGAGAAGTCCTCGCCGGGAACGCCGTCGGCGTCGAGTACGCGGGCACCGAGAACGGCGCCCGCGGTCTGGGCGCCCCAGGAGTGGCCGACCACGGCGATGCGCTCACGGTCGACGCGGGTCTCCAGACCGGCCTGGGCCAGGATGTCGCCGAGGTTGTCCAGGATCGCGTGCAGATCGGCTATCCGCACGCGCCAGATGGTGGCGAAGCGCGGGTCGTCCCAGCCGATGGCGTTGCGGCGGGAGTCCAGGTGGGTGGGCTGCACCACGACGAATCCGGCGGCGGCCCACCGGTCGACGAGGGGCTCGTACCCGTCCAGGGACCACCCGTTGCCGTGGGAGAAGACGATCAGGGGCAGGGCCTGGCCCGACGGGGGAGCGGTGACCTTCACCGGCAGGTCGATGCCGCGGCCAGGTGCGGGAACGACGATGGGCTTGACCGAGACGATCTGCGGACCGAGGAGGCGGGAAGACATGGCAGACCTGTGCTTTCTCTGCGAAGCGGCTCTGCCATACTTTGGCGGAGCAATGTTCCGCCAACCTAGCGGAACATTGTTCCGCGAGTAAAGGGAGGCATCCGTGGCGGAGTCGGTCGGGGTACGCCAAGCACAGGCGCAGCGCACCCGCAGCGGCGTACTTGAGGCCGCCGCGGCGGTCTTCGTCGAGCAGGGCGTCCAGGCGCCCGTCCGTGACATCGCCGAACGCGCCGGCGTCGGTGTCGGCACGGTCTACCGGAACTTCCCGACCCGCGCGGACCTCGTCACCGCCCTCTACCGGCACCAGATCGACGCCTGCGCCGCTCTCGCACCCCGGCTCCTCGAGGAGTCCGCCTCGCCGTTCACCGCGCTGACCCTGTGGACGGACGCGTTCGTGGACTTCCTCGTGACCAAGCACGGCCTCGGCGCGGCGCTGGGGTCCGGCGATCCAGGGCTGGAGAACCTCCACGCCCTCATGCTCGACACCCTGGTCCCGGCCTGCGCGACGCTGCTGGAGGCCTGCGCCGCCGCCGACGAACTCCGCCCAGACGTCGCCGCGTACACGCTCATGCGTGCCGTCGGAAACCTCTGCATCACCGGCCCCGACTACGACCAGGCCGACGCCAAGCGCATGGTCGCCCTCCTCCTCACCGGATGTCGCAGCACGGCATGACGACGGGGGCGGCGCCCGCGCCACCCGCACCCGCCATGCCGATCTCCGCTCTCAGTGGGGTCGGGCGCTTGGGTCGGTGATCCGATACCCACGCCGGGTGTGGTGGCGATGACCGGGGGTGTGCAGAGTTTGCGGCGCAGGCGGCTGGTGGTCACCGTGGTCCGGGACGCGGCGAGTGTCACTGGGATCGTGCTCAGGCTGTTCCGCGTCTTCCCGGTCGTCACCCGGGTGGTCAACGGCCCGGAGTGGCAGCGTCGTCTCCAGAAGATCCCACCCGCGCCTGCCGCGCTCGCGATCCAAGCCACCGTCCATCTGGATCCAAGCCACCGTCCATCTGCACGGGTTGCCCATAGGCCCATGGGCCGGCATGGGCGTGCTCGCGACGTGGGCCGCCGCCGCGCTGCTGGTCGGCAGCCTGCTGCTGCACAGGCGCGACGCATAGTTCGGCCGAGCCGTCCGCCGGCACGGTGGTTTTGGGCCCCGACGACTGCCCGCCGGCAGGTGATGGCGCGCAGTCGAGGGTGAGAACGCGCTCTGAACCCGCTGTGCTGCCCGGCTGCGTCGGCCTGATCGGCTCAACAACGGATTCTGCTAGGACTTCTTCGCCGTGCGGGCCCGATGGGCTGCGACCGTCGTCCGGCTCGCGCACGCGTTGGAGCAGAACCTGCGCGTCCGGTTCCGTGACTGGTCCACGAAGTAGTTCCTGCACCCGGTCGCCGCGCACCGCCCCAGCGTCACCGCCGGGTCCCCGGCCACGACCAGGGCGAGTTTGGCGGCGATCAGCTGGCCGACCCAGCGCTTGGCCGGTGTGCCGTTTCGGCTGAAGTGGATGTGCCAGCCGCCGCCGTCATGGTCGGACAGGTGCATGTCCGGTGGGTAATCGCGCAGCAGGCGGTGCACGGCTTCGGGGGAGGCGCCGTCGACCCACTGTGCCAGGGCCGTGCGCACGATGTCCGGCAGCTCGCCGTAGTCACCGTCCGGCGGCGGAGTGACATCGTGCTCTGCGAAGAACGCGGCGACCAGTTCGCCGCACTGGTCGAGGGTCCCCGTATTGGCCAGCTCGACGGCCAACCGCGTCACGTTTCCAATGTAGTCACCGTATTGCACTTGACCACCTACATCGCCGCTACCTACTGTAGGTGTCATGATAGCTGATAACGCCTACGTGGCCCGCCGCCTGCAGATGTCGGGGGAGTGGGACGCCGCGCTCGCCGCCCTGGGCCCGGACGTCGAGCCCGAGCTGCGTGCGGAGATCGCCGTCGACCGCTGGTTCTTCCAGATGGAGGGTCACGAGGAGGCCGAGAAGGCGGTCGCGGCGCTCGATCCCGCATCACCGATCGCGCACCTGCTCACAGCGCGACTGGCCTACAGCCGCCTGCTGTTCCAGCGCGACCCCCGCACGGACGACCGCGCCGTGGCTGAGGCGGGCTACCGCGCGGCGGTCGAGACGGGAGACGAGAAGCAGCGCGCCTGGGCCGAGTACCACTGGGCCGTCCTGCTGGACAACATCGACGAGGACCCGGCCGGGGCCCTCCCCCTCTACGAGACGGCTCTCGAGGTCGCGACGAAGTACGGCGACGGCTATTTCGAGTCCTACATCATCCGGCACCTCGCACCGCACAAGGAGCCCGCCGAGCGGATGTCGATGCTGCGCCGCTCACTCCACCTGCGCGCCGCACTCGGCGCCCGACCCCAGGCAATCGCCGCGCAGGCACTCCTCGCCGAAAACCTCCCCGCAGGCGACCCCGAGCGCGCCGAGCTCACGCGGACGTTCCGCCCGGGTGCGGAAGAACTGCGCATCGGCTGGCTCCGGCCCGAGGACTGATCCGCCGAGCGCCCCGCGCTGAGCGAGGTACGGCAGGGCCGCCCCCGAGACAGAGTGATGATGGCCGATGACGAGGTTCAAGAGGTAGCGATGCGGTTCACAGACGTGGAGCTGGGCTTTGGCGATCTGCGGCTCCGTACCCTGGTCTCGACCGACGCCGCCTTGCTCGTCGAGGCCACGAGCGGGGAGCCGGGACGGTCCTTGTGGGGCGCTCATCCGGTCGGTCCGTACTCGCTGCGTGACGCGCAAGTGGCGCTGGCCGCCTGGGACCCCGCCACGGCAGGTCAGTTCTCCCTGGGCATCCTGCGGGGCCGACGGCTTCTCGGCGCGGTCGGGCTGATACCGGAGCGCCCGGGGAGCACCGAGCTGGCGTACTGGGTGCGTCCGGAAGCGCGCGGCAGAGGAATCGCCTCCCGTGCTGTGATCGCCGTGACGCTGTGGATCCACGACGAACTCGCCGCTCCCCGGGTCTGGTTGGAGATCGAACCCGGCAATGAGCCCTCGCTACGGCTCGCCCAGCGCGTCGGCTACCGGTTCGAACAACGCCTCTCACGGCACTGCCGCCAATGGACGCACCAGGACGCCGAACGCGATTCCTGGCACGACTGCCTCATCTGGGTTCACACCAACGACCGGAAGCACAACCCTTTGAGCGGCGCGCTCCAACAGGATGTCACTGCTGAGCGAGAAGGCTCCCCGGTGTCTGAGCCGGGACTTCGGGACCAGTAGGCGGAGCTACGACAGAGGGCCAAGAGACGGCCAGAGGTGAGCGAGCGGCGCCGAGGAGGCGGTATCCGTGGCTCCGACGGCCCTTGGTCGCCACGCCCGGGCAGCCCGGCCCCGAGCCGATCCCCGCCCTGCCGGCCGCCTTGCTGCCGCAGGGCTGGAATTTTCAGGAGCGTGGGCGCAGTGGTCACGGATAGCATCCGCATTCGCACTTCCACCGTTCGCCGATCAAGGAATCCGCCGATGCCGAGTCGTCCGTCCGTTGCGATCGAAGAGTTCTCCGTCTCCGACCGTGCGGCCGGACCCTACGGAATCACGGCCGGACCGGACGGCGCACTGTGGTTCACCGTGGTCCACCACGGACGGATCGGCCGCATCACACCCGCCGGTGACGTCACCTCCTACCAGCTCGAACCGGCCTCCAGCGGACCGTCGATCATCACGGCAGGGCCCGACGACGCGCTGTGGTTCACCGAGTTCCGCAGCCACCGGATCGCCCGCATCACCACGAGCGGGGACATCACATCGTTCCCGCTGCCGACGCCGGACGCCGGGCCGTTCGGCATCACCGCGGGCCCCGATGAGGCACTGTGGTTCACCGAGGCCAACGCCGACCGCATCGGCCGCATCACGCCCGACGGGCAGGTCACCGAGTTCCCTCTCCCGCTTTCGGGCGCCTTCCCGTCAGCCATCGCCGCCGGCGCGGACGACCGGCTGTGGTTCACGATGAACCAGGCGAACGCGATCGGCGCCATCGGACGCGACGGGGACGTCACCGTCCACCCGTTGCCCACACCGGCCGGCGCACCGGTCGGCATCACGGCCGGCGCCGACGGCGCCATGTGGTTCGTCGAGATCGGCGCCGGTCAGGTCGGACGGATCACGCCGGAGGGGAAGGTCGACGAATTCGCCCTGCCCGACCGTGCGTCACGCCCGCACGCCATCGCTACCGACGCTGACGGAAACTGCTGGTTCACCGAATGGGGAGCCAACCGCATCGGCCGGATCACACCCGACGGCCGTATCGACGAGCACGACCTTCCCAGCCCGGCCTCGGAACCCCACGGCATAGCCCAGGGGCCGGACGGCGCGATGTGGACCGCTCTGGAGATCGGAACGATCGCACGCCTCACCACAACCTGAGACGGAGTTCCGGCAGGGACGGCAGCTCGGCACGCTGGACGGCCCGGACACGCCACCCGAACGGCTGAAGAGGAAACGAGCCCGCTTCGCTCACCGGAGCCACCCGGGCACCGTGTACCAGCACATCGGCCGTGCTACGACTGTGCCGGCCACACCACCGCCTGGGCGACGATGACCCTCTCACCGTTGAACGCGACCGCAGGGCCTCCGTGCAGCTCGTAGCCAAGAGCCATCGCTTCGCTCACACGATGGCAGAACGCGGCGTCGTCCGGGCCGGTCAGGACTCGGTACACAGGCAATCCGTCTGGTGGTGCACTCATGAGGAAAAAGATCGCACACCAGCGGGCACCGGTGCGGCCGCCGGGGTCAGCGGAGGTGTCCGAGGCGGCGGGACACGGCGTGGGTGGCTGCCGTCGCGGCCGTCGCGAAGGTCAGACCGAGAACCAGGTCGCGCGGACGGGTGGGGCGCAGCACGCCGGCGCGCCGCAGGCGGGTCCGGGCCCACAGGGTGAAGGGGATGACCACGAGCGGGCTGGTCACCGAGCCAGGGGTGTAGCCGCGGAGCACGGCTGCCTGCGCCAGGTGGACCACTCCGTGCAGGCCGAAGGCGTCTAGGGCGGTCTGGTACACGGCGGAACGGCCGCCGGTGCGGTGCCCGTCGGCCGCGGCCGACGCGACCACGACGGCCATCGCGGCGACGGCCGTCGTGAACTCGCGGGCGTCCACCGACCCCAGTCGGCGCCACACGGTCTCCGGCACCCGTGGGAACCTCTCGCGCAGCTCCGGGAGCCGTGTGCGCACCCAGCGGGGCACCGTGGCCAGTTCCTCTGTGTCGTGCACGGCCCAGGCGGCCAGCAGCCCGAGGGTGACCGACGTGTCCACCACTGTCTCTCTCTTCACGAACACACAGTCTGCCAACCGGAGTTGTGTGACGTGGGCGGGGGCCGGACGCCTGGCGCACCAGGGTGTGTCATGGGCGACCGTAGGCCAGACGGCCAGACGGCCAGACGGCCAGACGGCCAGGCGGCCAGACGGCCAGGCGGGCCGCCAGGCGCAGAGCCAGATGACAAGTCCGGTCCTGCTTCGGCGCCTTGGGCGCTTGCCCGCGCCGCGTTCGCGGCCCGGCCTGCGCGGGGCCGCGCCGGCGGTAACGTACTCGTCATGACGGCTGAGGGCGAGGCGCTGGTCGGCGGGATGCTGAACACGGGGGCGGTCTTCCGCCGGGGTGCGTTGGTCGAGCGCCCGGCGCCACGCAACGCGCGCGCTCTGCATGCCTGTCTCCTTGCGCTGAAGGAGCACGGCTTCGACGCGGCGCCTGCCCCCGTCGGCCTCACCGCGGACGGCCGGGAGCAACTGACCTTCATCCCCGGCGACGTGGCCCTGCCGCCGTTCCCGGACTGGGCGATGACGAAGACAGCTCTGGCCTCGGTGGGGAGTCTGCTGCGGCGCATGCACGAGGCCGGCCGGGCCGTCGCGGTGGACACCCGCGCCGAATGGCCCGGGGACCTGGCCGACCCGGAGGGGGGAACGATGCTGTGCCACAACGACGTGTGCCCGGAGAACGTCGTCTTCCGCGACGGCCGCGCTGCCGCCCTGATCGATTTCGACATGGCGGCCCCGGGCCGCCCCCTGTGGGACGTCGCCATGACCGCCCGCTACTGGGTGCCCATGCTCGATCCCGCATCCGCGGCCGCTCACTACCCCGCCGGGTCGGACGTGCCCGCACGGCTGCGGATCCTTGCCGACGGCTACGGCCTCTCGCCGCGGGACCGCGCCGACTTGCCGTGCGTCATCGAGCAGGCCACGGAGGTCTGCCGGGCCTTCGTCGCGCGCCGCGTCGCCGACGGCGACCCCGTCTATCTCCAGGCGCTGGCCGAACGGGGCGGATGGGAACGCTGGGACCGTATGCGGACATGGCTGGTGGACCACCGCCATACGTTCACGGCTGCCCTGCTGAGCTGAGCTGACCGGACCGCACGATCGAGGACGAACTCACGGGCCGTTCACGTCCTGCTCTCTCAAGATCCGTCCCATGTCCCCAGACGCCTGAGCCGGCGTTGGCGGAGCCGCTCCGAGACGGCCGTGAGGCCGAAGACAAGCCCCATGAGCAGCCCGGACACCACAGCGAACAGGGGATCGTCCGGTTCCTCCGCACGCGACAGCGCCAAGACGAAGAGAGTGACGGGCACTGCGACGCAGATGCCGGTGCCGATCGGGCGTCGGGGCACCCATTTCTGGATCCGTGTCGGACGCCGCTGCCCACCCAGGGCCCGGTCCAGAGCCCGGAACCCGTCCGCCAGAGACCGCCGCCAGTTCGCCATGGCGGGAGGATGTGCGGCCCTTGGAGCGCATGGGCTGGTGCGCGGCCCGTCCCTCGGGGCAAATCGGTACTGTCTCGTGCAAGGTGGGCCGCTGGGTGATGTCCTTGTGGCGGGGCGGCCCGGCGGCAGGCGGGTGGAGCGGCCGCCGGCCGGGTCATCGGTGCTGGAGAGTGACACGATGCAGCCGGCACAGGCCTCCGCCGCCCAGTTCGGGCGGCGGTCCAGTCGCGTAGCCGGCGGGCGATCCGGGCGACGCCGAGCGTTCCACCGGCCGCGTCGCGTACGAGGGCGACGGCCCCCTTGGCGGGTACTCGAGCGCGGGCATGTTCAACATCTGGTAGGCCTCGGTCGTGTGCCAGGCGAAGGCTTCGTTCGAGTGTTCCAGGCACGGCGGCCGCGCCAGGGTCTGCGGCAGCCCGGCAGCCCGGCAGCCCGGCAGCGCGGCGGCCTCGAGGTAGAGGGATCCGTAGACGTCCCCCTCCGGGGCCCTGGCGTCGACCCGGGCGACGGCTGCGTAGAGCGGCCCGTAGCCGTCGACCTGCGGATCCCCGTCGAGCAGCTCGGCGGCATGCAGCAGGAACGAGACAGCGAGTGGGTGGGGCTCGGGCTGGGTCACGTCGCGTGGCCCCGATCCCGCTGCTCCAGTTCCGCAGGGCTTCCCGCTCGCTCGCCCGATGCTCGGCGTCGGCGTCGACGCTGCTGGGCTCGGCCGCGAACGCTGCGCCGCTGCGGGCCATGGACGCCCTGAAGCCCTCGATCACAGACGCCTGCCGTGGCCGGCTGCGTCGTCGAACGGCTGATGGCCGATCTCGGCATCGAGTACCGACACACCGGATCGACTGGTTGCCGCGGGTCGCGCACGTCCATTCGCCGGCGGGCTGTCCGCGCTGCCCGTGGTCGGCCAGGCTCCCGCGTCGAACCCGGCCGAGGGATGTGCGCAGCCCGGCGACGGTACCTAGTCTGGGAAGTGCAGGCCTGTGAGACGGCCTGTGACGAGTGACGAAGCAGGAGGACGCGCGAGGCGGAGGGCCGTCCGCCGTAGGTCCGGCCGCGACGAGCGAACCGCGCAAGTCTCGCGTGCCGTCCTGCGCTGGGGAAGGACCAAGGGCGGTTCTGAACCATGAGCGATCTGCATCGGCTCGAGCCCGCCTCGGCGAACCTGGACGGCGGCGCTGTGCTGGCGGCATGGGAACGGTTCGTGCAGGGCGAGGATCAGGTCCCGGACGTCCGGCCCCTGGTGGCGATCTCCTGGCATCGCTGCCGAGAGCAGTACAGGGTCGACCCTCACCTCGCACAGGCCCCGGTGGCCGTCGCCGAGCCGGACCACACGCCCGAGCACGGTGTGGTCTTCGCCGAGCTGGGTTTCCGTGCCGCCTCGGTGGCCCATGAAGTGGGCAACGCCGGTGGCGTCGTCACCGTCACCGATGCCACCGGCCGGATCCTGGCCGAGTGGGGTGACCAAGCGACGCTGGCCAGAGCCGGTGACCGCAATCTGGCGCCCTGGTTCTGCTGGTCGGAGTGCGCGGTCGGCACCAACGGCATGGGCACGGCGCTCGAGGCGCACGGCCCGGTGCTGATCAGGGGTGCGGAGCACTGGTGCCAGGTGCTCCACGACTGGGTCTGTGCGGGCATCGCGGTGCGTGACGTGGTCACCAGAGAACCGATCGCGGTCCTGACCGTCTGCCGCTGGCGCAGCCGGCTTCCCGCGTCCACGGAGAGCTGGCTGGCGAACGCGGCCACCATGACCCAATGCCCGCTCAAAAGGCGCGCCCGGGACAGCGGTGCCGAGTTGGTCGCGGCCTACGCCCAGACCAGGGCGCACTCCGGTGCGGCACTCGCCGTAGTGGACACCGCGGGCAAGGTGGTGATCGCCGACGACATGGCGAGCGTGCTCCTGGGCGTTCCCGCGTGCACCCCGGCGGTCGACCCGACGCTGCGATGGAACCCCGGGCTGCCCGAGCTGATCACCGCGGCCCGGTATGCCACAAGACAGGCGGCCCACAATCCCGACTGGGTCGGCTCGACGCAGATCTTCGCCCACCTCGCCGACGAGCCGACCTCGATCAGCATCCGACCCGTCTTCTCGTCCGGCCGCCTGATCGGCCACCTGGTCTTCTTCGGCTCCTCCGACGGGGCGCGGCTGCCCCAGGCGGAGGGGGCCGCGCACCTTCGGGCGCAACCGCGCCGGCTGGTCGCGATGCGGGACAACCGGCTGGTGCTGTTGCGGCTGCAGGAGGTGTCCGTCGCCGAGTCGCAGGCGAACGACGTATGGCTGTCCACCGATCAGGGGCGACTGCGAGCCGCCTCCGTGAGTCTGGACAAGCTCGAAGGCGAGCTGGCGGACGTAGGCTTCCTGCGGGTGCACCGCCGGTATGTGGTCAATCTCAGCCGCATCAGGGAGATAGATCGCGGGATCAAGGGCGAACTGTCCCTGGTCATGGACGAGCGGGCGAACGAGACGGTGCCGGTCTCCCGGCGGCACGCGGCGGCGGTGCGTCGCGCGCTGGACATCTGAGTGCCCCGGCACGACCTGCGTTCCCGGAAGGAGGGGTCCCGTGTCTGACAGTCCGGACGCCGATGCCGGCGTGAAGAACGTCGGCGGCGTGGACGGCCTCGGCCTCTCCGTCCCGGCCGGGCAGCGCGGTCGCGCGACGAGGGGCGCGAGCAACCGCGACTGGTGGCCGGACCGGCTCGACCTGGGGATACTCAAGAGCCGTCCCGCCGAGGCCGATCCCATGGGCGACGACTACGACTATGCCGCGGAGTTCCGGACGCTCGACCTCGACGCCTTGGCGCGGGACGTCGACGAGACGCTCACGACCTCGCAGGAGTGGTGGCCGGCCGACTTCGGTCACTACGGGCCGCTGGTGATCCGGATGGTGTGGCACAGCGCGGGTACGTACCGCGTCGCCGACGGGCGTGGCGGCGCGGGAGACGGCATGCAGCGGTTCGCGCCGCTGAACAGCTGGCCGGACAACCGCAACCTCGACAAGGCGCGCCGGCTGCTCTGGCCGGTGAAGAAGAAGTACGGCCGCAAGATCTCCTGGGCCGATCTGATGGTCTTCGCGGGCAACCGAGCCCTGGAGACGATGGGCCTCACCACCTTCGGCTTCGCCGGCGGCCGGGCGGACGTCTGGGGGCCCGACGAGGACGTCTACTGGGGTCCCGAGCACGCCTGGCTCGGCGACGAACGCCACGGCGGCGTCCGGGAGCTGGAGAGCCCCCTGGCCGCCGACCAGATGGGCCTCATATACGTCAACCCCGAAGGGCCGAACACCGTCCCGGACCCGCTGACCTCGGCCCGGGACATCCGTGACACGTTCCGGCGCATGGGGATGGACGACGAGGAGACCGTCGCGCTGATCGCGGGAGGCCACACGTTCGGCAAGACCCACGGCGCGGCCGACCCGGCCGCCCACCTCGGCCCCGAACCGGAGGGCGCCCCCCTTGAGCAGCAGGGACTGGGCTGGAAGAGCAGCTACCGCACCGGAAAGGGCGCGGACGCCATCTCCAGCGGGCTCGAGGGTACGTGGACACCCACCCCGACGAAATGGGACAACAGCTACTTCGAGACCCTGTTCGGCTACGAGTGGGACCTGGAGCTGAGCCCCGCCGGTCTGTGGCAGTGGACCACGAGGGACGGCGGCGGGTCCGGCACCGTGCCGGACCCCCACGATCCGACGAAGACACACGCGCCGACGATTCTGACGACCGACCTCGCGCTGCGGACGGACCCTGTCTACGAGCCGATCTCGCGCCGCTTCCTGGAGAACCCGGATCAGCTGGCGGATGCCTTCGCCCGGGTCTGGTTCAAGCTGACGCACCTCGACATGGGGCCGATCCAGCGCTACCTCGGACCGCTGGTTCCCCAGGAGAGGCTGCTCTGGCAGGACCCGGTCCCCGCCGTGGACCATCCGCTCGTCGGGGCGGCGGACATCGCCGCGCTCAAGAGCCAGGTCCTCGCCTCCGGGCTGTCCGTCCCACAGCTCGTCTCGACCGCGTGGGCGTCGGCCTCGACGTTCCGCGTCAGTGACAGGCGCGGCGGGGCGAACGGCGCGCGCATCCGCCTGGAGCCGCAGCGAGGCTGGGAGGTCAACGATCCCGACACGCTGGCCCAGGTGCTGCCCACCCTTGAGGGGATCCAGGAGTCCTTCAACCACTCGCGGACCGGGGACGAGAAGATCTCGCTGGCCGACCTCATCGTGCTCGGCGGAGCCGCCGCCGTGGAGCAAGCCGCCGGGAACGCCGGCCACGACGTACAGGTCCCCTTCAGTCCCGGACGCACGGACGCCGGGCAGGAGTGGACCGATGTGGAGTCCTTCGCCCCTCTCGAGCCGACCGCGGACGGATTCCGCAACTACCGCGGCAAGGGCAGCCGGTCGGCGCCGGAGCACCTGCTGGTCGACCGGGCGAACCTGCTGGGCCTGAGCGCGCCCGAGATGACCGTCCTCGTGGGTGGCCTGCGGGTGCTGGGCGCCAACCACCAGCAGTCGCCGCTGGGAGTCCTCACCTCGGCGCCCGGATCGCTGACCAACGACTTCTTCGTGAATCTGCTCGACACGGGCACGGAGTGGAAGCCGACGTCCGCGGCCGCGGAAACCTTCGAGGGGCGCGACCGCGCCACCGGCGAGGTCCGGTGGACCGGTAGCCGCGTCGATCTCGTCTTCGGCTCGAACTCCGAGCTGCGCGCCGTCGCGGAGGTCTACGCGAGCGACGACGCGCGGGAGAGGTTCGTGCGTGACTTCGTCGCCGCGTGGGCCAAGGTCATGGACCTCGACCGGTACGACCTCGTCTGATCGGCGTGCCGCGGTCGGGCCCGGCCGCGCTGAACGGTGGCACATCGGGTGCGAACGGCAGACGGTCGCGGGCGAACGGTATGGTCCCGCCCGAATCAGGGCTCGCCTTGTCGGTGTGATCCGTCCGGCGTAGCGTGATTCGCGACCACCGATATCGCGCCCTTTCCGGTGTCGTCCATTCGGTGCGGTGTGCTCCTTGGGTATCGATTGCAGTCGCGCCTCGGGTGACGCCGAAAGGGGAATTCCGAGGTGTGTGCAAAAGGCTGCCGTGTGCCGACGTCGGTGCGGCCGATGCGAAGTGGCCACGGAATTGGGATGAGGGGAGAGAAACCCCGATGACAATCGCGCAGGAGCGAGCCGACCTGCTGGACAAGCTCGGGTTGGCCGCACAGAACAAAGCAGCGCTGGGTCAGGTGCTGGGAACCGGAAGTATCGGGCAGGCCGCCGAGCAGCCGGACGGCAGCATGAAGGCGACGATTCGCATCAACCCGGATGAGCTGACCTGGGATCCTTCCATTCTGGTCATGCCCCATGGAGGCGACATCGAGCTTGAGCTCGTCAATGACGACCTGAACACGCACTGCGCACTTCTGCCGAGCAACGGCGACAGGAAGTTCATCTGGCTGGTGAACCATTCGCACGGACACGCGCACCTCAACCTCGACGGCCCGGGCTACTACTGGTTCGCCTCGCCCACGGGCAACGACGAGGGCCGGGGGCTCACCGGATCCATCGTGGTGCTGGGGGACGCTCCGCCGGAGGCTCGCCTGGACCGTCCCGAACAGCCGCAGCCCTGAGCCGAAGTAGGAGGTGGACGAAATGACCGTCGACTACGCCGATTACGTCGACGCGGGTGAGGCTGTCGATCAGGGGCTCCTGAGCGGCAAGGTCGCCGGCGGGGACGTCGCGCCGCCGGTGGTGGCCGGTGTCGACTACGAGCGGATACTCAACGCCCGCCAGGAACCCCACAACTGGCTCACCTACTACGGTGCCTACGACGGGCAGCGGTACAGCCCGCTGGACCAGATCAACACGGAGAACGTCAAGCGCCTCGTCCCGGCATGGGTCTTCCAGGCCGGCACGACCGGTCTGATCGCGGGCGCGTCGACCTACTCCTTCGAGGCCGCCCCGATCGTCGTCGACGGAGTCATGTTCCTCTCCGGTTGGGACGGCTGGGTCTGGGCCCTGGACGCGAAGACGGGTGTGGAGATCTGGCGGTACAAGCACGCCGTCCCCTTCGACGTGTCCTTGTGCTGCGGGAACGTGAACCGCGGGGTCGCCGTGGCCCAGGGAAAGGTCTTCTTCGTCACGGCCAACGCCCGTGTCCTCGCGCTCGACGCCACCACCGGCAAGCGGCTCTGGGACAAGACCTACGGAGACGTCCGGGCCGGGGAGAGCGCCACGCTCGCCCCGCTGGTCGTGAAGAACATGCTCATCGTCGGCAGTTCCGGCGGCGAGTTCGGCGTACGGGGCCACCTCGACGCGTTCGACCTCGAAACCGGCGAGCACCAGTGGCGGTGTTACACGGTGCCCAAGCCCGGCGAGCCCGGCTCGGACACCTGGCCCGCCGACGGCGAGGCCTGGGCCCGGGGCGGGGCGAACTGCTGGATCACCGGCACCTTCGACCCGGAGACGAACCTGCTGTACGTGGGCACCGGCAACCCTGCGCCCGACTTCGACGGAGGGGTCCGCGAGGGCGACAACCTCTTCACCGACAGCATCATCGCCGTGGACGTGGACAGCGGCCAGATCCGCTGGCACTACCAGTGCACCCCGCACGACCTGTGGGACTACGACAGCATCGGCGAGTGCATCCTCTTCGAGCAGGACGGGCGCAAACTGCTCGGGCACTTCGACAAGAACGGCTACTTCTTCGTCCTCGACCGCACGAACGGCGCCAGGGTCGGGATCACTCCCTTCGTCGACCGCATCACCTGGGGGGCGATCACGAGGGACGGACAGGTGACGGCCAAGGTGTACCCGGACAAGGAAGGAGAACCGGTCCACTTCTACCCGGGTCCGGCCGGCGCCAAGGAATGGACCCACGCGTCCTACAGCCCGAAGACGGGGCTCTTCTACGTCCCGGTCCAGGACACCGGTGCCACCGCCACCCGGCGGCGCCGGGAGTTCAAGGAGAGCATTCCCTACTGGGGCGCCGGTGTTCAGGTGGACATCGAGGACATGGCAGGGTCCGTCAGCGCGTTCGACGCGGGCGGCGAGGAGAAGTGGCGCTGGCGCAACGAACTCCCGATGTGCGCCTCGACGCTGGCCACCGGCGGCGACCTGGTGTTCGCCGGCGAGGCCTCCGGGGAGTTCAACGCGCTCGACGCCCGCACGGGGGAACTGCTGTGGCAGTTCCAGTGCGGAAGCGGCCACCACAGCAGCCCGACCACCTACATGGTCGACGGCAGGCAGTACGTGGCCGTGCCGGTCGGCTGGGGCGGATGGGCAGAGGGATTCCTCCCCGGCATGCTGGGCGCGGGGCACGGAAGCGCCCTGATCGTCTTCGCCCTCCCGGAACCGGCGTAGCGCGTGACCGGAGCCTGCCGTGATCCCGGCAGAGAGGAGGTGAATCCATGGAGTCCCAGCTCGCTGTGTGGGAGACGCCCGAGTTCGACGAGATAGCGGTCGCGGCCGAGGTGACCATGTACCTCGCTCGGTTGGAGGACTGACGGATCGCGGATGCGGGGCGGCGCCGGGACTGTTCCGGCGCCGCCCGGCGGCCCGGAAGGGCCACGGACGGCCGCGCCGGGAGGGACCCGGGACCTCGAAGTGTCGGGAGGACCCGGGTCCGTGATGAACCACGAAGGGAGCCGACGTGTTGCTGCGAGTGCTGGGCTCGGCGGCGGGGGGCGGCTCCCCGCAGTGGAACTGCGGCTGCCCGGTGTGCGCCGCGGTCCGCTCCCGGCCCGGTCTCGCGCGCACCCAGTCGTCGGTCGTGGTCAGCGCCGACCGCCGCCGGTGGTTCCTCATCAACGCCTCGCCCGATGTCCCCACTCAGATCGAGGACTTTCCCGGCCTGCACCCGCACGACGACCGGACGACGCCGCTGGAGGCGGTGCTGCTCACCGACGCCGAGCTGGACCACACGCTGGGTCTGCTCCTGCTGCGCCAGGCCCGCGCGCTGCGGCTGTACGCCACGGCGACGGTGCACAAGACCCTGACCGACGGCTCGGGGATCCTGCGCACGCTCGAGCGCTACTGCCCGGTCGAGTGGCGGGCAGTGGTCCCCGGCACCGGCCTCGCCCTGGCGGACGGGCTGTCCTGCCGGGCGTTCGACGTACCCACCACCAAGCGCGACCGGTTCGAAGCCGGGCTGGACAGCGGCCGCGTCGTGGGTTACCGGCTGACCGACGAGCGCAGCGGGGGAAGTCTGGTGTACCTGCCCGGGGTGCAATCGCTGACGGAGGCCGTGCGCGCGGAGATCCGGGGCTGCGCCTGCCTGCTGATCGACGGGACCTGCTGGCACGACGATGAACTCGTACGGCTCGGCCTGGCCGGCAAGACGTCACGGGAGATGGGCCACCTGCCCATGGCGGGCCCGGACGGCAGCCTGGCGCAGCTCCCGTCACTGAGCGTGGGACGGACGGTCTTCGTGCACATGAACAACACCAACCCGGTGCTCCTGGAGAACACGCCCGAGCGGCGTGCGTTGGAGGAAAGCGGCATGGAAGTGGCCATGGACGGCCTAGAGGTCCAGGTGTAGAGCCGTGACGACGACAACCACCACCGGCGCCGACGGTTTCGTGGACACGTTGCGGGCCCACTCGCGGCGCTACCACGACCAGCACCCGTTCCACGTCCGGATGAACGCCGGCCGGCTGAGCCGCCGACAGATCCAAGGCTGGGTGGCCAACCGCTTCTACTACCAGGAGAGCATCCCCCGCAAGGACGCCGCGATCCTCTCCAACTGCCCAGACCTCGAGGTCCGTCGCCGCTGGATCCGACGGATCGTCGACCACGACGGCACCGCGGCGGGCGAGGGCGGCATCGAGGCGTGGCTGCGCCTCGCCGAGGCCACCGGGCTGCCCCGTGACGAGGTCCAGGACCACCGGCACCTGGTACCCGGGGCGAGGTTCGCCGTCGACGCCTACGTGAACTTCGCCCGGACCCGTCCGTGGGTGGAGGCGGTGGCGTCCTCGCTGACCGAGCTGTTCGCACCCGACCTGATGGCGGCGCGGCTCGCCGCGTTCGAGCGGTGGTACCCGTGGATCGCCCCCGAGGGCCTCGCCTACTTCCGCGCCCGCCTGGAACAGGCCCCCCGCGACTGCGAACACGCCCTGGAGGTGGTCACCGCGCACTGCCTCTCCGCCGAGTCCCAGGCGCGCGCCGTCGACGCGCTGTCGTTCAAGTGCGACGTCCTGTGGAGTCTGATGGACGCCATCGACCAGGCCTACCTGGAGTGAACCCCATGGACCCGACCCGAACCGGCACGACCCAGACCAGCGGTACGACCCGGCCCGGCGCCGGGGTGTCCGGTTCGGACCGGCCCCGGCTGGCGGCCCACGTCCGGGTCGCCTTCTGCCGGACCAGGCAGCGTAAGGTCCTGCTGCACCCCGAGACGGTGGTGGTCCTGAACGGCAGCGGCGCGGCCATCCTCGAGCTGTGCGACGGACGGAACACCGTGGCCGAGATCGTGGCCCGACTGGGGACGCGCTATGAAACCGTCCCCGAGGACGAGGTCCGGCAGTTCCTGGCCCGGCTCGTGGCCCGGCGCTGGGTGGAGCTCAGCGATGGATAGCCCGTTCGGACTGCTCGCCGAGCTCACCTACCGCTGCCCGCTGGCCTGCCCGTACTGCTCCAACCCGCTGAACCTGGCCGACTACCGGGACGAGCTGACCACCGGCGAGTGGCTGCGGGTGCTGACCGAGGCCGGGGACCTGGGAGTCCTGCAGTGCCACCTGTCCGGCGGGGAACCGCTGCTCCGGCACGACCTGGTGGAACTCGTGGCGCACGCCCACACCCTCGGCCTCTACACCAACCTCATCACCAGCGCCCTCGGGTTCTCGCGTCCGCGGGCCGAGCGGTTGCGGGCGGCCGGCCTGGACCACGTGCAGATCAGCATCCAGGCCGACGAACCGACCGCGTCCGACCGGATCGCCGGGATCCCGTCCTTCCGGCGCAAGGTGGAGGCGATGGGTCTCGTCAAGGAGCTGGGGTGGCCGCTCACCGTGAACGTGGTGCTGCACCGGCACAACATCGACCGCGTCGCCGACGTGCTCGCTTTCGCCGAGAAGGTGGGCGCGGACCGGCTGGAGTTGGCCAACACCCAGTACTACGGCTGGGCCTGGCGAAACCGCGCCGCGCTGCTGCCGGGCAGGGCTCAGCTCGAAGCGGCCGAGGCCGTCGTACGGGCCGCCGGCGAGCGGTTGCGGGACCGCATGGACATCATCTACGTCATCCCGGACTACTACAGCCGTTACCCGAAGCCCTGCATGGGCGGCTGGGCCTCCCGGGCACTGACGGTGACGCCGAACGGCGACGTCCTGCCCTGCCCGGCCGCCCAGTCCCTGCCGTTGCCGCGGGCGAGCGTGCGGGAGGACCCGCTGGAGCGGATCTGGGCCCAAGCCCCTGTGATGACCGCGTTCCGCGGTACCGACTGGATGCCGGAACCCTGCCGGAGCTGTCCCCGGCGGGAAGTGGACTTCGGCGGGTGCCGTTGCCAGGCGTTCCTGCTCACCGGCGACGCCGGCCGCACCGACCCGGTCTGTCACCTGTCGCCCGACCACGGCCTGGTGGCCCGGGCGGTCGAGGCCGCCAACGCCGGCTCGCGGGACGACAGTCTTCCGCTGGTCCCCCGTCCGCACCGCCCCGGTCCGCCGTCTGTCGCGTCTGCCTCCTGGCGGAGCGGGTCAGCCGCCGAACCACAACGGCAGCGCCGCAGCGGCGATGATCAAGGTGACCCCGCTCAGCAGGTCCGAGCGGATCCGTACGAGGCGCGCCGCGGCCCGGCCGAGCTGTAGCCCGACCAGTGACATCGCCGCTGTCATCGCGCCGAAGGCGGCGGCCGAGAACCACGGCGAGAGCCCGAGGACCCCAAGGCTCGCCCCGGCCAGCAGGTTGTCCAGGCTCAACGTCAGCGGTATGCCGAACAACGCCCACGGCTGGTCCAAGTCCTCCGGCTCGGGGCGTCGGAGGGACGAGATGACGAGGTAGAGGCCGTATCCGCCGAGCGCGGCCGCACCCACCACATCGGCGACGTCCCCGATGGACTCACCGATCTCGTGACCGATCAGCAACCCGACCAGGGGCATGACCGCGTCCCACAGCCCGAAGGTCAGCGCGACCTGCACCGCGCGCCGGAAACCGAAGGGGACCGTGCCGAGTGCGATCGATACCCGGAAATTATCGAAACTGAGTACAAAACCCAGCGCCAGTATTTCCCAGATCATGGCGAGACCACTGCCCGATGGCGGCCGGCGCCGTAAACGACTATGCCTCGGCTAGCGTGCACCATAGTTCTATAGAATATCTCAGACGGCTCGCACAATAAACGCGGTCAGGCGCTCACAAAAGACTCCCTGAGGTCTTTCAGCGCTGCCGCTCCAGAGTGAGGACGGCCGCGGAGATTGACGACATTCGATTCGGGCTGCACCGGGATCGGCGGAAGATGCGCCAGGACTTCAAGCATGCGACGCCGCGCTCGATCGGTGCCCGTGCCGCGGACAGAGCGCGATTGACGGTTTGCTGGGTCGGCGTGAGGTCACGGCCCGGCGGGCGCCTGATGGGTGTCATCACCCATGGGCCAGCTCCCATGTAGGCGCGGTCGGCGAGGATGGGAACGCCCTGACGCTCGCAGATCCGGATGATCCGGTGGGCGCGGGCCGCGGTCAGATCATGGGCGCGGCCGGGCAGAGCAGGCGAGATCCACAGCAGCTGCCCGACCGGGTCGGTCACCACCTGCACGTTCACCCCGTGCCTGCGGTGCTTGTGGGAGAAGTCTGCCCGGCTGTCGCCGACCCGGTCGCACTCCGCCAGGGTGCCGTCGAGCAGGACGTAGTCCGGTTCCGCCTCGCGCAAGGCGCGCAGCAGGCCGGGTGCGCGGTCGGCGAGCAGGTCGACGACGGCTGTCGTGTAGGCGTGAGCGGTGCCGACGGAGATGCCGAACCCGGCCGCGAGCTGGGCGAGGGTGTCGTGCCCGCGCAGGTACACCAGGCCGACCAGGGCACGCTGGGGCGGTGGGAGCTTGCAGCGGCGGTCACCCTCACGGGTGACGATGAGCATGGTCACCCACTCGACCAGGCCGTGAGGCAGATCGAGTGCGGCAGAATACGGAACCAACGGGGCTTCTGTGCCTGTGGGTTGAGACGTCGAACACCTCCCCCAACGGCACGGGAGTCTCGTGCGTTGCGGGCACCGATCCCGTCACCCGATCAGTCGCCCCGCTGAAAGACCTCAGTGAACGCAGAACTCGTTGCCCTCCGGATCCTGCATCACGACGAAACAGGAGCCCGATTCCTCCGACTCCTCGACGCGTAGCCGGGACGCACCAGCGCTCTCCAGTCGCGCCACCTTGGCAAGGACGCGCTCCTTGCGGGTTGCGAACGGGACACCGCGCCCACCGCTCACGCCGAGGTCGAGGTGGAGCCGGTTCTTGGTGGCCTTGGGCTCGGGCACCTGCTGGAACCAGATCCGCGGTCCGACACCCTGTGGATCGACGACGGAGTCACTGCAGTCACCCGTGCCTAGCTCCTCCTCTGACAAGCCCTGGTCCAACCAATACGCGCGCCAGCTGGCGAAGGGCGCTGGTGGCGGCTCGACTTCGTAGCCCAGCGCTGCGGCCCAGAACGTCGCGAGTCGCTCCGGCTCGGCACAGTCGATGGTCAGCTGGAGTCTGGGATTGGTGATCATCGGCCAACACTACCGGCCGCCTGCGGGGCCCCGAAATCAGTACCTTCCCTGCCTATCCCTTCCCTCCAGGCGAGCTACACCCACCTTCAATCCGGCTGTCCGGCTGTCCGGTGAGGCTCCTCACCTGCATAAACAGTCCGGACAGCCCAGCAGCCGACCCGCCACGAGAACTCCGGCGAGACCACCGATCCCACTCGTGAGCAGCACCCCCGACATCGTGTCCGCTCCGATCCCGGCGACAGCGTCGCTGACAGGCACCACGAACGTGAGGAGCGCGCTGCATGAAGCCCGAAACCGCGAGCGCCACCGTTCCGGGCACCTGCAGACAGGCCCCGGCTGTCACCCCTGGCCGGCGGCCTCACGGATCAGCGGCTCGAATTCCCGCCGCACATAGGCGTCGAAGGGCTCCGTCAGCGCGCCGTCGATCACCCGCCGCACCCGGTGCTTCCCCGCGAACTCCTTGAGTGCGGCGCGGGAGTCCTGCTCCACGCCCCCTCCGATGATCAGAACCCCGAACTCCTCGGTCTCCAGAAGTTCACGGGCCTCCTCATCCGTACTCACTCCCTCCGCGTCGAAGCCGTCCGCACGCAGCGTGGCCAGCACCTCCGTCACCCTGGCGGGCGTCCTCCCCAGCACCAGCGTCCTCATGACCGCTCCTCTCCGATACGTCGACATCTGCACTCCCGAACCTAGAAGCTCAAGCAGACTTGAGGTCAACCCCGAACCGACCGGCTGTTCCCGCCCCCACGACGGCGGCTACCGGCGCGCCATGGCTTCCTCCCCGGCCACGCAAGGGAGACGTCTACGGCGGCAGGTCAGCCGAGCAGGCCTACCAAAAGCGCCCCGCGGAACAGGAGGGAGCGCGGGCACCGTTTCACCGGTTCGGACAGGCGGTGTCTCGATGCCCGAGCTCCAGTCTGCGGTGCGGTCGTCCACTGTGGCCGAAGTGATCGTTCTGGTGACGGTGGTCGCCCGCCTGGATGGCGGTCGGACCGTGGAAGGTACAGTCCGCGAAGAGGGCTGAGGCGTCACCCGGAGCGATGGGCGCGCTGTCGATCGGCGCGCGAAGCTCCGCGGGCCTTCGAAAGCTCCGCGGGCAGCCGGGCACGTCCGGACGGTGCCCCCTGGTGGTTGGTGTGCGAGTCCCCGCGGCTATCCTTGCTCACCGGTCAGGGCCGACCGTACCGGCCAGGGTGTCCGCGCCCGGTCGAGACGCTGCACATCACCGGGCGATCTTGGAATGGATGCCTTCGCTCCATTGCTGCATCCCTATGGGCTCACCCTCTCCCCAGGGCGCTTCGGGTCAGAACGACTGACGCCGACCGGGCGAGGAAACCGCGGACGAGTCCGTACCGCCCTGCTCCTGGCCCCGGCCCGTCGTCTTCGAAAGGTTCTCCTGCACCATGCCTTTGGCTCTGCTGGCCCTGGCTGTCGTCGCCTTCGGCATCGGCACGACCGAGTTCGCCACCATGGGGCTGCTGCCCCAGATCGCCGACGGAATCGGTGTGTCCGTACCGCACGCCGGCAATGTCGTGTCGGCTTACGCACTCGGCGTCGTCGTCGGCGCGCCACTGCTGACAGGCATATGCGCGCGTGTCCCGCACAAGCGGTTGCTGCTGCTCCTGACCGGCCTTTTCGTGATCGGCAACACGGCGTCGGCCCTCGCCCCCGACTTCGGCACGCTGTTCGCCGCCCGCTTCCTGGCGGGTCTGCCGCACGGCGCGCTGTTCGGCGTCGGCGCCGTCGTCGCCTCCCGGCTGGTCGCTGCGGACCGGGCGGCACGCGCCGTCTCGAAGATGTTCCTCGGACTCACCATCGCCAATATCGTCGGGGTTCCGGCCGCCACGGCCCTCGGGCAGCATCTGGGCTGGCGCTCCGCCTACGGCGCGGTCGCCGTCATCGGTCTCTTCGCGATGGCCGCGCTGGCGGCCTTCGTCCCGCACCAGCCGCGCGGGGAGCAGTCCGGCATCCGGCACGAACTCCGGGCCATGGGCAACAAGCAGGTCGTCATCGGTCTGGCCACGGCCGTCGTGGGCTTCGGCGGATTCTTCGCCGTGTACAGCTACCTCGTCCCGATGCTCACGCACCTGACCGGAATCTCCGACGCGTCGACGACCTGGGTGCTCGCCCTGTACGGCGTCGGCATGACGCTGGGCACCCTGATCGCCGGACCGCTCACCGACCGCGCACTGCGCCCGACGATGTACTGGGGACTCATCCTGCTGGCCGCGGCCCTGGTCATCTTCTTCTTCGCAGTCCACAGCACCGTTCCTGCCCTGGTGACGATCACATTCATCGGCGCGATGGGCTCCCTCATCACCACCCCCGTCCAGATGCTGCTCATGGCCAAGGCCAAGGACGCCCCGACGATGGCGGCGGCCTCCAACCACTCGGCGTTCAACCTGGCCAACGCGGGCGGCGCCTGGCTCGGCGGCTTGGTCATCTCGGCCGGTTGGGGCTGGGCCGCGCCCAACCTGGTCGGCGCGGCGCTCGCCGTGGCCGGTCTGGGCCTCGCCTTCACGGGCGGTGCCATGGACCGGGGTCGACGGCGCTCCCAAGTGATCACGCAGGCGTCGCCGGCGGCCGAGCGTGAGACACCGGTCACCGCCGCGGACTGACCGGGCGAACGGGATTCGACGTCCCCGGCGGGGCGTCGCGTCCGGCAGGTCCCTTGAGACGGCGGACCGAGGGCTGCGCCCCGGGGCGCCGGCGCGGTCGACGAGGTTACGAGCCCTGCGTGAACGCGCCGGCGTGGTCGACGGCCCACTGGCGAAACGTTCGCGGCGTCGTCCCGAGGATGTCGGCCACCGCAGTGGTGATGTACGCGGGCTGTCCGACCGCCGCACTCCACGCGGCGAGGAGCATCTCGGCGGCCGGGCTGGGCGCCGTACCCCCCGACAGTCTTCGGAACTCGTCCGGCGTCATTTCCTCGAATGCGATCCGGCGCCCCAGGGCGTCACCGATGACGTGAATCTGTGCGGCCTGGGTCAGCGACTCGGCGCCCGTGAGGACGTAGTCGCCTCCCGCGTATCCGTCCTGGCAGAGCGCGCGTGCCGCGACGGCTGCGATGTCGCGGTCGTCGACCGGCGCAGACTCGGCGGCGCCGTACGGCCACCGGACGACTTCGCCGGCCCGGATCGCGGGCGCCCACCAGGCCAGCGAGTTCGACGCGAACATCCCCGGCCGGAGAATCGTCGACTCGAGTCCGGTAGCCGCGACGAGCCGCTCGATTTCGGCGTGCAGCACCGCCATGGGATTGGGCTGCTGGAAGAAGGGGTGCGGCGTCCGATGCGGCGAGGAGAGGAAGACCACCCGCCGCACGTGGGCCGCGAGCCGCTCGACGACTGGCTCGACGGTCTGAGGTGGGGCGGTCCAGACGAGGAAGACGGCACCGGCGCCACTCAATGCCGGGTCCAGCGACTCGGGCACGGTGAGGTCGCCGGTGAAGACCTCGGCCTTCCCCGGCAGCGTCGCCGCCGCCTCGGGGCGACGGGTGAGGGCGCGGACCGGCACGCCCGCGTCGAGGAGTTGGTTCACGACAAGGCGGCCGACCCGGCCCGTCGCCCCGGTGACGAGGACGGGAGGAGTGTCTGTCTGCTTCATGCCGCCCATCGAAACGTTACTCGGTTAAAAAAGCAACTGGGTTACGAATGTTACGGTGGTCAGATGAGTGAGCCGACGGGACTGCGGGCCCGCAAGAAGGAGCGGACACGCGACGCCATCGGCGACGCGGCCGTCTCGCTGTTCCTGGAGCACGGCTTCGACCACGTCTCGGTCAACGACATCGCCGCAGCCGCGGAGATCTCCAAGCCGACCCTTTTCCGGTACTTTCCCACCAAGGAAGACCTGGTGCTGTACCGATTCGCGGACCACCAGGGCGAGGCGGCACGCGTCGTACGTGGCCGCGAGCCCGGCATCGAGCCGGTGACGGCGCTGCACCAGCACTTCCGGGCCGGCCTCGATGGGTGGGACCCCGTCACCGGCCTCAGCGATCACCCCGAGGTGGTGGCGTTCCATCGCTTGGTGTTCACGACACCGAGCCTGGCGGGACGGCTCACGCGCTACCAGCTCGAGGACGAGGAGGCGCTGGCGGAGGCCCTCGGCGGAGGGATCCAGGCACGCCTGCTGGCGGCCCAGGTCCTCGCGGTCCAACGGGTGCTCGCCCGGACCAACTGGCAGAAGATCGCCGACGGCCGCACCGCCCTCGACGTCCACCCCGAGGCCGTAGCCGATGCCGACCAGGCATTCAGGCGGCTGCGGTGACAGGCGACGCTCCCTGACCTTCCGACGGCCGGACGTCGTCCTGGCCGGTCCGATTCGCCCGAGTCCCTGCGAAGCGGCGCGGGTTGAGGAAGGACGCCGGGCGATGACGGCACGGATGCGGGCGACGGCGAGGACGATCGCGGACCGCTGAACGGCGTTCGGCGGGGTACACGGCCGGCATGGCATCCACGACCGATCTCATGTCCCTGCGGGCCGTGCGGCAACTGCGCCGGATCCGAGCCTTCTACGCGGTGGGCGCCCTGCTGTGGGCCGCCTCGACCGCCTGGACGGCCTGGCACTCTCCCGGGAGCCGCCAGATGTGGGTATCCGCCCTCCTCCTCATCATCTTCACTGGCCTCCTGGCCGCGGCCGCCCTGTGGCTGCAGCGCTGTCAGGCGGCAGGCCCGGCCGGCCCCGCGCATCACGCGGCGTCGTCGAAGGCGAGCCGGCCGCGCCACGCGCACGCCTGATCCCCGGGGGCGCCGGCGGGGGCGGAGGTTGCCGACGTCCGGCTCGCGTTCGGCCCGCGCGCGAGCTGTGTTCGGCCTGGGGCCGAGTCGCGTTCGGCCCGCGCCCGAGCCGCGTTCGGCCTGGGCCCGGCTCGCGGTTCGGGCGGGGACGGCCTGCTGGCGGCCCCCGCGCGAGCCGTGGACGGTCCTTGGACGGCGGCCGTCCGTGGTCACCCGCTTCCCACACGCCCGCCCAGATCACATGAAACCCGGTCGGCCGACCGGTGCGAGGCGGTGATCAGGGCGTGCTGCGGGTCACCGGGATCCACAGTTGCGCGGCGCAGTGGGCCGGGTCGTCCGGTGCCTGCTCGGTGCGCAGGATCTCCGGGCCGGGACGGTACTCGTACGGGTTGGACGGGATCCACCGGGCGGCGACGTCACCCCACATCTGCTGCAGCGCCTGCGGGAACGGCCCGGTGTTCTCGAACACCGCCCAGGTGCCCGCGGGACAGTCCAGCACGTCCAGGTCCTCGGGCAACTCGGCGGCGCCTGTCACCACGGCGTGGTAGTAGTCCAGTTCGCTGCCCTCCTCGAAGCCGTCCGTCAAGCGAACGGTCGCTGACACCACGCCCTTTGGGTCCTGGTCGGATAGGTCGGCGATCCGCCGCATCGTCTCCGGCGGGATGTCCCGGACGTGCTCGGCGATGTGCGGGTTGACGCCCAGGTGGATCAGCGGAACGCGAGCCTTCCTGCCGACCACCCGGAACGCTTCCTTCTCAACGATGCGGTACCGCATGGTGCTGAGCCCTTCGACGGTGAGACGGAAGGAGAGCCGGGGCTGCGCGTTCAGTGCCGCGCCGGTACGCCTGGCCGCACCGGGACCGACGCCGTGCACCGCGCGGAACGCCCGGGCGAAGGCCTCGCCCGAGGTGTAGCCGTAGCGCTGGGCGATCTCCAGCAAGGTCGGTTCACCGGCCAGCACCTCGGCACCCGCCACGGTGAGCCGCCGACGCCGTACGTACTCCGACAGCGGCATCCCCGCCAGTGACGAGAACAGCCGTCGGAAGTGGTACTCCGACGTGAGCGTGATCCGGGCCAGCGCGGACACCTCGATCTGCTGGTCGAGGTGATCTTCGATGTGCTCCATGGCCTGGTTCAGCCGGTCCAGCAACCCGGGCCTCCTTCCCTTGTGATCACCAAGGCTAGGGAGATCCCGGCCTGCCGCACCCGACATCCTGTGCCCGCTCCGGTCGGGTGGGCAGGCCCTGTTCCGGTCGGGCAGGCCCCTGCGCCGGGCGGGCAGGTCCTGTGCTGGACCGGTGGACGCTCCGGCGGGGCGCGACGCGTCGCGGCGCCGCGCCACCGCTTCCCGAACCGTTCACGTCCTCGGGCCCCCGTCGGCGTGCTGCGATAAAATGTGCCAAAAGTGTCTGTTCCGGCCGCCCTCTTGCGCCTCCGCCGCCCCGAACGGCAGGGCGCGGCGGCCGGCGTCTGCCTCGCCGGCGCGGATCGGCTCCGGAGGCGTCGCAGGACAGCCGCCCGCACGGTCGTCCTCCGCATGCCCGTTTCCTCGTAGGTCGGTTCTCATGGACCTCAACACCATCACCGAAGTCGTCCGGAGACCGTCCGAGCGGCCAGGCGCCGACTGGCACGAGGGCGACGCCTGGCTCGCGGGCGGGACGTGGCTCTATTCCGTGGAGCAGCCGGACCTGCGACGGCTGATCGACCTGACGGCGTTGCGCTGGGAACCTCTCGCCCGGACCGAAGAGGGCCTGGAGATCGGCGCCACCTGCACCATTCGCGACCTGTACGCCTTCTCCTGGCCGGTGCACTGGACCGCCGGGATCCTCTTCCGCACGAGCTGCGAGGCGTTCCTGTCCTCGTTCAAGGTCTGGAACACGGCGACCGTCGGCGGGAACATCTGCATGTCCTTGCCCGCCGGCCCGATGATCACGCTGACGGCCGCCCTGGACGCGCGGTACGAACTGTGGGCGTCCGACGGCTCCGTACGCTTCGTCGACGCCCTTGACTTCGTCACGGGCGACCACCGCAACGTCCTCGCTCCCGGGGAGATCCTCCGGCGCATCACGGTTCCGGAGCACGCGCTGCGCAGACGGACCGCGCACCGCCGCTTCACGCTCACCCGGCTCGGCCGTTCGACGGTGTTCCTCGTCGGCACCCAAGGACTCGGGGGGAGCGACCTGTCGCTCACCATCACCGCCGGCACGACGCGGCCGGTCCGCATCGCCTTCGACTCCCTGCCCGACGCCCGGATCGTGCGGCAGAGCGTCGACGCCGTGCCGGACGGCCTCTGGTTCGCCGATCCCAACGGGACGCCCGACCATCGTCGGCACCTGACACGGCACTTCGCCGAGGAGATCTGCCGTGAACTCACGGCTGGGGACCTCGTATGAGCTACACAGTGAACGGCAAGAGGTTCGACCGGGAACCGGCCCCCGGTCAGTGCCTGCGCACCTTCCTGCGCGAACTCGGCCACTTCGGCGTCAAGAAGGGATGCGACGCCGGTGACTGCGGCGCCTGCACGGTGTGGCTGGACGGCGAACCGCTGCACAGCTGCATCACCCCCGCGTTCCGGGCGGACGGCCGCGAGGTGACCACGATCGAGGGCCTCGGACGGCCCGGCGCCCCGCACCCCGTGCAGCGGCGGTTCGAGGAGGCCCCGGGGTTCCAGTGCGGATTCTGCACGGCGGGGATGATCATGACCTCGGCCACCTTCACCGAGGAGCAGAAGGCCGACTTGCCGCGGGCGTTGAAGGGCAACCTCTGCCGCTGCACCGGATACCGGGCGATCGAGGACGCCGTACGGGGCGTCGGCGCGGTGGAGACGGCGGCACCGGGCCGGGCCGTCGGGACCAGCGTCGGCGCGCCCGCGGGCCATGACGTGGTGACGGGCCACGCCGAGTTCACCATGGACACGTGGATCGACGGCATGCTGCACCTCAAGGTGCTGCACTCACCCCACGCGCACGCCCGGATACTCTCGATCGACAAGAGCGCGGCCCTCGCCGTCCCCGGCGTGCACCGGGTCTACACCTGGCAGGACGTGCCCCGCAGACGCTTCACCACCGCCATCCACACCGACCACCTGGTCGACCCGGACGACACCTACATCCTCGACGACACGGTCCGCTTCGTCGGCCAGCGCGTCGCCGCGGTGCTGGCCGACACGGCCGGGGCGGCCGAGGAGGGCTGCCGCCGGCTGGCGGTCGAGTACGAGGTGCTGCCCGCGGTGTTCGACCCCGAGGCCGCGATGGCCGACGGCGCACCCCAACTGCACGGCTCGGACGATCCGTTCGTCCGCGACCCCGTGCACAACATCCTGCTCGAACTCCATTCCCACATCGGCGACGTCGACGCGGGATTCGCCGTGGCCGACGTGATCCATGAAGGCACGTACTTCTCGCCACGGGTGCAGCACGCGCATCTGGAGACCCACGGCTCGATCGCCTGGATGGAGGACGGCCGGCTCAACGTCCGCACCAGCTCGCAGTCACCGTCGATCGCGAAGGTCAAACTGGAGTACCTGTTCGCGCTGCGCCCGGACCAGCTCAGGGTGTTCTGCAAGCGCGTCGGCGGCGGATTCGGCGGCAAGCAGGAGGTGATCGCGGAGGACCTGGTCGCGCTCGCCACCCTGGACACCGGACGGCCCACCTGCCTCGAGTACACCCGGGAGGAGGAGTTCACCACGGCGCCGCCCCGGCACCCGATGACCCTCACGGTCAGGCTCGGTGCGAAGGCCGACGGAACACTCACCGCCTTCCAGGTGCGCAACGTGTCGAACACGGGCGCCTACGGCAACCACGGCGGCGAGACGGCGTACGCGGGCGGGGCCGCCGTCATGATCTACCGCTGCCCGAACAAGAAGTACGACGCGTACTCGGTCTACACCAACACCGTGCCCAGCGGGGCGCTGCGGGGCTACGGGATGACACAGCCGGCGTTCGCCGTGGAGTCGGCGATGGACGAACTGGCCCGCGCCCTCCACATCGACCCGCTGGAACTGCGTCGGCGCAACATCGTGCGGCCGGGGGAGCCCCTGGTCGCCATGGACGACGGCCCCGACGACGTGGTCTTCACGGAGGACGGACTCGCCAAGTGCATCGACCTGGTGGGCGAGGCCCTGGCCCGGTCGGCCGACCGGCCGCCTCCCGGGCCGGAGTGGCTCGTCGGCACCGGCGTGGCGAGTTCGCTGCACGAGACCGCGCCGCCCACGGAACACCTCTCCGAGGCCTGGGTCACGCTCGGTGACGACCTGGTGTACGAACTTGCCGTCGGCACAGTGGAGTTCGGGGAGGGCACCTCCACCGCCCACGTCCAGATCGCGGCCGAGCAGCTCGGCACGACGCCGTCGCGCATCCGGCTGGTGCAGTCCGACACCGACCGCACCGGATTCGACACCGGCGCCTTCGCGAGCGCGGGCCTCTTCGTGGCGGGCAACGCGGTCCTGAGGGCGGCCACCGCCGTGCGCGACCGCATCCTGGAGTTCGCCGCGGCGCACACGGGCGTCCACGTCGTGATGTGCACGCTGGACGACGACGGTGTCGTCTGCGGCGAGCGGCGGGTGTCGCTGGCCGAACTGGTCGCGCTGGCCCGGGCACGCGGCATCCGGTTCACCGCGGCACGCAAGGCCTACGGCTCGCCCCGGAGCGTCACCTCCAACACGCAGGGCTTCCAGGTGGCGGTGCACCGCGTCACGGGGGAGATACGCATCCTGTACAGCGTGCAGGCGGCGGACGCCGGCGTGATCATCAATCCGGCGCAGGTCAGGGGCCAGGTGGAGGGCGGGGTCGCCCAGGGCATCGGCTTCGCGCTGACCGAGAACCACCACGTCGACGACGACGGCGTCATGGTCAACCGGAACCTCCGGAACTACCGCATCCCCACCTACGCCGACGTCCCCCGCACCGAGGTCCTCCTGGTGGACACGGCGGATTCGGTGGGACCCATGCGGGCGAAGGGCATGGCGGAGTGCTGCATCAACCCGGTGGCCCCCGCGCTCGCGAACGCGGTGCACGACGCGACGGGCATCCGCTACCGCGCGCTGCCGCTCACTCCGGAACGCATCTACGGCCGGCTCCCCGCGAAGCAGTCGGTACCGGCAGGTTGAGCCGCCATGAACACCGAGCGGAACGTGGCCGCCGCGGCGACGGCCATCATCGGCCAGAAGGTCCTGCCCGGCGCGGAGCGGGAGTTCGAGTCGTGGCAGCAGGACCTCAACGCCGCGGCCGCCTACTACCCGGGCTTCCTCGGCGCCGAGGTGTCCCCGCCGACCCCGCTGCAGCCCGACTGGGTCGTCGTGTACCGGTTCGACTCGGTCGCCCACCTCCAGACGTGGATCAACAGCGCCACCAGGCAGACGTACCTCGACGTCGGCACCAAGTACTTCGACGGCCCGGCGACCCAGCAGGTGGTCAGCAGCGGTACGCAGTCACTGGATCCGCTGGTCACCGTGGTGGTCACGCACCGGGTCCCGCCGAGCCAGGTCGACGACTTCCTCGACTGGCAGAACCACATGGTGCGCGAGGAGAGCAAGTTCGAGGGGTTCCGCGGGACCGAGCTGTTCCGTCCGATCGAGGGTCTCCAGGAGGATTGGACCACGCTGTACCGCTACGACAACGCCGAACACCTCGACGCCTGGCTGACGTCGCCCCAGCGGCAGCAGGTCCTGGCCGAGGGCGAGAAGTTCAAGGACTTCCACCTGCGCACGATCGACAACTCGTTCGGCAGCTGGTTCGCCTTCGAGGGCAACGGCAAGGAGGCGCCGCCGCGGCCCTCCGAGACCAGGACCTCCCTCGCCGTCTGGGTCGGCCTCTACCCGACCGTGGTCCTGCTGACACTCGCGCTGTTCCCGCTGCACATGCCGCTGTGGATCGGCCTGCTCGTGGGCAACCTGCTGTCGAGCTTCGTCATGAGCTTCCTGACCATGCCCTACTACGTGAACCCGCTGCTCGGGCGCTGGCTGCGGCCACCGCCGGACGAGCCCGCGACGAGGACCAACCTCCGCGGCCTCTGCGTCGTCGCGGTGGCGATGGCCTTCTGGGCCGCCGTCTTCTACCTCGTCACGGTCCGGTTCTGGACGCTGCCCTGACCGGCTGCCGCCCCGCGGCCGTCGGCTGAGCGGCAGCGGGGACCGGACCGGTCACGTGGCGGACGCGCCGGCCGGCCGGATGCCGAGCCGGTCGGCGCGACCGCCGTCAAGAGGAGTTGCGCTCGATGAGCCAGGCCACGGCGCGTCCGCCCACGACCTGGGTCGTGGGCGGACGCGCCTACGGCCGGCCCTGCCGGGGCGGGCGCAGGCAGCGAGCCCCCGTCAGCGCGTGCCGTAGCGACTGCGCAGGGCGGTGGTCGCGAAGAAACCCGTCGCGGCGGCGGTCATGAGGGCGCACAGGGAGAGGAAGAAGGTGTTGCGGTGCATCGGCCGGCCTTTCTCGCATCGGTCTTGGCTGCCCTGCACAACGCCGAGGGCCCCGCTTTCGGCTCGTCCGCGCCGCACGGACAACCCGCATGGACGCGTCCGACGGGTGCCCGGTGCCTCCTGTCAGCCCTGTGCCGCCGTCGCCCGCGGCGGCGCGGTCTCGCTCTGCTGCAGTTCGGCCAGGAGCTGGTTGCGTCCGGCCAGAAGCTCGGTGAGGATGCGGCGGGCCGCGCGCAGGAGTTCGGCCACGTCGCCACCGGCGAGCGCGTACGTGACGGTGGAGCCCTCCCGTACGGACACCACGATGCCCGCGCGGCGCAGCACGGCGAGTTGCTGCGAGAGGCTGGACGGCTCGATCTCGATGTCCGCGAGCAGGTCCCGCACCGGGACCGGGCCGTGCTGCAGCAGTTCCAGCACTCTGATGCGCGTGGGATGCCCGAGCATTCGGAAGAACTCCGCTTTGGCTTGGTAGAGGGGGACCTGCATGGCGTTCTTCCTGCCTGTCTGGTGGCCTCTCATGGCGCGGCGCTGCCCCGGGGACACAGCCGCGCCATGAGCCTGCCTCTGCATTTTTCTCGGTCCGGGCGACTGCTGTTCATGAATTGTCGTCCTCTCCATGTGATGGCTTGAAGAAGTCTTCAATTCCTAGGCATGCGTCGGCCCGGCCTGAAGGGCCGGCTACACCTCGAGTTGCGTCTCGATCCGTTTGAGCTGGTGGCGTGCCATGGCCAGGTTCGAGCGGGCCTTGTCGATCACGAGGTACAGGAACAGGCCGTTCCCGTCCCGGCCGGCCACCGGCCGGATGAGGTGGTACTGGGCGTCCAGCGTGATCAGGATGTCCTCGATCCGGCTCTTGAGGCCCAGCAGCTCCATGGTGCGCACCTTGGCGCGGATCACGTCCGTGTTCCCCGCCGCGGCGACCGTCAGGTCCAGGTCCTTGCCCCCGCCCAGGGTGCCCAGGGCCATGCCGCTGGTGTAGTCGACGACGGCCGCCCCCAGAGCGCCCTCGATCCCGGTCACCATTTCCTTCAACGCCACTTCCACGGTCGCCATCGGCGCCCTCCCCTTGGTTGATCGGCTGCGGCCGGCTCCGTTTCCGGGGCCGCCTGTGAACGCACCGTATGCGCGCCGGATCGCGCAGGGACGAGCCTGCTCGGGAAAGACCCAAGATGATCGGCGAGCGCTCTTATGTGGTTATCCGTCGATCGGTTTTGCCAAGTCGCGGTCACCCGGGATCAAGGTGCCGAGGGCCGGAGCGGCCGGGCGGCGCAGGGCGAGGGACCCGGCGACTAGCCTGCTCACCTGGGGTGCTGCCGCCCGCGGGCTCGCGGCACCCGCGCCGACGACGAGGAGAGCGACGATGACCACCACGGCCCGCGCGAGCGTGCAGCACGAGGACGAACGGGTGCGCGTCACCCGCTGGGACTTCGAACCCGGACAGAGCACCGGCCGCCACGTCCACGAGTACGACTACGTGGTCGTCCCAGTCACCGACGGGCGCACCGACGTGATCGGTCCCGACGGCACGATGACCCCCTCGCGACTGAGGGCGGGCGAGTCCTACGCCCGCCCGGCGGGCGGCGAACACGAGGTCGTCAACGCCGGCTCCTCCGCGCTTGCCTTCGTCGAGATCGAGCTGAAGTAGTACGGCGCGGTGACGCCTCCGCCGAGCGCCGCCTCCCGGTGCGGGGCCGTGCTCGCCGCCGGCCGGTCGGCCCGTGGTCAGGCCAGAGCCGCGTCGACGGTGGGGAAGGCGGGCAGGACCTGGTCTATCCCCGTGGTGGACAGCATGCGGTGCACGGTGGTGCTCGGCGCGATCAGCGCGAGGCGGGCGTGGGTCCGGGCGGCGGCGTGGTGAGCGTCGACGAGGCTGTTCAGGCCGGAGGAGTCGAGGAAGACAGTGGGTCCGAGGTCCACCAGCACGGCGACCGCCTTCGCCGCGAGGGCGTGGTGGATGACCGCGTCGAGCTGGTCCGCGGTGCGGTGGTCGAGATCACCGGCCACCTCGATGACGTACGTCGCCGGGGCCGCCTGGTGCACGCGTAGCGTCAGACCCGTGCGGTGGGGAGCGGGGTGCTGTGTCATGGCTGTCGCTTGCCGATCGTCAAGGAGTTGAGTCTGTGCCGGTGCCCGGCGCGCCATTCGGCCAGCAGGACGGTGGCGTCGTCCAGGCGGCCGGCGTGGTGGTCGAGGACGGCGCGCATCAGCCGGCGCAGGGTCTGCTGGGCGGAGTGGTGGCGGACGACGTAGCCGACGAACCGGTCGCGTCCGAACTCCCGGCCCTGGGCGTCGCGGGCTTCGACGATGCCGTCGGTGTACAGCAGCAGGCGGTGGCCGGGCTCTCGCTGGTGGTGGCACTCGGTGACGGGCAGTCCGAGGTCGGTGCCCATCGGGCCGGCGGGCGGGCAGCCCAGCCGGGTCACCCGGCGCCGGCCGCGGACCAGGAGCGGCAGCGGGCGGCCGCCGTTCACCCAGGTCAGCCGCCCGCTGTCCAGGTCGAGCTCGGCCAGGACGCCGGTCACGTACCGGCTGGTGCCCAGGTGCTGGGCCAGCACGCTCTCGAGCCGCTCCCGGCTCCGCTGCACCTCGGGATCCGCCGTCACCATCGCGGCACCCCCTGTCCGGCCGTGAAGGCGCCGACGGCCGAGTACCCGCGGCCGCGGTCGTCGAGTCACGGCTTCCATCATGGCGGCTCGACCCTGGCACCGCGCGCAGGGACGAGGCGGAGAAAGAGACCCGAACGGACGGGGCCGCCCTCCCGCACGAATGGGCCCGGTGCTCCGGGCCGGCGCGGACGTCGCTCGGCCAGGCGGGCGCGTGCCGTGCGGCGGAGGTACAACGGTACGTGTGATGTCGAGGCGCGCGTCGGTGGGCCGTCTCCTCGGGCAGCCGCCGGGCTACGGGCTGGTCGTGGTACCCCTCGCCCTGATCCTCGTGATCACGGTGGTGGACCTCCGTTCACCCCAGGACGTCCACCTGGGCCCGTTCCTGGTGATCGCACCGGCCCTCACCGCCTCGCTGGCCGGTCCTCGGCCGACGGCGCTGGTCGGGGTGCTCGCGGTGGCCGCGCAGACGCTCATCGCCGTCTTCCACGGCGGACTGACCACGCTCAACCACCTCGCACAGCTCACCGCGCTCATCCTGCTCTCGGCGCTGGTGGTCTTCGTCTCGCAGGTGCGCGACCGGCGCAGCCGGGAGCTGATCCGCGCGAGATCCGTGGCCGAGACGGCGCAACTCGTGCTGCTACGGCCACCGCCCCGCCGGATGGGACCGCTGCGGGTGGCCTGGATGTATCTGGCAGCCGAGGACGAGACCCGTATCGGAGGAGATCTCTTCGCGATCGCGCGCACCGACCGCCCGGGCAACCGCGTGATCATCGGAGACGTGCGGGGCAAGGGGCTGACCGCCATCGGCGAGGCGTCCATGCTGCTGGGCGCCTTCCGCGAGTGCGCTCACCAGTACGCCACGCTGCCGGAACTCGCCGCGGCCCTGGAGGCGAGCGTGTGCCGGTACCTGGCGGAGTCGGCGGAGACCGACCGGGACGCGGACGAGCACTTCATCACCGCCCTGCTGCTCGACATCCCCGACGAGGGCTCACAGGTGGAGATGATCAACTGTGGTCACCCACCGCCGCTGCTGCTCCACGATCATCACCTCACGGTCCTGCACCCGAGGCGCCCCGTACCCCCTCTGGGCATGTGCTCGCTGTCCGCCGCCGGCCACCGGGCCGACCCGTTCACCTTCGAGGCCGGCGACACGCTGGTGCTCTACACGGACGGCGTCGTCGAAGCCCGCTCGCCCGCGGGCGACTTCTATCCGCTCACCGAGCACGCCGCCCTGGCCAACCACTCCAGCCCGGAGTCCCTGCTGCGCCACATCCACAGCGACCTCGTCCGGCACGTCGGCCATGAGCCCAACGACGACGCCGCCCTCCTGGCGATCGAGCGCTGCCCGGGCCATCAGCACCACCGGGCGTGAGCGACGAGCCCTGGGCGGCGGTCGGCCGAGTCGGGCGAGTCGGGCTGGTCTGGCGAGTCGACCGGGGAGTCAATCGCCGCCGGCGCGCACTATCCGCTCACCCTCACGCTTCGTGCCCTCGACGTGCGCCCGCTCGGCGTCCTGGGGTGTCTCCGCGGCGCCGGACAGGGCGCCCTCGGTCCCGCCGCGGGCGCCGGACTCGGTGAGCTGTCCCGTGACGTCCGTGAGCCCGGCCGGCCGGTGCGGCCCCGCTTCCAGGTCGAGGCGGTTGCACGCGTCGGCGAAGCGAAGGTAGGTGTCGACACTGGCGACCACGACCCGCACGTCGACCTTGAGTATCTCGATGCCGACGAGCGAGACCCGGGCGAACGCGTCGATGATCAGTCCGCGGTCGAGCACGAGATCCAGGACGTCGTAGAGACCGCTGGATCCGCCGCCGCTCTGCTGTGTCGCCACGGTCATCGCGACCAACCCCTTGTCACCCGTCTTCGCGAGGCCGCCGACGGCGGCCACGCCGGTTTCGCTGCGATGAAGCCTTACGAGTGCGGGTAGCCACCGCCCGCCACGGCCAAACCGCTCACACCCTCCACCAAGGGTGGAGGGTCCGCGTCCGTTTCGCGCCGCTCGGCGCATCCGAAACGCCGGCGCACCGGGAAGGAGTGGCTGAGGGTTCGGGCCGCGTGCCCGTTCGAGCGCCCGCCTGTGTGAGGGATCCGGGAGGCGGTGCGCTCCCGGGCCCCGACCGGCGGTGCGGGGCCCGGTCCGACCCTGCACGGACCTCTCGACGTGCTTGTCGAAATCGCCGGATGAGCAGCGTGGTCTCTCTGTTATGGTGCGCCGATGTCAGCGATCAAGCAGTTCCAGGTCACGTTCGACTGTGCGGAACCCGAGCGCGTCGCCCGCTTCTGGTGTGAGGTGCTGGGGTACGTCGTACCGCCACCGCCGGAGGGGTTCGCCACCTGGGAGGCCTACGACGGCTCGCTGCCGCCTGAGCGGCAGGGCGCGGCGTTCGTCTGCGGTGACCCCACCGGCGTCGGCCCGCGCATGTACTTCCAGCGTGTCCCGGAGGGCAAGGTCGTCAAGAACCGGGTGCACCTCGACGTGCGGGTCGGCACCGGGCTCAGAGGGGAGGAGCGCCTCGCCGCGCTCCAGGCCGAGTGCGACCGGCTGATCGCACTCGGCGCGAAGTGCGAGCAGGTGCTGCTCGCCGACGAGTACAACGAGTCCTGCATCGTCATGCAGGACGTCGAGGGCAACGAGTTCTGTCTCGACTGACGGTCTTTCCGCGACGCCGGAGTGACCCGTGGGGTCGTGCAGCCGGGCGGCGCCGGGCGTCGTGTCGGGGCGGCCGCTCAGGCCTCGACGATGCGCCGCACGTTGTCGACCGAGCCGCAGTCGGTCTTGAGCTGACGCTCGCGCTCCTCCCAGAAGGCCGCGCCCAGCTCCTCCCGGCGCTCCGGCGCCACGTTCTCGCGGGCGCCGTTGAGGATGGTGCGCTCCTCCTCGTCGGCGTGGTGGGTGACGGCCTCCACCAGCTCCTCCAGTTTGGTGTCCCACTCCTCGGAGCCGACCTCCTCCACCTCGAGGAGTGCCAGGAGGGCCTGGTTGCCTTCGTCGTGCTCGTGCTCGCCGTGCTCGACCTCTTCGTCGTCGATGTTCTTGTACCTCTTCAGAGCGGGGTAGACCTTGGTCTCCTCGGCCAGCGCATGGGCGATGAGCAGGTCCGCGAACTCGTGGAGTGCGGCAGCCCGGTCGGCCTCGACGCTGCGCATCAGGCGGAACAGGTCCTCCATGCGCCGGTGGTCCTGAAGGATGAGCTCGACGACGTCCTGTGTCTCGGCCATGTAAGGGCATCACTTCCGTGCGAAGGGCTGGGGTGATCAACGCCTACCCGCGCCGTCCGCATTGATGGCTTCGCGATTCGGCTCCTCGCATCGGAAGCCGCACACCACTCCGATAACATGTTCGAACTCGCGGTGATCACCGTCATCGCTGCCCTTTATCCGACTCATTTCTAAACAAATCGGCCAGAGAATTGATATCCAGAGCATCGCGGGTGATTTCACGCACGGACGGCAGCGCTGAGTCGGCCGCTCGGCGCCGACAGCGAGCCCTGCTGTGGGCCGCGGCGGCTGTGGTGGCTCTGGGAATCCTCGTCACCCTCGAGATCTCCGCACGGCGCTACGGCCAGCCGGGGCCGATCACGAACCAGTTGAACGGGCTGGTGTTCGCCCCGAAACCGGGCCCGCTGTACGGCGGCCTGGCGTTGACCATGGTGGTCCTCACCTGGCGGCAACGGTTCATCGCCGCCGGCGCCGCCATCGGTGTCGACGCCGTCTTCGTGCTGGTGCGGTGGGCGGTCGACGCCAGGACGGCCGACGGCCACTCCTTCGGCAACGGCGCGCTGTGGGTGATGCTGGCCTGCGCCGTCATCGCCGTCACGCGCCGCACCGGCGCCGAACGCGTCCTGCTGCTGAAGGGCGTCGGCCTGGGCCTGCTGCTCGTCGCCGGCCGCAAGACCGGCGACACCTGGCTGCTGATCACCGCGAAGAGCCGGCCGACGGTGCTCGACCAGTACGTGGCGACCGCCGATCACGCGCTGGGCAACCCGTCGTGGCTGATGGGCCGCATCGTCAAGGCCACCGACCCGATCGGCACCCACCTTCTCCAGGTGGTCTACGCGCAGCTTGCCGTGGCCGCGGTGGTCGTCGTCCTTTACCAGCTGCGCCACGTGGCGGTCGAGCGCCGATTCCCGCGCCACCACCTGCTGCGCACCTTCCTGGTGATCGGCCTCCTCGGGCCCGCCGTCTACATGATCTTCCCCGTGGTCGGGCCGGTCTTCGCCTACGGCCCGGGCGCCTCCGGCACCGGAGGCCTGCAATGGGCGGTGGCCGACCTGTGGCCGCACACGCCGCCGCCGGTCGGCACCCCGCACTCGATTCCCTACGACGGGATCACCCCCCGCAACTGCATGCCCAGCCTGCACACCGCCTGGGCCACCGCGATATTCATCCACTCCCGCAAGGGCCCGCGCGTGCTGCGGTTCGCGGGCACGTTCTGGCTGTTCGCCACCCTCAGCGCGACGCTGGCGTTCGGCTACCACTACGGCGCCGATCTCGTCGTCGGCGTGATATTCGCGCTCACGATCGAGGTGGCGCTGCGCTCGTTCGACCGCGGCTGGGACCGGCGGGGAATCCAGCTCGTCGGCTACGGCGCCACGGTCTTCGCCGTGCTCCTGGTGTCGTACCGCTGGCTGCCGACGGAAATGGCCGCACATCCGTGGGCTTTCGGGCCGCTTCTCATTCTGGCACTGGCCTCCGTGATCTACGGCTACGTACGGACCACCGAGCTGTGGGATCCGACGACCGCACCGGCGCGGCAACCGGAACCGCGACTCGAACCAGCCTGAGCGGCGCCGCACAGGCCAGCTTTTCCCAGCGGATATGTGAGCGACTTGATCTTCTGCCCCAAGAACCGGAATCCGACGGCGGCAGAGGTGGTCGATCAGGCTCTGGCCAACCGTCCCTCAGCCAACCTGCCCCGTCGGCCGCATCGTGATGTGGTTGATGTCCACGCCCGCGGGCTGGTTGATGGCGAACACAATCGTGTCCGCGATCTGCTCGGCGGTCATCGTGGCGGCTGCATCGGGGGTGCCGCCGCGGGCGTGCCAGAAGGGGGTGTCCACGACGCCCGGGGCGACGACGGTGACGCCTACTCCGTCCTGGCCGACCAGGAGGCGGGTGTTCTCGGCGAGGGCGTGGGCGGCCCACTTGGTGACGGAGTAGAGGTTGCCGGGGGTGTGGCGGACGCCGGCGACCGAGCCGATGATCACGATTCGGCCCTTGGAGGTCCTCAGGTGGGGCAGGGTCTCCTGGATCAGCAGGGCGGGGCCCAGGACGTTGGTGAGGACCATGGCGCGCATGTCCTCAGGGGCGTGGGTCTCCAGGTTGCCGGGCAGGGAGAAACCGGCGTTGGCTATGACGTTGTCGAGCTGGCCCCAAGCGTCCAGCACGTGGCGGACGGCAGCGGCGACGTCGTCCGCTTCGCTGGCGTCGCCGGTGATCGTCAGCAGCCGCTCGCCCGCCCCCGCGGTGGTGGCGAAGGCGGCCAGCTTGCCCGCGTCGCGTCCGGTGACGGCCACGCGGTGGCCCTGCTTGAGCAGGGCGCGGGCGGTGGCGGCGCCGATTCCGGTCGAGCCACCGGTGATCAGCGTGACGGGGTCCATGGGACGGCCTCCTCGGCGGCGGGGTCATCGGGGCAAAGCGCCTGCACTATATCCAGGGATCTTCGACGCTCGCTCCTGGCCTTCTCCGACGGCTCTGCTCCTGACTGTGGATCAGGAGTCAGACATTGCCCTGCCGATCAGTCGAGTCGTTGATAGGCCTGTGGGACATGGGGATGATCTGACTGACGCCCAGTGGGAGCGACTTGAGCCGCTCCTGCCACGGAGCAACCGACGCTGTGGCCGATGGCGGGACCATCGGCAGGTCCTTGAGATCCATCCCTGGTGGAACCCGCCGTGGCCTTGTCCTGGCAGCGCCACTACCAGAAAGCCAAAACTCGCCACGACCGCGGCGATCACCCGCACTGGGTGTGTACGTGGATGCCGCGGCAGCCGACCGGGTCGGTGGTCGGATCGGAGCCGTGTCCACAGTGCGGCCAAGGCGGTGCTGAGGGTGTGCTCATGGTCGGCTCCACGGGTCTGGCACCAGACAAACAGGCTGCGAGCTGGGACCGCGCTCGGCCCCTCCCCGAGAAGGACGCTGCCCGCCGCGAGGGGGTTCTCGCCGGTGCCCGCACACGGGTGATCGGCCTCGTGGGGGGTCCGAAAAGCCGCACCACGACCGAGCCGGGACGGTGCGCAGACGTGGACGGTGGCGCCCCTCCGGTTCGAACACTGACGCTCTGCGCATCGACGGGAACCGTAGAGGGCCCAGGTGCCACAGCTTGCCGTGAAATGGGACAGAATCAGCATGTGTGGGCGGGTCCGGGCGTGGAAACCCGAGGTGTCCCGACTCTCAGGGAGGCGTCATGGACGCCCATGCCACTGCCCAGGGAAGCCCGATCGCCACGGTCAACCCGTACACCGGTGAAAGGGTTCGTGAGTTCCCGGCGCTGAGCCCGGAGGACGTGGAGCGTGCGATCGACAGGGCGCACCGCAGCTTCCCGGACTGGCGTGCCCGGTCGACGGCCGACCGGGGGGCTATCGTGCAACGCGCCGGCCGGCTCATGAAGGAGCGCAAGGAGGAACTGGCGCACCTCCTGACCCTTGAGGTCGGCAAGCTGATCGACTCGAGCCGTGCGGAGGTCGACCTCGCGTCCGACATCCTCACCTACTACGGCGAGCACGGCCCCGAGCTGCTGGGAGAGCGACCCCTGCCGGTGCCCGAGGGCACGGCCGTGCTGGTCAACGAGCCGCTCGGTGTCCTTCTCGGTGTGATGCCGTGGAACTTCCCGCTGTACCAGGTGGTCCGGTTCGCGGGTCCGAACCTCGTCCTCGGCAATACGATCCTGCTCAAGCACGCGAGTAGCTGCCCCCAGTCCGCACTGGCACTCGAGCAGGTGTTCAAGGATGCCGGGGTACCGACCGGGGTCTACACCAACCTTTTCGTGCGGGGCAGAGACGTCGGGAAGATCATCGATGACCCTCGTGTGCAGGGGGCGTCACTGACCGGAAGCGAGCGGGCGGGCGTGAGCGTGGGCGAGATCGCCGGCCGCAATGTCAAAAAGTCCGTCCTCGAACTGGGTGGCAGTGATCCCTTCGTGGTGCTTGACAGTCACAACCTCGAGCGCACCGTGTACGCCGCGTTCCTCGGCCGGATGGGCAATACCGGGCAGTGCTGTGTGGCGGCCAAGCGTTTCATCGTCCTTGCCGACGTCTACGACGACTTCGTCACCGGGCTGCGAGACCGGATGAGCCAGGTGCAACCGGGAGATCCGGTCGACCCTGCCACCACGCTCGGCCCGCTGTCCTCCGAGGCCGCGGCCGGACTCCTGATGGAGCAGGTTCGTGACGCGGTGGACAAGGGAGCCACGGTGGTGCTGGGCGGCGGGCGGCCCGACCTGCCGGGTGCATTCGTCGAGCCGACCATTCTCACCGACGTCACACCGGACATGCGAGCCTTCCGGGAAGAGCTCTTCGGCCCCGTCGCCACGGTCTACCGGGTCGCCGACGAGGACGAGGCCGTGGCACTGGCCAACAACTCCCGCTACGGCCTGGGGGGCGCGGTCTTCGCCGCCGACCCAGAACGTGCCCGCGGGGTCGCGGACCGGCTGGAGGCGGGCATGGTGTGGATCAACCACCCGACCGCGTCCCGACCGGAGCTGCCCTTCGGCGGCATCAAGCGCTCCGGCTACGGGCGCGAACTCGGCGACGTGGGCATCGTGGAATTCGCGAACCGCAAGCTCGTGCGCTACGTGGACGCCGACGCCCCGATCGCAGAAGTGCTGGGCTGACCTACGCGCCTGAGGTGCTGAGCGCCCGGGCGAGTCGTAGCCGCACCCGTACCCGGGCGAGGGCGGAGTGCGGCGTCAGCCGCCGGCCACGGCGCGCACTGCCTCCTCGACCGGGGTGGACCCGCTGATCAGTTCGAGGATGCGCCCGGCGGTCCTGGGCTCGTGCAACAAGGCGGCGAGCACCGCAGCCACGTCATCGCGCGGGACCTGGCCGCTGTCGGTGTGCTCGGCGAGCGTGACGCGGCCGCTACCGGGGTCGTCGGTCAGCATTCCCGGGCGCAGAATCGTCCAGTCCAGTCCCGAACGGGAGGTGATGTCGGCGTCCGCCTCGCCCTTGGCCTTCAGGTAGGCGGCGAACACCGGGTCGGTGCCGGGCGGCGGCGGCCTGTCCACGCCCATCGCGGAGATCACCAGGAAGCGGCGCGTCCCGGCGCTCTCGGCCGCGTCGGCGAGGAGGATGGCCGCGTTCCGGTCCACCGTCTGCTTGCGGGCCGCGCCGCTGCCCGGTCCGGCGCCCGCGGCGAACAGTGCCGCGTCGGCGCCGCGAAGTTGGCCGGCCACCTCGTCCACCGAGGCGTGCTCCAGATCGCACACCACCGGTTCCGCGCCGTCCGCGCGCAGGTCGTCGGCGTGGTCCGGGTTGCGGATCAGCCCTGTGACGTTGTCGCCGCGCGCCGAGAGCAGCCGGGTCAGCCGGCGCGCGATCTTTCCGTGTCCACCCGCGATCACAATGTGCATGGGGTCATTCTTGCCACACGCGACCGCTCAGGCCGGGCTGCCGGACTGCCGAGGCAGGTCGGGTCCCGCGGATGCCGCAACATCGGCGTACTCGCGCACCGCGCCGGCGTGCGAGACCACCCGGCCGCAGTGGATCACCACCCGGCCGTAGGCGAGCGACAACGCCTCGATCCGCGAGGCCGTCGGTGTGGAGGACCAGGCTCTCCGCCGGGCGGAGACCGGCTGGGCGTGCGTCGAGGTGAGGGTTGGGGGTGATGCCGAGTGATGAACCCTTGCTAAGGATTGGGCACGGGCGGGCGGGCCGGTACTCGGGCTGCCGGAGGAGCGGGGGGACGCGGGTTCCCTGCGGAACTCCTCGCCGTACGCGGGGCGCATGACTGGATGAGGTAAAGCTCCCGGTCCTTTCCTACGACGGCCCGGCAACTATCGGCTCCGGATCCATGCCCGCGGCCGCGACACGTGCTTCGACCTGCTCCCCGACGAGGTCGCGTCCAGGCTAGGACGAATACCAGCCACCGACGAAACTCAGGTCACCAGCTAGTCACCGGCGTCGGCTTGGAGCATCCGGCGACGTTCCTGTTCGCGCCTGGAGTAGGCGGCTGCCCGGATCGCTTCGTCGCTCTCCAAGCCCGATCCCAGCGCGCCGCCCACCGTGGCGACCGAAGCGACGAACCAGGACAACGTCCAGTATTCCGTGGCGCGCAGCGGGGTTCGTGTCATGGAGGCGAACACTCGGTCGTTGAGGATGAACAGCGCCCACACCGAGTTGATGACGATCAAACCCGCGTAGCAGACGAGCACCCCGAGGCCCACGGTCATGACCGTCGAGGCGTTGTAGAGCCTCGCCCTCTGCCTTGCCTCCTTCGAGACCTTTGCTGGGCGATGCCACAGCTCCCCGTCCACGATCAGCCAGCCGATCATGAGCCCGACGCTCCCGACCATGATGATCACGAGGCGCTGCGCGCTCAGGGCCTCGGACAGGCTCCAGATGGTGGAGTCCAGGGTGGCGATGGCTCCCGCGGCGAGTGCGGTCGCCAGGGCTTTCGACAAGCCCGGCACCAAGCGCCACGGCCGGTTGGCGCGCACCATGCCGAGGAGCACCCTCAGATAACCGCGCGGCCCGCTGACGACGTACCGAAAATCAGCGGTCTCCTCCTCACCGACCTCGCCCGGATGAACAGGCGCGAGACGACTGACGAAGGGCCCCAACCGCGGCTGACTCCGCGGAGATCCCTCAGCCCCGGTGGTCAGCGAGGCCGCCAAGCTGAGCACGGCTTCTTCCACGGCCCGCAGGGCTCTCGCCTGGAGACGCAAGCCCCCCAGCGGAGGAAGAGACAGCAGCGCCAAGCCGTGTTCGTGACTCAGATCCACAAGGAGTCTGCGCCCGTGTGAATGCAGCGGAAGGTCGGTGAGAGCCACGACGATGTCCCAGGTCTCCGCTCTTCCGCGGTCCATGATCCGGCGCATCAAGGTGGGTGGGTCTTCCGTCCCTGTGGTGAAGGGTTCACTGACCACCTCGACGTCGAACCGTCGCCCCTGGCCTGACTTGTCGGCGAGCCGAGCAGGCAGTATCGGGGCCATGCGCTGCGCGATCTCCGTGGGCGCGTCCGGATCCGCCAGGAGAGCCACGACCGTAACGTCCTGAGACGACATTCGCATGACTCCTTCTCGTCGGCTGCCCCCGCGGTCCCATGTGCCCACAGCATGCCCTCGAGGTAACGCCGACGCCGCCTGACACGCTGGCCCCCGCCAGCAGGTGCAGGCGGTATGGGTAGCTCTCCTCGTCCCCCCGTGCAGAGCCTGCTCCACCACCTGGCCACCGTTGCGCGCGCCACCACGAACACCCGCTCCGCACCACCCAGGTCGGCCCCGTATGACGCGCCGTCAGGGCCACCCCGCTACGGTGTCCGGCCTGTGGTCCGTGGGTCTAAGGGCGTCCGGAGCGACCGACGTGTCCGCCGCTCCCACCGTCACAGCCCCGCAGGCCCGGGCAACGGGGACAGGCCGAACGCCCCCTCGCCCCGCCCCCGACGGCCTCGGCGCCGGCACCCCGGCGGTCGACGGCGCCGCCCCTCGGCGCCGCAGGGCACCAGGCCTGGTTACCCTTGCCCGGATCACAGTTCGTCCGACCTGACGCAGCGAGCGAGGCGGCAGTGTCCGCCGAGTCTGAGAGGCACGTGATGGGAGCGCCGCGGAGCAGCATCGCCGACCGGATCGACGCGGCGAGGGACCGCGTGTTCGTCGGCAGGGAAGCCGAGTTGCGTCTGCTGCGTGACGCTCTCGCGGGAGGCCCCGGCGCTCCGTCCGTGCTGTACGTGCACGGCCCCGGAGGCATCGGCAAGTCGGCGCTCATGCGGCAGTACGCCAAGGAGGCCGTCGCCGCCGGCCGGACGGTCGTCCACGTCGACGGGCGGATGGTGCCAGCCGCTCCCCAGGCGTTCGAGAAGGCCGCCGAGACGGCTGTGCGCACCCCGCGGACGCTGCTGCTGATCGACACCTTCGAGTACTGCCAGAGCCTGGAGAGCTGGCTGCGCGAGGAGTTCCTGCCGGGGCTGCCCGCCGACATCCTGGTCGTCGTGGCGGGCCGGCACGCGCCGGACGCGAGGTGGTCGGCGGACCCGGGATGGGTGGACCTGCTCAGGGTGATCGCCCTCGGCGACCTCAGTGCAGAGGAGGCGGAGGCCTTCCTGGACAGACGCGGGGTCGATCCCGCACGGCGCGGTCCGCTGCTCGCGTTCGCCTCCGGCCACCCGCTCGCCCTGGTACTGGCCGCCCACGCGTCCGCCGGGCACGACCTGCCCGTCTCCCGGCGCTGGGAACCCGCCCCCGAGGTCGTCGCGCCGCTGCTGCGCAGCATCCTGGGGGAGCTGCCCGGCCCCCGGCACCGGCTCGCCCTCGAAGTCTGCGCGCAGGCGCACTTGACCACCGAGGCGCTTCTGCGCGCCGTGGTCGGTGACGACGCGCCGGAACTCTTTGCGTGGATGCGCGAACAACCCTTCGTCGACCGTTGCTCCGAGGGCGTCTTCCCGCACGACGTCGTCCGGCAGGCACTCGCGACCGACCTGCGGTGGCGCGACCCCGAGCGCTTCGACCAGCTCTACCGGAGGCTGCACCGCCACCTCGTGGAACGGATCGGTTCCGCCTCGCCCGGCACGTTGCTCCAGGACGTGGGCTCCTTGCAGTTCCTCTACCGGGACGCGGGCCACATGGCGCAGAGAGCCATGCGTGGTACACCCCGGGACTGGTGGAGGACCATCCGTACGACCCCTCGGACGAGGCCGACGTCCTCGCGCTCGCCGAACGGGGCGAAGGCCCCGACGCGGCCGGTCCGACCCGTTACTGGCTCAAGAACCGGCCGCAGGACTTCCGGGTGCAGCGGCTGCGCGGCGCGTCGGCCGCCGCGGCCTTCTCGGCCTGGCTGCGTCCGGACCCCTTCCAGGGACGCGAGGACGATCCGGTCGCCGCGGCGGCGTGGGAGCACGTGAGCGCGCACGGCAGCCTCGCACCCGGTCAGCACATGGTCCTCGGCCGCTTCCACGTGCACGCGCGCCACTACCAGCGGCCCTCGCCGGTGATGGATCTGATGCTCTGGCGCATGCTGGGGGAACTCCTTCGGGACTCCGGCCTGGCCTGGTCGTTCATCGTGTTCCGTGACGACGGGTTCTGGGACGCCCACATGACCTTCTGCGACATGGCGCCCCTGGACCGGCCCGTCGTGGTCGGCGGGCACCCCTACCGGATCTTCGCCCACGACTGGCGCGACGCGTCGCCCGGGGACTGGCTGGCCGAGAAGCAGCGGACACTCCTGACCGACACGGACGGCGACTGCGGACCCGCCGTCACGGACCGGTTTCCGGCACCCGCGCCGGTGATGACCCGGCAGGAGTTCGCCGCCGCGGTCCGCTCGGCCCTGCGCGACCTGCGGCGACCGGAGGCGCTGGAAGCGAACCCGCTCAGCCGCAGCCGACTCGTCGTCGACCACGGCACGACCCTGCGGGAGGTGCTGTCCAACGCCGTCGCCGGCCTTGTCACCGGACGCGGCGGCGACAAGGCGCACCGGGTCGCCACCCTCGCCTTTCTGGAGGGTGCACCGACCCAGGAGGCGGCGGCGCGACGGCTGCACATGCCGTACAGCACCTATCGCCGGCACCTGGCGACCGCGACCTCGCGCATCGAGGAAAGGCTGTGGCAGCACGAGCAGGCGGGTCTGCCGCTGCTCACGCCCTGATGCGACGGCACAGGTCACGGACGGCCGTCGGCCTCCGGCCGCAACACCACCTTGCCCAGGGTGGCCCGCGTCTCCAGCGCCAGGTGGGCCTTCGCGGCGTGGGAAAGGGGGAAGGACTGCACGACGGGACGGAACAGACCCTGAGCCGCCCGGGCGAGGGCGGTCTCCTCCAGCCGGCGTATGCCACCGGGCAGGGCGAAGAGGGAAGGCCCCACCACCATGTGCGACGTGATGCCGTACTCCTCCAGCTCCGCCTCGGTGAACGTGGTGAAGTGCCCCTCGTCGGACGCCCAGCCGTAGTACAGGTGCCTCCCCCCGGGCCCCAACGACTCCGCGGCGCCCCGGCCGAGACTGCCGCCCACCCCGTCGAAGACGACGGTGGACGGTCCACCCCGGAGAGCCTCGCCGAGACGTCGCTCCCAGTCGGCCACCGTGTAGTCCACGGCACCGTCGGCACCCTGCGCCAGCACTGCCTCCGTCTTGGGCCGGCCGCCGGCCAAGCCGACCACCCTGGCCCCCGCCTGCCGCGCCGCCTGGACGAGCAGGGTCCCCATCCCGCCGGCCGCGGCAGTCACCACGACGACGTCCTCGGCCGACAACGCCGCCTGTTCGAGTACGCCCACCGCGGTGCGACCCGTTCCGATCATGGCGACCGCGGTGGCGTCGTCGACACCGTCCGGAACGCGGTGCAGGGCGTCGACGGAAGCCACGGCGTGCGTCGCGTAGCCGCCGCTGCGCTCGTGTCCGAGGTAGGCCACCACTCGGGTGCCGAGCCGGCTCGCGTCGACCCCGGTGCCGACGGCGTCCACGAGACCCGCGGCCTCCCGGCCCGGTGTCATCGGGAGGCGGGGCAGCGCCATACCCGTCTCCCTCCCCGCGCGCAGCACGGTGTCCATGAGGTGCACACCTGCCGCTGTCACAGCGAGACGGACCTCTCCGGGCCCGGGCGAGGGCGGATCGACCTCCTCGTACACCAGCGTCTCCGGGGAACCGAAGACGTGCTGCCTCACTGCGTAGTACATGGTGCTTCCTTCCGTCGGTCGGCCGTGGGGGGGGGGCGTTCTGCCCGTTCTGCGGACGGGTCAGCGACCCTGCCGTGCGGTCAGCAGGAGCAGGACGTCCTCGGCCGGGTTCATGGCGACGATGTGTCCTCCCGCCACCTGAGCGGCGGCCCGGTAGGACGGCTGCTCCAGCACCCGCGCCACGGCCGCACCGGCTTCGTCCGCCGCGCCGATGACCTCCGCGGCGCCGAGGGCAGCGGTCCGTTCCGCGTTCAGGGGCTTGTCCAGCCCCATGGGCCAGATCACCATCGGCAGGCCGGCGCCGAGAACGGACAGCACCGTGCCGGCGCCGCCGGAGGAGACGACCACGTCCACACCCTGGAGCAGAAGGCCCATGGGAACGAAACCGGTCACGTGGACGCCGTCGCCCTCCACCGGCAGCGTCTTCCCCCCGGCCGACGGCGGAAGGACGACCACCACGTTCACGTCCCGGTCGGCGAGCGATGCGACGATCTTCACGAGAGCGTCGGAGTCGTCGACGAGGGTGCCCAGCGTCACCAGGACGCGGGGCAGGTGCTCGCGGCCCGGGAAGGACGGCCGCCGCCACTGCGACACCGCCTCGGACTCGTGCGCCTCGGGCCGGATGGTGACACGGTCCGCCGACGGCTCCCAGTCGTCGCGCTGAAGACAGGCGGGCCAGGGGTCGATCGACATGGAGGGCAGGGTCAGGACGATGTCCCGCGCCGCGGCGCGCGCCTCGGCGGTCGACCACATCGCCTCGGCCAGGGGGGCCTCCAGCGCGATGCCCACACCGTGGGAGGCCCACTCCACTCCCAGCTCCGCGGCGACCAGCGGGCCGAGGAAGTCCGCCGTCTCGGCGACCACCAGGTCGGGGGCGAAGGAATGTGCCGCGGCCAAGGCCTCGTCGGCGCCGAGGTCGAAGCGGGTTCCGCCGAAGAACTCGCCGGCGGTCGCCGGGGACATGTCGGCGGCGGCGTCCTTCCCGGTGCGCTGCTGGAACTCGGCCAGCGTGACCTCCAGCGAGGCACCCGCCGCGATGACGGGAGCGGGCGCCACCACGGATGCGAGGGACGGGTGCGTGAGGAACGCGGTGGTGTGACCGGCCCGGCGGGCGGCCCTCTCCAGGGGAAGCAGCGGCAGCAGGTGGCCGTAGGCCGGAGTACCCGAGAACAGAATGCGCATGGAACACCTTCGACGGAGCGATCGTCGGGCCGACGAGAAACGTGCCACGGCGAACGACGTGACAGTGCCCGCGAGGATCCGGTCGTCACGGACTGCCTGCGCCGCGGCCGGACCTCGTCGTCCCATTGTGTGGACCGCGACCGCTCGATTTGCCGCTTCGGACCGCTCAATGAAGCTCACTTCCGCCAACGCCCGCCGCTCCGACCCCGGGACGGGGCGCTCCCACGACGTCGCGCGCGGTGTCGGGCCATAGTCCGTACCGGCCGGTGTCTCCGACGCCGTCACCTCCCGAGGCTGGAGCGGCTCGGGTGGTGCCTCGTCACCGGATGCCTAGACGGCACCCTCCGGCGGTGGAACGCCGTCACCCACGCGCCGGGGGAGCGGGTGGACCGTCCGAGTGCAGTGCTGCTCCTGCCGCGCGGTAGCCGGATGGACGGGGGGGGGTCCCGCTCACTGGCCCTCCTTGGCGCTTCCGCGTCTCGGCCGGCTGGGTTGGCGGCCGATCTGTTCGGCGGCCTGCCTGATCTCGGTGTCGCCGTAGGCGGTGCGCACACGGAGATGCTGTACCCGGCGCAGCGTGCGAGTCCCCCAGCCCGTAAGAGAGGCTGCCGTGGAACTCCCGACCCCAGGCGGGCAGTTGTCTGATCTGTCGATCCGGCGGGGATCAACTCGTCCAGGTCTTGATCTGAGAGGCGACCTCCCGCACCGGGAGCCCTTCCCTAGTGGCGCGGGCCAGCGGGAGAACGGTGTCCAGGCCAGGGCTAACCCGCTCCGGCGCACCGGAGCAGCACCCGGCACACACGACGGGCAGCCGTCCGCGATCTCCCGCGGCCGGCTGCCTGCCACCCGCGCATGTCCTGCCGGTCACCCTCTACCGGCTGGCAGGCGCCTGGACGGTGTCCCTCACGCGCAGGCGCTGGCCACGGGCTTCGGGGTACATGCTGATGGTGCGCGGCGCCCGGCACTGCAGAACGCATGCCAGGCGCCGTGGCACGGTCCGTTGTGGGAACGACCGGAAGGCCGGGTGGAATGGCACCTACGCGAGCACAGGCGAGCACGCGGCATCCGAGGCATGAACGCAGGGGAGAGGCACGGCTTCCGGCGGTGGTCGCGACCCTCGCCGCGATCGCTCTGTACCTGTTGCTGCCGCAGCGGCTGCTGATCGCTCCTCGGTACGTCCTGCCTGCCCTGGAATGCCTGCTGCTCATCCCGCTCATCGCGATCAACCCCAAACGGCTGACCCGGCAGACGAAGACGTTCCGCGTCCTGTCGCTGACGCTCGTGGGTGTCATCGCGGTCAGCAATCTCGTGGCGTTGGCCATCTTGATCCATGAGCTGCTCTACGCGGGGGTTAAGGACGGCCGGTCCTTGCTGGTGGCCGCGCTGCAGGTTTGGCTCACCAACGTCATCGTCTTCGGGCTGGCCTACTGGGAGCTGGACCGGGGCGGCCCGGTCAGCCGCACCCAGGCGCCCCGTTCCGCCCTGCCGCTGGCGGACTTCCGTTTCTCCCAGGACGAGAACGACGATGCGGTCCAGGAGGTCGCCGACGGCGCCAGCGCCACCTCGGACTGGGTCCCCACCCTGATGGACTACCTGTACCTGTCCACCACCAACTCCACCGCCTTCAGCCCGACCGACACCATGCCACTGTCGACCCGCGCCAAAGCCCTGATGGCTGTTCAGAGCGTCTCCGCCCTTCTGACCTCGCTCCTCGTGATCGCGCGGGCCGTCAGCATCCTGCACTGATTGCCTCCCACCGACCGGCCGCGGCTGCCGACAAGAGAGCGTCCCGGTGGTACGGGGGAGACCACCGGGACGACAACTCCACCCTACTCAGCACGATTTGCCTGCATACATGGAGGACCGAGAAGGCGGGCTCCCCGCCCCGCAGGCGCTCCCTGACGCGCACGCCATCCAAGGACAGGTTCATCGCGGACAGGGCGATGCCCGCTGTGCGGCAGTACCGGGCGATGGCGGTGCCGCCCATCCCTACGGCGCCGATCCAGAGGACATCGCCGCCCACGGCGCGCGGACGTTGCGCATCCGCGGGTCGGTAAGGATGCGGGTGGGCAGGGCCAACCACACCCCCGGCATCCTCCGCGACCTGGCGGGCCTGCTGTCCGGTCACGACGTGGCACGCGCCGCCGCGCTGCGCCCGCCGGCCCAGGCCGCGGACATCGACGCCTTCCGTGAACCGCCGCAGCGGGACGTCATCCCGGCCGGCGAGCCGTCGAAACGATCGTCGGCACTGGATCTGCTGGATCGTCGGCTCGCCGGGCAACCCTATGCGCTGGGCGATGAACTGACGGCCGTGGACGTGGACTTGTGGGTGGCACTCGGCCATCTCGGACCGGTGGACGCCCTCGACGCGCGGCTCCGGCTGCAGGACTACGTGCGCCGCCTCGGCGACCATCCCGCCTTCCGAGGCAGGGAGGACGCGGTGTCCGACACGGCGTGAGCCGAGCGACTCGTCCGTTCCCCGGGGCAGGTCCCGGCGCTGGAAGATCTCCCCGCCTGCCCGGCGAAGCCCCTGGTCAGGCGGGCATCTGGTCAGGTGCCAGGTGGCGCAACAATCCAGCAACACCGTTTCCCCGACCGGATGGGTAAGGTCCGGAACATGCCACCCACCGACCGCATCCGGGACCACGCCGGCCAAGGCGCGACCACCGTCGCGGCCCGCCGTGCGCGGCGGCTGCGGGCGGACCGGGCTCGCCAGCTCGCCGACCTGCTCCGCCACCAGCTCCTGGCCGGCGGATTCCCGGACGGCGCGCTTCCGCACGAGACGATCCTCGCCACGGACTACAGCGCCTCCCGCAACACCGTCCGCGAAGCCCTCGACCTGCTGCGCTCAGAGGGGCTGGTCGAACGCCTCCCCGGCGTCGGCACGGTCGTCGTGGCTCAGAAGTACCCCCACGGACTCGACCGCCTGATGGGCCTCGCGGAAACCCTGCGCGAACACGGCCGTGTCACCAACAAGGTCCGCACCGTGGGCCCCGTCCCCGCCCCGTCCCCGGTGGCCGACCGTCTGCACGTCCCACCCGGCACTGACGTCCTCTACGTCGAACGTCTGCGCCGGCTGAACGGCCTGCCCCTGTCGCTCGACCTCACGTACATCCCGCTCGACGTCGGCACCGCCCTGCTCGGTGAGGACCTGGAGAACACGGACATCTTCCGGCTCCTGGAGGCGCACACCGGTATCCCTCTCGGGCACGCTGAGATCAGCCTCGAGGCGGTGAACGCCGACGCCCACTCCGCAGCCGTACTGCAGGCACCGCGCGGCGCGGCCCTCCTGATGCTGGAACGTCTCACGTACCTCGCCGACGGGCGACCCGTCGACCTGGAATTCATCCGCTTCCGCGGCGACCGCATCGCGATGAGCGGACTGCTGCACCGGTCCCTGTGAACACCTTGCTCGCGCACATTACTGGAGACAGCCATGCCCTTGGCGCCCCAGCGGGCCGACGTGCCCGTGACCATCGACGAGTCGAAGTGCATCGACGGCTGCACGCTCTGCGTGGACATGTGCCCGCTGGACTCCCTCGCCATCGACGACAGCAGCGGCAAGGCGTACATGCACGTCGACGAGTGCTGGTACTGCGGCCCCTGCGCGGCCCGCTGTCCCACCGGAGCCGTGACGGTGAACATGCCCTACCTGCTCCGATGAAAGGCCGAACTCCCATGCGACGCACCGCACTCGCCGCAGCCGCCGTCCTGCTCCTCGCACCGCTCACCGCCTGCGGCGGCGATGCGGCGGCCGGCGGTGACGGCTCCACCGTCACGGTCACCGTCGGGTACCAGTCCAGGACCATCAACACGGTCACCGCGGGGACACTCCTGCGCTCGCTCGGCTACTTCGAGGAGCAGCTGAACTCCCTCCACGACGGCCGTACCTACAAGGTCGACTGGCAGGACTACGCCACCGGCGCCCCCATCACCGCCCAGATGACCGCCGGGAAGATCGACATCGGCTCGATGGGCGACTTCCCTCTGCTCATCAACGCCGCCCGCGGCAGACAACTCGGCCGCTCCACCCACCTGGTCTCCGTCACCGGCTACAACCTCCGCGGCGGCCTCAACACCATCGTCACCGCACCCGACTCCAAGCTCACCTCCCTGGCGGACCTGAAGGGCAAGAAGGTCTCCACGAGCGTCGGCTCCGCAGCCGACGGCACCCTCGTACGCGCCCTGCAGCGCGCCGGCATCGACCCGAACGACGGAATCGAGAAGCTCAACCAGCAGCCCGCCGTGGGCGCGTCGGCCCTGGCCGGGGGCAGCGCGGACGCCCTCTCCCAGTTCGTCGCCTGGCCCGGCCTGCTCACCTACCAGGGCAAGGCGAAGGCCCTCTACGACGGTGCCCAGTTGAACCTGCCGACCTTCCACGGCGTCACCGTCCGCGAGGACTTCGCCAAGAGCCGCCCGGCCGTGCTGGAGGCCTTCCTCAAGGCCCAGGCCGAGGCCACCGACTACCTCGACACCCATCCCGTGTCCGCCGCCGAGAAGGTCGCGAAGGCCACCGGCCTGCCCGCCGAGGTCGTCTACCTCTACAACGGCGCCCACGGCATCTCCACCTTCGACCCGGCCGTCAAGCCGCAGCTCGTCTCCGCGCTGAAGCAGGACGTCTCGGTCCTGAAGGCGGCGAAGCTGACCGGCGACATCGACGTGGACTCCTTCGTCGACGACCACTACGCGAAGAAGGCCCTCGGCACGTCGTACGCGAAGCGGCTCGCCGCCCTGCCGCCCGCCGCCGCGAGCGAGGCATGGCCGAAGGGCGCCCGAGAGACCAAGGCCTTCAAGTCCCCGGCGGAGCTGCTGGCCTACGTGGCCGCCCACCCAGACGGCATCCGCGCCGCCTACGTGCCCGACGCCACCACCGGCACCCTGTGGTTCGCCGACAAGGCGGTCTGGGTGGCCGACCGCGACAAGTTGCTGCCGTTCCTCGCCCCCTCGACCGCGCAGGCGTACGTCTCCGCGCACGGCGGTGCCCACGTCGTCACCTACGCCGAAGCCCTGGAGCGTGCCGCATGAGCCGGCCCGCGCCGCGAGCGGGCCGCTACCGGCGCCCGCTCCCGCCGATCGGCCGGTACGCGCTGCGGGCGGGCGCCCTCGCGGCCGCCCTCGGCCTCTGGCAGCTGCTGACGGGCCTGGACGTCGACCTGTGGCTGCGCTTCTCGCAATTCCCCACGGTCACCGATGTGGCCCACGCCTTCGCCGACCGCCTGTCCGGGGCGGACTACTGGACGGACCTCACCGACAGCCTGACCCGCATCGTCACCGGCTTCCTGCTGGCGGCGGTGCTGGGCGTGGCGGGAGGCGTGCTCGTGGCCCGCTCGCGACTGGCCGAGGACCTGCTGGGCCCCCTGCTGGAGGTGGCCCGGCCGATCCCGGCCATCGCCCTGGTGCCCGTGGCGATTCTCCTCTTCCCCTCCAACGAACAGGGCATCGTCTTCATCACCTTCACCGCGGCCTTCTTCCCGGTCCTCGTCTCCACCCGGCACTCGGTGCGGGCGCTGACCCCCGTGTGGGAGGAGGCCGTGCTCACGATGGGCGGCGGCCGGTGGCGCATCCTCGGCTCGGTCGTCCTGCCCGGGGCGCTGCCCGGCATCTTCGGCGGCCTGTCGGTCGGCATCGGCGTCTCGTGGATCTGTGTGATCTCCGCCGAGATGATCTCCGGGCAGTACGGCGTCGGCTACCGCACCTGGCAGGACTACACGGTCGTCGACTACCCGGGTGTCTTCGTCGGCATGGTCACGATCGGCGTCCTCGGCTGGCTGACCTCCACGACCGTCGAGTTGTCGGGCCGCCGTCTGACCCGCTGGCTGCCCCGCACGTCGTACGCCGCGGGGAACCGGCCGACGGCACCGCGCACGCTCGGTCCCGCCCGGCCGGCCCCCGCCGCCGTACGCACCGACCGGTCCTCCGACACCGAGGAGGCACGCGATGAGCACCTCGTCTGACACCGGGCTCGAACCCCGTACGGTGGACCAGGCTCCGTCGTCCGTACGCGGCACCCGGCTCACCCTCCACGCCGCCACGCTCGGCCGCCCGGACGCCGCCGTTCTCGCCGACGTCGACCTCGACATCGCGCGGGGCGAGATCCTCACCGTCGTCGGCCCCTCCGGATGCGGCAAGTCGACCCTGCTGCGCAGCCTGGCGGGCCTGCTGCCCCCGCTGACCGGACAGATCGGCCAGGACGGGCACGCCGTGGCCGGTCCCTCCGCCGAACGCGCCCTGATCTTCCAGGAGGACGCCCTCCTGCCCTGGCGCACCCTGCGCGCCAACGTCGAACTCCCGCTCGCCATACGCCGCGTCCCGCGCTCCGAGCGCCGCGTCCGGGCTGAGGAGTGGTTGGTCCGGGTCGGAATCGCCGACCAGGCCCGCCAGTTGCCCCACCGTGTCTCCGGCGGGCAGCGCCAGCGCGCCCAGTTGGCCCGCGCCCTGGCCGGGCGTCCGCGCGCCGTCCTCATGGACGAGCCGTTCGGCGCCCTCGACGCCCAGACCCGGGCCGGCATGCAGGACCTGCTGGTGGAGGCGCTGCACGGCACGGGCGCGACCGTCGTCTTCGTCACCCACGACGTCGACGAGGCCCTGTTCCTCGGCGACCGCGTGGCCCTGCTCGGCGCCGGCCGCCTGCTCGCCGTACGGGACGTACCCCGCCCGCGCGACCGCACGGCCCACGACGACCCGGCCCGCGTGGCCCTGCGCCGCGACGTCCTCACCTCGCTCGGCACGTGAAAGGCAGCCCGGTGACCCTCCGCACAGACGCCCCCTCCGAGACCCTGCGGATCCCCGCCCTCACCGACGCCGAGGAACTGACCTGTGACGTCCTCGTCGTCGGCGGCGGCACCGCCGGCACCATGGCGGCCCTGACCGCCGCCGGGCACGGCGCGAACGTCCTCCTCCTGGAGAAGGCGCACGTCCGCCACTCCGGCGCCCTCGCGATGGGCATGGACGGCGTCAACAACGCCGTCATCCCCGGCCGCGCCGACCCCGACGACTACGTCGCCGAGATCACCCGCGCCAACGACGGCATCGTCGACCAGTCCACCGTCCGCCAGACCGCCACCCGGGGCTTCGCCATGGTGCAGCGGCTGGAGTCGTACGGGGTGAAGTTCGAGAAGGACGAGCACGGCGAGTACGCGGTCCGCCAGGTCCACCGCTCGGGTTCGTACGTGCTGCCGATGCCCGAGGGCAAGGACGTCAAGAAGGTCCTGTACCGGCAGCTGCGGCGGCGGGAGATGCGCGAGCGGATCCGCATCGAGAACCGGGTGATGCCGGTGCGGGTGCTGACGGCGGGCGAAGGCGAGGCCCGGCGCGCGGTGGGAGCGGCCGGCTTCAACACCCGCACGGGCGCGTTCGTGGTGGTGCGCGCGGGTGCGGTGATCCTGGCGACCGGCGCCTGCGGCCGACTCGGCCTGCCCGCCTCCGGCTACCTCTACGGCACCTACGAGAACCCGACCAACGCGGGCGACGGCTACGCCATGGCCTACCACGCGGGCGCCGAACTCACCGGCATCGAGTGCTTCCAGATCAATCCGCTGATCAAGGACTACAACGGTCCCGCCTGTGCCTACGTCGCCAACCCCTTCGGCGGCTACCAGGTCAACCGGCACGGCGAACGCTTCGTCGACTCCGACTACTGGTCCGGTCAGATGATGGCCGAGTTCGCGGCCGAGACCGTGAGCGACCGAGGACCGGTCTACCTGAAGCTGAGCCACCTTCCGGAGGAGTCGATCTCGGCCCTGGAGTCGATCCTCCACTCGACCGAGCGCCCCACCCGCGGCACGTTCCACTCCGGCCGCGGCCACGACTACCGCACCCATGACGTGGAGATGCACATCTCCGAGATCGGCCTGTGCGGCGGCCACTCGGCCTCGGGCGTACGGGTCGACGACCACGCCCGTACGACCGTCCCCCGTCTGTACGCCGCCGGTGACCTGGCCTGCGTGCCGCACAACTACATGATCGGCGCGTTCGTCTTCGGCGACCTGGCCGGGGCGGACGCGGCCCAGTACCAGGCGTACGGAGGCGAGTTGCCGCAGGATCAGCTGCGCGAGGCGCACGAGCTGGTCTACCGCCCGCTGCGCAACCCGGACGGCCCCCCGCAGCCCCAGGTCGAGTACAAGCTGCGCCGCTTCGTCAACGACTACGTGGCCCCGCCGAAGTCAGGCGCACGACTGTCGCTGGCCCTGGAGGCCTTCGAGCGGATGCGGGACGACATCGCCGCGATGGGCGCCCGCACCCCGCACGAACTGATGCGCTGCGCCGAGGTCACCTTCATCCGCGACTGCGCGGAGATGGCCGCGCGCGCGTCCCTGGCGCGTACGGAGTCCCGCTGGGGTCTCTACCACGACCGTATCGACCACCCCCGGCGTGACGACGCGTCCTGGTTCCACCACCTCGATCTGTACAAGTCCCCTTCCGGCGCGATGGAGTTCACGGCCCGTCCCGTGACTCCCTACCTGGTCCCGGTCGACGGATTCACCCCGGCCGGCGGTCCCTCCCGGCACGTCGGCGAGGTCCACCCGGAACACGTGGCGACGGCAGGGGGCCGGGAAGCGGCACCGGTGGCGTCACGGCAGGAACCCACCACGGCCGGCACCGCCGCCGCCCAGCCCCGGGCAGCCGACGCGGATGCGCAGGCCACACCCCGCCTGCTCGAACTCCTCTCCCTCGCGGAGGGCGAGCCTGATCTCTCCGCGCTCGCCCAGTACTTGACGGACCCCGATCCCAGTGTGCGCCGCACGGCCGTCACGGTCCTGACGGAGATCGTGCCGCCGGGCACCGGACCTGCACTGGCCTCGGCGCTCACCGACCCCGACGCCGGCGTCCGCGCCGCCGCAGTCGCCTCACTGCGCGAACTGGTCGAGACGCTGCCACCGGAACCGGCCCTGCGCGACGGCCTCGCGGCCGCCCTGTCGGAGGCCGACCCCGCCGTCCGTGGCGCCGCGCTGGACGTGCTGCGCGCCCTGCGGCTGGGCGACGCCGAGCTGTTCGCGCACTCCCTGTCGGACTCGGACATCGCGGTACGCATCGCTGCCGTGCGCGCGCTGGTGTCGGTCGACGCCTCGGCGGAGGTGGCCCGCGCAGCGGCCGTCGATCCGTCCCGCGAGGTCCGCGTCACGATCGCCAAGGCCCTGGCCACCCTGGGCACAGGCCCGGACGTGGCCCGCTCGGCCCTCGCCGCGCTCGTCGACGATCCCGACGCCCTGGTGCGGGGGGCGGCCTACGAGGCTCTGGGCACGACGGGCTGCCCGGCAGCCCTGGCCACACGCGCCGAGGCGGCCCTGTCGGACACGGCCTGGCAGGTCCGGGCCGGCGCCGCCACCGCTCTGTCCGTCGCAGAATCCGACCTGGCCGTCCCGGCCCTCGCCAAGGCCCTCGTCGACCTGAACGCCGAGGTCCGCAAGGCCGCCGTACTGGCCCTGGCCCGGCACCGTGCCGTCGAGGACGCCCGAGCCGCCCTGGCCACCGCGACGACGGACCCGGACGCGGATGTCAGGGCCTACGCGGCGCGGGCGCTGTGACCGCGACCTGCCGTACGGCCGGGAGGCGTCTCGTGGTCAAGCCCTCCGTGATCAGCGTCATCACCGTCATGTGGACGGCGTCCGGCAGGGAGAACCCGAACAGCGCGTACCCGCCGACGCCGCAGGCGAGCAGGCCAGAAGCGCGAACGCCACCAGGAGCACCCGCCGCCCTACACCGCGTGGCGGCCACACAGCACCTCCCGAGCCTTGCTGCAACGAGCCGGTCCCCGGCCACTGGCTGCGCTCCACCGCCTGGCAGGCCGTTCAGACCCGCACGGTGAGCGTCCACCTGGAACTGCCGAGCTGCATCGTCACGCTGCACTCCCGCGCGGTCGCCGACCCCGACAAGGCCATCGACCACACCCGGAACCAGTGCTCCGCCATCAACGGCAAGTCGCCCACGGTCGACGACGTCGCGCAGGCCCGGTTCAGCGACAGCACGCACACCGTTGACGCCACGCCACGCCGCGGGAGGTCCATGCCCGACGAGGAGCGACCGGCCCCGTCACACTGACAGCAGGTGTGCCGACGAGACGAGGTGGTCGCGGATGAAGTTCGGAGTATCGACATTTGTCACCGATGAAGGCATCGGCCCCAAGGCGTTGGGACCCGCCCTGGAGGAGCGTGGGTTCGACTCCCTGCTGCTGGCCGAGCACTCGCATATTCCGGTCAAGCGCGAGTCCCCGTACCCGGGGGGCGGTGAGCTGCCGCGGATCTACTATCGGACGCTCGACCCGTTCGTGGCGCTCACCGCGGCCGCCTCGGTGACCCGTGACCTGCTCGTGGGCACCGGCATCGCCCTGGTGATCCAGCGCGATCCGATCCACACCGCGAAGGAGGTCGCCTCCCTCGATCTGATCTCCGGCGGCCGGGCCGTTTTCGGGGTCGGCGCGGGCTGGAACCGCGAGGAGATGCGCAACCATGGGACGGATCCGGCCGTCCGCGGGCGGCTGATGGACGAACGCATCCGCGCGATGATCGAGCTGTGGACCAAGGAGAAGGCCGAGTTCCACGGCGACTTCGTCGACTTCGATCCCGTCTACGCCTGGCCCAAGCCGGTCCAGAAGCCATATCCGCCCATCTGGGTCGGGGGCGACAGCGAGCGCGCTTTCGAACGCGTCGCCGCCTACGGTGCGGCGTGGATGCCGAGCGAGCCGCCGCTCGAGACGCTGGGTGAACGCATCGCGCGTATGCGGCGGACGGCCGGTGACCGCCCGTCCGTCGTGGTGTACGCGGGCCGGTACGACCGGAAGGCGCTCGACACCTACGCCGAACTCGGCGTCGAACGCGTCCTGTTGTATCTGCCGACCCTGCCGGAGAACCAGACGCTGCGGACCCTGGACGAACTGGCCGAGGCCACGTCCGGCCACCGGTGACAGCTCGCGGCTGCCGCTGAATAGGAGACGACCGTGCCGCACATGGCCGAGGACGAGGCGCGCCGCCGGTTCACGACCGCGCGGGTGGCGCGCCTGGCGACGGTGGACGCGGGCCTGCGCCCGCATCTGGTGCCGGTCGTCTTCGCGGCCCACGGCGAGGAGATCGTCACCGCCGTCGACTGGAAGCCGAAGAGGTCGCAGCGGCTGAAACGGTTGGACAACATCGCGGCCCACCCGGCTGTCTGCCTGCTCGTCGACGCGTACGACGAGGACTGGGAGCGGCTGTGGTGGGTCCGCGCGGACGGTGACGCCCGCGTGCTGCCGCCCGGCAACCAGGGCGAGTACCCGGCGGCCGTCGCCCTGCTGCGGGAGAAGTACGCGCCGTACCGGCAGCGACCGCCGACCGGTCCGGCGCTCGTGATCGCCGTCCGCCGGTGGCACGGGTGGCGTGCCGCGTCGGGGGGGTGACCGTACTGGCAGGGGACACGCCGTCCCATCAGGTTCGGCGGACGTCCGGTGGATGCGAACGAATCTTTTCCGGTCACCCTGTGGGCAGGCCGATCTGATGGCGTTCGAGCACGGAGCGGAGCTCCGAAAGGACCTGTGCGGCGGCCAGTCCTGGGGGGCCACCGAGGGCGCCCCCGGTCAGCTCGGCCAGCGTTTCAGTGAAGGTCGCCTCCGCCGCCTCGACGAGTTGCAGGCCGTCATCGGTCAGGTCCAGCAGTGACGAGCGACGATCCGATGGATTGGTTCGCCGTATGACCCATGCCTGCTTCTCCAGACGGTCGATGCCCTTGCTGGTCGCACCGATCCCGATGGCGAACTCAGCGGCAAGATCCGCCACCCGGGACCCAGGGTGGTCGCGCAGGAAGCGCAGGAACTCGAACTGCGAGGTGACGATCCCGTGCCCCTCGCGAAGACGGTCGTTCAACGCGTTGTAGAGGCGCGTCTCACAGCGAACGAGGTCGGCGAAGAAGCGCGGGAGGTCGACCCGGCCACCGCTTGACTTAGATGCCATGGCATGTACCTTAGCATCGACACAGATGCCTGGGAATATAGTTCCTTGGCATGCACTTGCGATGGAGGCGACAATGAGCAGGCAACAGCGCGCGGAGATCGACGCGATGGTCCGGCGGCCCCGGTCTGAGGGCCCTCGGTCGGTGGAGGAGCGCCGCGCCGGGTTCCGGGCGATGATGGCCGAAATGATCGTCCCGGCCGGGATCCGCACCCAGACTGCGACGCTCGGCGACCGGCCCGCGGTACTCGTCGAGCCGGCCGGCACTCCGAAGCCCGGGACAATCCTCTACTTCCACGGCGGCTCCTACGTGGTCGGTTCACCGGAGACGGCGATGTCGCTGACGGGGAACCTGGTGACCAAAACAGGATTCAGGGCGTTCTCGGTGGATTACCGGCTTGCCCCTGAGCACCCGTTCCCGGCCGCGATCGAGGACGGGCTGAGCGCCTACCGCGCACTTCTCGACAGCGGCGAAGACCCTTCGGCGATCGCGTTCGTCGGTGACTCCGCCGGTGGCGGCCTCACTGTCGCCACCTGCCTCGCCGCTCGCGGCGCGGGCCTGCCCGTGCCCGCCGCGATCGTGGCGTTCTCCCCTGGACTCGACATGACCCGGACAGGCGGGAGCATGGCCGGCAAGGCGGGCATCGATCCGTTCTTCACGCGTGAGGGCCTGGAACAGACCGGGGCCATGTACCTTGCGGGACAGGACCCGCACCAGCCCATGCTCACCCCCGCCGTCCGCGCCGACCTGACCGGCTTCCCCCCGATACTTCTGCAGGCGGGCACCAACGAAATGCTCCTCGACGACTCCACACGCATGGCCACGCGCGCGAGGGAAGCCGGAGTGGACGTCATCCTGGACGTCACCGCTGACGTTCCACATGTCTTCCAGGCGTTCGCCGGCGTCCTGGACGAAGCCGACGAGGCACTGGAGCGCGCTGCTCTCTTCCTCCGTCAGCGCATCCGCACCAAGGGCACGGCACACACGCCGGCAAACTGAAGGCGGCATACGCCCTCATAGGGACGACGGCCCACACCCCTGCTGAGGAATACACGGAGGCGGAGGATGCCGTCCGCCGACTTCAGGACGCCCTCGCGGGCAGCACACGAGGTTTGGAAGAGAACGACCTCTTACGCCGAGGAAAGCGACTTCGAGATCGAGCGCGCCCTGCTGGAGGGGGCCACACGCGACCTGTGGCGGCCGGCTCCACCCAGTGCCGCAAGGCTTCCGGATGAATGCCGATCTCAGGCACCCGCACCAAGGACTCCGAACGCTGACACCGGACCGCTGCCGGTGATCACCCGATTCCGTGTAGGAGCACGCCCGCGACGCCTGCGCCCAGGACGGTCAGCTGCTGTTGCCGACCGAGGGTCCGTGACGCTGTCGGCCCCTACGTCCACCCCGTTCCGCTGTACGGCCCTGCACCCCGGAACTCCCGGGTGCAGGGCCGTCCGCGTCCGGCTGCTCGTCCGCCATGCTCCCGCCGTCCGGCCCTCAGAGCGCCTGGCGGGCACGGAACGCTCCACGCCCCTCCCACCCGTTGGGTCGCGGCCCCGCTGGGTCTATCGTCAGACTTCTGAGGTCAGAACAAGGAGGACGGCCGGTGATGCCGCAGGACGACGCCGTGATCGGCTGCACGGGCAAGGTGCTCATCGGGACGCGGGGATCCGCGGGCCCCGGCGAGGTCCTGGTGCGGGTCCGAGGCGGCTCCGAGACCTTTCTGGCCTGGTCCGAGGACCCCCTGCCCGCGGGCACGACGGTCCTCGTGATCGAATCACGCGGATGCCGGAAGGTCGGCGTCATCGAGTGGGTGGATCCATTGGACGCGCTCGGCGGAGAGGCCGCCGACGCAAGCTGAGGAGTACAGCATGTTCGGATACCGCGTTCCCGCTCCCGACGAGGCGATGTTGATCTCGGGGGGCCGGCGGGGACTGGGGGGCGCGCCGTTCCGAGTGGTCACGGGGCACGGGAAGTTCGTGCTCCCGGTCTTTCGCAAGGTCCGCTTCCTCACCCTGTCGATGTGCGAGGCGGAGGTCACCGAGACCTGTGTCACCAAGCAGGGCATCTCCCTGCACGTCCGCGCGGTCATCGCCTTCAAGGTCGGCAACGACCATGAGAGCATCATCAACGCCGGTCAGCGGTTCCTCTCCGACCAGGATCAGATGTCGGTGCTCACCGGCCGGATCTTCGCCGGCCACCTGCGGGCCATCATCGGCTCGATGACGGTCGAGGAGATCGTCACCGAGCGGCAGAAGCTCGCCGCCGAGGTGCTGGACACCTCCAAGACAGAGATGGCGACGATCGGCCTGATCGTCGACTCCCTGCAGATCCAGTCGATCGACGACGGCGACACCGGTTACATAGACGCGATGTCGGCCCCGCACAAGGCGGCGATCCAGCGGCAGGCCCAGATCGCCCAGGCCCAGGCCACCCAGGCCGCGGTCGAGGCGGAGCAGGAGGCGACCCGAAAGCAGGCCGAGTACGCCCGGCAGACCGCGATCGTCAAGGCCGAGTACTCGGCCGAGGTAGACCGCGCCCAGGCGGAGGCCGCACAGGCGGGGCCGCTGGCCCAGGCCCACGCCCAGCAGGAGGTGCTGGCCGCCCAGACGGAGCTGGCCGAGCGCCAGGCGAAGCTGCGCCAGCAGCAGCTGGTCGCCGAGGTCGTCAAGCCGGCCGAGGCCGAGGCCGAGCGGGTGCGGATCCTCGCGGCCGCCGAGGCCCAGCGCATGAAGATCCAGGCGGAGGCGGCGGCCTCGTACGACCGGGTCGCGCTGGACCGGATGCTGATCGACCAGCTCCCGCAGATCGTGAAGGAGGCGGCAGGCGGCCTGTCCGGCGCCAACGTGAACATCCTGAACGGAGCGGACGGCCTCGGCGAGATCGCCGCGGGCCTGGTGTCCCAGGGTCTGACGATCCTCGACTCGGTGCGGCAGAACATGAGCGGGCAGGACCAGGACACCAAGGCGGACGACAACACCGGCGCCATGGGGCTGCTGCAGCTGCGCTCGGGCAAGGAGCGGACGTCGGACGACGGTCCGGTGAACGTCGACTAGAGGTTGTCCTACCTTTCACACGTGGGCCGATCCGGTCGTTCGTAGGATCGGAGGGCCCCGGGGGGCTTCGGGTACGGCTTAAAAGGTCGAGCCGCTGGATGGCTTACGGGACTTGGCCGCTCGGAGCCCCGCGACGACTCGACCGCCACCAACCGCCCCCGCTCCTGGCGGGGGCGAACCGTCGAACCCGAAGCTTCCGGCCCCCGGCCTCCGACGTCACCCCGCGTCTGCGACACCCGACGGCGGAGAACCGGACGCCCCACCAGGGGTGGTCGGGACCGCCCAGGGTGAGGACAGCACCGACCTCCCGGCGCACGGCGGCTGGCAGCGCGGCTTCAGGAACCAGTTCGTCGCGCGCGGCACCGACCTGGGCATCGGCGTCGAGATCATCGAACGCAAGCCCCGGGTACCGGCCCGACGTGGCGGCATGGCCGGCGCGGTCATCTGGGCCGCGTGCTGGTTTGGGAGGGGCAGGCGGTTGAGCTGGTCGTTGCTGGACGGGAGGGAACCGGGGACAGGGGTGTGCAGACAGGTGTGGCGACTCCGATGAGTTCGACCAGGCCGTTACCGCCGGTGGGCGGGGCGAGTTCGGACCAGTTGTTGGCCAGCCAGACATTGCCGGACTGGTCGAGCTGGATGGCGGTGAGGTGCTGGATGGAGTTGCTGCGATAGCCGTGGGGCGGCGTCAGCAGGGAGCCGGTGGAGGACCCCGGTGGGCAGGCGCTGGTGTTCACGCCGCACAGGACGGAGACGGAAGGGGAGCCGAAGCCGGCGACCCATACGCGGTCGGATCCGTCGATGGCCAGGGACCATGGCGCGATGGCGGTTGCCAGTTTGTATACACCCGTGATCTTGCCGCTCGGCCCGATCTCGATGACCGAGTTGCTGACGAATGCGGGCACCCAGACGTTGTTCTTGGAGTCGACGGCCAGGCCGAGGGGCCAGTCGAGTGAATGGTCCTTGATCGGGGAGAACGAGGTCGGCTTGAAGTCGGGGCCGATCACGGTGACGCTTCCGCCGACGTGCCCACTGGGTACGCGTGTGTCCAGGAGCTTTGCCCCGTTGAGGCGGGCGTTGGTGACCCAGGCCCGGCCGTAGCCGTCGATCTGGATGGAGAACGGGTGGTCGAGGCCGCCGCCCTTGATGGTGATCGCCTTTGAGGGGTCCCCGTGCGGGTAGACGATCACGCTTCCCTGGCCGCGGCTGCCTTTCAGACCGTAGAAGTTGGCGATCCAGATGTTGCCCTTCTGGTCGACCGCGGTGCCCTGGGGGTGGTTCAGGTCGCCGTTCTTGAATCCTGTGCCGGGCGACAGCGGCTTTCCGCTCGACGAGTACTTCGCCATGGCATCGCCACCATAGCTGGGCACCCATACCGAGCCGTCGTGGTCGATGGCGATGCCCCAGGCGCCCGCCTTCATGCCGCCGCCGCTGATGGGGCTGTTCAGGGTGGGGTTACCTACCGCGTCCTGCACGGTGACGTAGGGGCTGGGGTTTCGTGTTCCGGGCAGCCAGTTGTTGGAGGCCCAGACGTTGCCCTTGGCGTCGATGGCCATCCGGCCGGGTGCGTAGACGTCGGGTGGTGCGTAGTGCAGGGCCAGGACCCAGGCTTGTGGTGCGGCGGCGAGCGCGGGTGTGTAGACCTGTGCCCGGCCGGCCAGGGCGTACAGCTTGCCGGTGGCCAGTCTTGGGTTGTGGGCGAGGTTGAGCACGGCTTGTGCCGTGTCGGCGGGAGCGGTCCCGTGCTGCGGTGTCGCCAGGCGCAGCATGTCGTGGCAGCGCCCGGGGTCCGCTCCCGGCGCGCACAGGGAAACGAGGTTGGCCAAGGTGCCAAGGGTGGCCAGAGTGTCGTTCTTGCCGCCGTTGTTCTGGTCGGTGACGACCTTGCCCGGACGGCCCGAGACCGGATCAGCGAGGTTGTAGGACGTGGCCGCGGCGTTCTGGAGGCCGGGGCTGGGCCCGGTGATGCCGCGTTGGCCGGTGAACTGGGCCAGTGCGTAGGTGGCGGCCACAGTTGTGAATTCGTTGACCGTGACGGCGGATTCCCGGCGCTGTGGGACACCCCCACCGGGGCCGAATCCCACGACGGACCGCAGCCGCAGCGACCGGTCGCCGTGGGGCGCGGCGTCGACGTACAGCACCGAGCCCGTGCGCTCGGTGGGCCGGACCTGGAAAGCTCCCTTGGCGTCGGTCGTGGCGTGCCCCAGTTTCCGGACGCCTTGACGGTCTCCAGTGAAGAGAGTGACGTCGGCGTGAGGCAGCGGTTTTCCCTCGCTGGTGACTGTGCCGTGCAGCGTTGGCGTCGTGCTGGGGGGCGTGGCGGCAGGTAGTCCCGTCAGGGCCAGTGCCGTGGTGGCCGATGCCGCCAGGGCAGCGACCGGCCGGTGCCAGGAGTGCTTGGCCGGTGCCATGACGCGCGACGGGTGGGACGCGGCTCTACGCGGGCACTTCATAGTCCGGTCAGGCCCTCTCGTGATCTCGGCATGATGCTGAGCCCTCGCCTGCGGACCGACTACCCGACGCGACGTGCTGAACGGTCGCGCTGCGTGTTCGCGGGGAGGACGCCCTGTCGGGTCGGGCGCTCGGAACGGCAATGATCAGCAGCGGGGTTCCGGCACGGCCACGGCCGGTCCTATGCGCTGCTGTTCTCCGCGCTTTCCGCGTTGTCGGGGTCGCGCAGCGTGAACCATCCGATCTTGCGGCCGGCCAGCCAGATCAGGCCCAGGTACAGGCCCGGGCCGACCTGACGGAGCTCGTCGCGCACGCCCCCGAACACCAAGGACGTGTGGGAGTAGTCGATGACGATGCACTCCTGGTCGTCCAAACGGCTCGGGCCAGGCTCGACCGTGGCAACGATGGACAGGATGTCCAGCGTGGTGAGCCGGTTACTGAGGTAACCGTCCGGGCTGAAGACCTTGCCCCGCCACGCGGTCAAATTCACCAGACGGGCGAGCAGCCTTGCTCCCGCCCGACCTGCCCCAGGGAAGACCGCCAAGCCCTCCATCGGACCTTTGGGGATCTCACCGGCCGGACTCTTGCGAAACAGCTCCTCAAGCCGCTGATCGTCAGATTTGAGCAGTTCAGCCTCTGTAGTCATCGCAGCCCTCCTCACTCCGACGCCCGTGCGTTCATGGACTGGTTTGCGGGCAACTGGTACTCCAGGCGCGCTCCGCGGTAATCCGCTGGACCCGCGACCCGCGCTCAGCGAAGCCACCGGCGCAAGCAGCGGAAGACACTACGAGTCATGACGTTGATGCGTGGTCAAAGTTTTGGCATGTAATCAGCCGCTGTGTCCATCCTGGGCCCCCACGGCGGGGCTCACCACCGCAGCCGACGGTTGACGTCCGCGCAATGGTGCATGGACGAACGAACAGCAGCGCCCACTCACCGCAGGCAATAGACGTTTAATGCTTGGTCACTCACGGCGGAGCTCCGACGATCACGCAGATCGGAGAGGCAGTCGGCCAGCGGAGCAGAGCCTACGTCGGTCAAGGTCCCGCCTGCCTTGAAGCGCCGTGTTGCTGCAAGATGCCCGGCGAGGACACTGAGAGAAAGGTAAGTGGCAGGAGGTGTTGTGCGACCGCCAAGCGGTGTGGGGCGGCGGGTTCTCTTGATGGCTTTCGCCCTCCTGGCGCTGCTCGCATGCGGCGTTGGCGGGTACGTGCTGTTCGGGTTCTCGCTGCCGGATGCCGTCTACATGACGGTGATGACGCTGACCACGGAGGGGTTCTCCGGCGCCGACCGGCTCACCGAGGGTGGCAAGCTCTTCACTGCCGCGCTGGCAGTGGTGGGCGTCGCGGTCTTCGTCGCGGCGCTGGGGCTGATCGGGACGGCACTGGTGGAGGGACGATTCGGGCCTGCGGGAAGGAGGCGGCGCATGCAGCATCGCATCGACGCGCTGCGCAACCACTTCATCGTCTGCGCCTACGGACGGGTCGGCCAGGCTGTGGCCCGCGAATTCGAGGCTGAGGGCATTCCTTTCGTAGTGATCGAGAACAAGGCCGCCCTGGAAGAGGGGCTGCAGCGTGAGCGCGCGCCCTACCTGATCGGCAACGCCGCCTCCGAGCAGGTACTGCGCCGCGCGGGCATCGCTCACGCCCGCGGCCTGGTCTGCGCGGTCGACTCTGACGCCGAGAACGTCTACATCACCCTGATCGCCCACTCCCTCAATCCCTCTCTCGCCATCGTCTCCCGCGCCTCGGAGGCGGCGTCGGCCGAACGCCTCACCCACGCCGGCGCGAGCAGCGTGGTCTCTCCGTACACCACCAGCGGCCGACGTATGGCTCTGCTGGCGGTCCGCCCGCACGTGGTGGACTTCCTCGAGTTCACCCGCGCCGGCAGCTCCGACTTCCGGATCGAGGAAATCCGCATCGATGCTGACTCCCGCCTTGTGGGACGGGCTCTGCGACAGGCCTGCCAGGGAGCGCTCCCCCTCCTGATCCGCCGCGCCGATGGCGCCCTGGAGCCCAACCCTGATTCCGAGACCGCTGTGCAGGCCGGTGACACCCTGATCGTCTTCGGCGACTCCGGCGCTTTGCGCCCCATCGAAGACGAATAGGCGAAGTTCGGTGGGTAAGACTTCCCAGCCCTGGCCCGCGTCATGTCGGCGGGCCGCTACGAAGATTCCGAACCATACGGGATCTTCGAAGGGACCGCCGTTCCACGCGCAGGCCCCGACTGCTGCCGCGGCCGCACGGCACGTAGGCGCTCCAGGGGAGACGGTCATCCTTGCCGTACGCGACGCCCACGCGCAGCTATGCGGCAACTCGCGTGGGATCATCCGTCTATGAGCAGCGACCTGGAAGTAAGTGCTCTGGCGATCAATGTGACGGTCCCGCAGACGCTCCGCTGGACGGACACTCGACGCGGTGAAGCGTTCACGCTGACCACACTCAACGTCCGGCTTCTCCCGGACGGTCACCTCGCCGTGAAGGCCTATGGCAGACCAGTCGGTGGTGGTCGTGGCGCGTACGTCTCGTTCCCTGTCCCCGAGACACCCGAACTGGCGGCCCTGGTCTCCGACGCTGCCGGCCGTGCCGGGGCCTTGTGGGCCGCCCATCGCGGTCTCGGCACCGGGAAGGGCCGGTGAAGCCCACGGGAGGCGGCCCTTCGGGTCGGCGATGGCCTGCACATTCATGCCGTGCTTCTTGTGCTTGCCCAAGTAGAATGGCCGGTCGAGCCGCCGCCAGCGCGTCCCGATCTCGTGTCGCCGAGGCCGCAGTTGCTCACTCAGGTAGCGCAGGGCGCGGTTGGACAGATCGACCGACCACGGGTAGGCAAGCAAACGAAGTGCTCCTGGCCAGCATGGGTGATCTTGGTCGTGACCCCGACTACCAGGAGCTTCGTCGCGTTGTACAGCTGGCCAACTCGCCCACGGCCCGATCAGGTTGGGAAAATGCCTTGAGAGAGGTCAAGGCCTGTTTGTCGATGCTCACCCGGCTCAGCCAGCCGCCCGCAGCGGGCATCCGGTGCCAACACGTGCGTCGAGCTCGGCCCGCAGGGCGGCAAGCTGCGCCATACGCGCATCGATAACCTTGATCTTCTCCTTGAACAGCGCGGACAACGCCTCGGCGGTGTCGGGCGTGTTCCGCAGTTCCTCGCCGGTCTGTGCGATCTCGGCCAGCGAGAAGCCGAGTGCCCGTGCGGTGCGGACGTACTGCAGCCAGGGCACTGCCTCCGGCGGGAAGTCGCGATAACCGTTGGCCAGACGCCGCCCCGTGACGAGACCGATCTTCTCGTAGAAACGGATGGTGTCCCTGGTCAGTCCCGCTTGCGCGGCCAGCTCCCCGATACGCACGGCTCTCCCTGAACTGCGGACTTGACCTTGGACAGTACTCCACTGTTTACCGTCGTGGCGTCCGTGCAGGAGACCAGCAGGAGCCTCGCCGTGTTCCGTCCTTTCGCCCCTTCCCACCCCGCCTATCTTCGCGTCGTACGCACAAGTGCTTGGTACGACCTCGTGGTCACAGCCGGTTTCGCCACGCCGTGGACCTACGCCCTGGTGCACGACGCGCTGTCGAAGATCGGTGACGCGCTCGGGCTGGGCGCCCTGCCTGCCCTCGACCCGATAGAGATCCTTTACGCGAATCTGATGGGTTCAGTGGTGGTCGTCTGGGCGCTGCTCCGGATCATCAACCCGCTGCCAGCGCACGGACTGTTCGACGGCATCGCGCGCACGCTTTTCGCCGCGTGGCAGGCGTATGCGCTGGCACACGGTGCCCCGCGCTGGCTGTGGCTGTTCTTCGTTGCCGAGGTGGCGTTCGGCGTCGTCCAGCTTGTGCCGTGGTGGCGGGCTCGACGCACCGACCTTCTGGACCCCTCTGCCGGACAACCGCTCGACGACGCGGGCCGGTAATACCCAGACGAGTCTCTTGGCCGAAAACCCATTCGCCAGTGGCCTCGTCACTCCGCTAGGAGCAACTGCCGTGCCAGCGCACCAGGTTCGGGCTGGCTCCGGGTGATGACGGCGCGCAACTCCTGCCGCAGGGAGATGGCTTCCTCAGAGGTGAGCCGCGAGGCCCAGTCGCTCATGTCGAAGGAGCCCCGCCACGCGTGAGGCATTGCGGCTTCGGGCTCCCGGTCGGCCAGCTTCCGGTCGTTGAGCTCCGTTGTCTGATGGACCGAACGCCACCAGCGCTCTCGTGCATTGCCACGTTCTGCGACCGCCTCGACGAAGCCCGCCGCATCGATCTGGCGCAGGTGATAGCTGGCCGTCCCGGAATTCACGTCCAGCCGCTCCGCGAGGCGGGTGGCCGTCGACGGCCCGTACTTCCGCAGCAACCCGACCAACGTCAGCTCATTTCAGGTCCTGCAGACCCGCAGGCGAACGGCGGTTCCTTGAGGGCCGGTCCGTACCTGGACGGTGTCGCAGAGCATGCCGACCCCCCAGATGCCGAAGCCGGACTTCAGGGCGGACTCCGGTGGTACCCAGCTGAGGAACTCCTCAGGCTGCCAGTGGCCGGAGTCGGTGATCTCGCATATGAGGCCGTTGTCGGGCCAGGCGCGCAGGGACACCGGTGCCCGGCCGTGCCGGACGGCGTTGGTCGCGACCTCGGTGACGGCGACGAGCAGGTTGTACAGCGCGTCGCCCGCCACGTGGCAGTGCTTGGCCTGTTCGGTGACGAAGGCCCGTACGGCGTGCAGATCGTCGGGACGGACCTCCATCGATGCGGCGGAGTGCGGGGAGGGCGGCAACGGGCGGCTGTCGACGTCGGCGACGAAGTCACGAGGGTTGCGGTAGTCCGGGTTCTTGCGCAGCCGGGCGCCCTCGTGGATGTTGGGATGGGTCTGGCGCACCAGTGAGATGACCTCGGGGGAGAGGACCGCGGTGTTATAACAGCAGTAGCCCCGGAAATCGGCGTTGGCGAAGCCCATGTTGAAGATCGAGTCGTAGCGGACCCACTCCATCGCGTCCGGGTATTTCGACCAGTCCGCCGACGCCACCACCCACGCCGGGCGTGAGCCGAGGGACCGGGCGACGGCGATCATGCCGGCCATGGCCCGCACCGGAGTGCTGTAGAAGTCCGACGGGTCGATGAACTGGACCGCCGAGGCGTCCCGGCCAAGCGAGTCGCGCAGCACCTCGGCGTCCTTTCGGGGGGTGACCGCGAATGTCGGGTCGCCGGCGTCGATGCCCTCGCGCAAGTGGGGCAGGGAGCCTGCGAGGAACTCCTGCTCGTCCTCGTACAGAAGAGCGCAGTGCTGGACTCGCTGCGGTGCGCTCGTCGGACCGGCTTGCACTGGCCGGTCCCCTGGTGCCTCGGCGGTCATGCGGTCTCCTTCCGCCCCCGGACGAGTCCGGGCAAGCGCTCCCAGCTGACAGTCTCGATCAGGCTTTCCATCTGCGGCGACAGGTTGTCCAGGACGAGCCGAACCCCGTTCCCGCGGTGCTCCACCAGGCCTGCCAGCAGCCGCAGGGCGCCGAGGTCGATGAAGCGCAGTCCGGCCAGGTCGAGTCGCACCTCGCCGCCCCCGGCCGACAGCGGGGACAGCGCCTCCATGACCTCATGGTGCCGTGTCGCGTCGAGCTCCCCCTCCAGGCGCAGGCCCGGAGGGTCGACGGTCGGCGTGATCCGGAGTATCTGCTCGTCGGAGTGTGCAGTGACTTCCATCAGATCTCCTAGCAAGGGGACCGCTGGTTGCATGGCCGCCACCAGGAAGGTCCTGCGGTGTGTGCAGGTGAATCGAGCAATCGTCACCTGGCCGGCTCCTCCGCTTCCGGGGGGCCGACGCGCAGTGTCAGGCAGGCGGGGAAGAACGCGCTCCAGGTGTAGCCGCGCCAGCGCACGTACGCGCCGAGGTTTGCGTCCCCCAGGACGGTCGCGTGTCTCATGTGCTCCTGTGCCTCCTGGATCCTGCCCTGGTCGAAGAGGATGAAGCTGATCTCGTTGAGGGCGAGACTCTCCAGGGCCCGCTCGCCGATCTCTCGGGCGTGCATCAGGCTCTGCCGCAGGCAGGACAGCGCGTCCTCGGTCCGGTCCAGACCCACGAACGCCCGTCCGAGGTTGCCCAGGCCGGTCACCTGGGCCATGCGGTCTCCGGCCTCCTGTGCCAGAGCAAGGTGCCGGCGTTGCACCGCCACGGACTCCTCGTACAGTTCCTGTTCGGCCAGCGCGTGCGCGAGGTTCGCCAGGGTGCGCAGCTCGCCGTCACGGTCGCCGGTCGCGCGCCAGAGCGCTAGCGCCGAGTGAAGGCACTCGTGCATCTCGTCGTACTCGCGGAGCAGCCAGTGCACTGCGGACAGGTGGTCCAGGCCCCACGCCTCGCACTCCAGGTCACCCAGGCGCCGGGCGGTTGCGACGACCAGGTCGGCCAGAGTACGCAACTCCCGGGCGCGGGCGTGCGGGTAGAGGTACCAATGCAGCGGCCGCGTCAGCCGCACCGCGAGCCGCGCCGTGGAGTCGGACTGCGTGGCGGCGTGGGTGACGGTGGCCATCAAGTTCGCCCGCTCGACGTCCAGCCATGCCTCGGCCTCGCGGCGGTCCCGGATCGACGGCGTCGGCGCGGCGCCCTGGGCGCCGGGGTCCTGTGCAGTGCGGTGCGACGGCTGCGGCGGCACGTCGAGGAAGGCCACCGCCCGCTCGGCCGTGGCGAGGTAGAGGCGCAGCACGCGTTCGAGGGCCCGTTCGCGCTCGGTGGGCGGCTCCTGCGCAATCACCTGTTCCCATGCGAAGAGGCGGATCAGGTCGTGCATCTGGTAGCGGCCCGGGGCAAGGCTGTGTAGCAGATGTGCGTCGACCAGCCGCTCGAGCGCGTCCTCGGCCTGCCAGCTGTCCACGTCGAGCAGTGCGGCCGCCGCCTTCAGTCCCATGTTCGGACCTGGGACCATTCCGAATAAGCGGAAGGCGCGTGCGGCAGCCAGATCGGTGGGGTTGCCGCTGTGGCAGATGCCGTCGTAGCTGGCATGGAGACTGGCGCGCACCGACAGATCTCCCACCTGGATCTCGTCGAGCCGGTTCTGCGCATCGGTCAGCCGTTCCACGAAGGTACTCAGGGGCCAGCCGGGGCGGGCGGCCATACGGGCGCCGACGATGCGCAGGGCGAGCGGAAGACGTCCGCACAACTGCACGATCGCGTCGGTCGCCTCGGGTTCCGCGGCGACCCTCTCCGGGCCGACGAGCCGCTCCAGCAGGGCGGTCGCCTGGTCGTGGAACATCACGCCGAGATGCAGGTGCGTCGCGCCGTCCAGGGAGGTCAACAACTCCCGGCTGGTGATCAGCACTGCGCAGCCGGGCCCGGCAGGTAGCAGTGGCCGGACCTGCTCGGCGCCGGCGGCGTTGTCGAGTACGATCAGCAAACGTCGGTCGGCCACCAGGGAGCGGAAAGTGGCAGCGGCCTCCTCGGTGTTGGACGGTATGGCTACCTCCGGGACACCGAGCGTGGTGAGGAACCGGCCGAGAACCTCATCGGGTTCAAGGGGCGTCAGTCCGGCGGTGGCTCCATGCAGGTCGACGTAGAACTGGCCGTCCGGGAAGCGGTCGGTGAGCTGGTGGGCGGTGTGAATGGCCAGAGCCGACTTGCCCACCCCACCGGCACCGTCGATGACGGCCACCGCCACCCGTCCGTCACCGCCGTCCTGCAGCAGCCGGTGCAGCACCGAGTTCTCGGCGGCACGGCCGACGAAGGTAGCGCTGAGGTGAGGAAGCTCCCTAGGGACCACGACGGGCCTGCGGTCCGGAGTCGGCGCCGGTTCTGCAGGGAGTCGGGGCGGGGGCAGCAACGACGCGTCGGCTCGCAGGATCCGCTGGTGAAGCCGTTGCAGTGGCGGGCCCGGCTCGATGCCGAGTTCCTCGGCCAGCCGGTGCCGCAGGTCCTGGTAGGCGGCCAGCGCGTCGGCCTGCCGGCCTGCCCGGTACAGCGCCAGCATGAACTGGCCCCGCAAGGCCTCGCGCAGCGGGTGCTCGGCCACCAGCGTATCGAGTTCGTCCAGAACCGCCTCGTGGCGGCCCAGCCTCAGCCGGGCCTCGATGCGCGACTCCCGCGCCTGCGTGCGGAACGCCGCCAGGCGCGTCGCCTCCGCCTCCAGCGCGGGCGTCGGCGGCACGTCGGCGAAGGGGGCGTCGCGCCACAGCCCCAGCGCCTCCTCCAGGTACTCGGCGGCGGTCTCGGCTGCACCGTCGACGAGCTCGCGCCCGCCCTGCTCGATCAGTTCCACGAACCGGTGCGCGTCGACCTCGCCCGGGCCCACGACGAGCCGGTAGCCGTGGGCCCGGTACCCCTGTGCGTGGGTCACCAGCAGCCGGCCCGACTCGTCCCCCAGCGCCCGCCGTACCCGCGACACATAGCCCTGCAGGAGCTTGCCCACGCTCTGCGGGGGATCGGCACCCCACAATTCCGTGACCAGCCGGTCGGTGGAGACGACCTGGTTTGCATCACACAGCAGCACGGCCAGCAGCATCCGCCACTTCGCCGGAGCCAGGGGAATCTCCTCGCTGCCGCGCCACAGTCCGAGCGGACCGAGGACCTGATAGCGCATGCCACACTCCGCCGTCGTCACCCGTGCAGGACGGGAGTGATGCGGGCCGGACCCGTGCAGGAGCCGACACACCGGTCGGGGGCGGCCTCCCGCAGTGCGCGACGTGCGGCTTCGCGGCCGACGCGGAAGACGCCGGCGCGCCGCGGACCCACACACGCGCACTGATCCTGTGCGACGTGGCCTGGCCACCGGCGCAAGAGACCCGCCCCTTTCCCCGGGGGTGCAGTCACAGGACCTCCAGCAGTACATCGAGAGCGCAAAGTGTGAACATGGTGGGCGCAAAGCCTTCCGCGCCGCAAGGAAATGAGCGAACTGCAGGCAATCACTGGGAGCCTTTGCGCTCCTGGCGCTCAGGCAACCCGATGCGCGGCGGCAGCTCGCCGGCACCGGGCCGCGGGAGCGTGGTGGCCGCCGCCCTGGGCGTGCGGCGCGCAACTCACGTGCGGGCCGGTGACCGGCGGGCGGCCAGCAGGCTGCGCACCACCGTGACCGGCCTCAGGGCCGCGCTTGGCGGGACCAGCAGGTGCTGCATGCCGAGGACGACGCGGTGGGCGTCCACCGAAACGTGGCTGGCCAGCAGCACCTGTCGGACATAGCGGTTGATCAGGTCGGTGCCCGGGGGCCGGTGGCCCACCGTCTCCGGGTACATGAAATCGCCGCCCGTCGCCACCTGCCACGGGCCGGCGATCACTTTGGCCGCCGCGCGATAGTACGCGCGGACCATCCGGTACGACGCGGTGCCGAACCGGTCCAGGCAGCGGCCGAGTTCCACCGCTTCCAGCGCGGCGACGCTCATGCCCTGCCCGTACACCGGATTGAAGCTGCACAGGGCATCCCCGATCGCCACGTAGCCCGAGGGCGGCTGCCGCAGCCGCTCGAAGAAACGCCGGCAGGACTGTGGATAGGTGAACCTGCTCGCATCCTGCTCACCCACCGGCTCGGCGCGGGCGATGAGTTCACCGATGTGCGGTGTCGGCAGTTCGGCGGCGGACTTCGCGAACCCTTGCGGATCGACGGGCGCGTGGGCGCCGTGCCAGCCGGCCAGGGTGACCACCCACCGGTCGCCCTCGACGGGGAAGGCGGCGGCCGCCCTCTTGTCGCGCGGCGGAACGCCGGCCGTCAGGTACATCAGTACGCCGTCGAGCAGCCGGTCGCCGGCACCGCGACGCAGCAGCCGGGTGACGTACGCGACGTCCACCTTGACGGTGACCACCTCGGGCGTCGGGCAACCCAGGGCACGCAGCCACCGATTGGACCGGGTGCCGCTGTGACCGGTCGCGTCCACCACCAGGTCCGCGGCGAGGTTCTCGCCCCCCTCCAGTTCGACCCCGCTCACCGCCCCGGCCGATCCGGTCAGCCCGCACACCGCGAGACGGTCGCGGACCTGCACGGTGGGCAGAGCCGCCACGCGGGCCCGTATCGTGTGCTCCAGAAAGGCACGGGTGAGACTGATTCCCTGCAATCCGCTGGGAAACCGGACGCGGTGGCCGCCCATCTGGTGGAAGAGCAGGTCCGATCCGGGATCGAAGGGCACCGCTCCGCCCGCGACGAGCTCCTCGGTCAGCCCGGGAAACAGCGCTTCGAGCGTGCTCTGCCCGCTGACGAGCAGCGCGTGTGCGTGGCTGCCGTGCGGTACCCCTCGCCGATCCCGTGCGTCCCCGGGCAGAGAGTCCCGGTCCACGACCGTCACCCGGGCGAATCTCCCGGCCAGCGCACGCGCCGCGACCAGCCCGCCCATCGACGCGCCGATGACCACCGCATGCCCGCGTACCGAACCCATGGCTGGACCTTCTTTCGAGGCGAACCACCGGCTCGGGCCGGCGGGGAATCAATTCGTTGGCGCACCCGATGCCGCAACCAAGAGGCACCGGGCCGGTGATGAAAATGGCGAGTGTAAAAGTCCCCTTTCCGAAAGGCCAGTTCACCGGCACCGATATGCGCCGCAGCCCGGCCCGAACGGCCGGGAAGCCCGCGAGCACAGGCCGGGGCGCGCGGACATCCGTGGTGAGTACCAGTCGTCGCCCAGGGCCGTGACGAACGCATGCCACTGTTCACGGCCACACCGGAACGCCGGACCGTCAAGGTCCTTGCTGTCCCGGACGAAGACGGTGTGCTCGGTGTCAGCGACCTCCACGCAGTTGCCTCCGTTTCCCATGCTGTGGCTGCTCCTGCGCCAGCGCAGCTCAGTCGGGTCCACCTTCCATTTCCTTCCTCAGCCGACGGATCAGGACGCGCGAGGCCTGCGGGGACAGCGCACGCGCCTGGATCAGGTTGAACGCCACGTGGTGCTGCCCGAGTTGATGGGCGTCGGTGGTTGCCTGGCCTCCGATGAACGACTCCCCGTACAAGAACTCCGGGCCCTCGCAGAAGCCCATGATGCGAAAGGGAGTCATGCTCCCGGGGTGCTCACGCACGCTGAACGGGACGACCTGTACGTGCATCTTGGGCAGGTCGGCCATCGCCAGCAGGTGTCCGAGCTGCTCGCTCATGGTCCGGCTCCCACCGACGCGGCGACGCAGCACCGCCTCATCGAGTGCAATCATGATCTGCGGCGGATCGGGTCTGTCCAGGATGCGCTGCCGGTCGAGCCGGGCGGTCACGAACTGCTCGATCTGCAGCGCTGAGGCTGTCGGATGGGCGGTGCAGAAGACGGCACGAGCGTAGGCCTCCGTCTGTAGCAGACCAGGTATGGCGACAGTCTCGAATTCCTGGACGAAACTGGCCTGCTGCTCCAACTCGACGACCTGCCAGAACCACTCGGGATAGGCGGATCTGACGAGAGGCGGCCACAGGGCTGCCAGAGCGCCGTCCGCGCCGAGAAGCCGGTCGGCCTCCACAGCGTAGCTGCGGGAGGGCATCTGCTCGGCGTTCTCCATCCGTTCGACGTCCGCCTCGGCGCACCGCGTCCGCTCGGCGACCTCCTCGCGGGAGAGTCCGGCCGCCAACCGGCACCGCTGTGCGGCGTCCGCGAAACGGCTCAGCGCTGAGGACAGGTTGTCACCGCGCGACTGCATCGGCCCCGCACCCTGTCCCTCCGCCGGCACGAGTCCCCGGCCACCGGGCGGCTGCCAGGCGACCGTCCCGTCCGGCCCGAGCACGGCCCGGGCGATCGGGGTCCCGGGCCTCGACGACTTCGGCTGCCGCGGCGCCGCCGGAACCAGGCTGAGCAGTCCCCAGGAATGCACGCCCGGCCGGGTCCCGGCGGACAGGGCCGCCTCTATGCAGACCCGCGCGCTCTGCTCGGTCGTGCACGTCCCGCACGGACCCTGCTGGTGCCTGCTGTCGCAGACCTGGTGCACCTCCCACCCGTACAGGTGGCTGTGTTCGAGCACAGACGCGCTCCGGCCCGTGCCTTCACCCACGCGGTTCACTGATCCTCCCTCGGGTGCTGCCGGCCCACCCGCCCGCCGCGGGCGTTACCCGCACGGCCTGCGGAGGTCCTCTCGAGTGCTCGTGCATGTCTCCTTGCGCCGCGTGTATCGCAGATCGACGCGAACGGTGACGAGCCGCGACGCGGTGGCCCGGTCGGCCGGCGCGCAGCTCATCGAGGGGACGGCGTCGTGCCGCGCCCGACGACGGCGAGCGTGCACCAGGTGGTCTTGCGACCGCGGCGCTCCCGGTGCGCACCCCAGGCCGAGGCGATCGCCTCTACCAGGAACATCCCCCTGCCCTGCTCCTCCTGCGGATCCGCCTGACGGACGACGGGTTGTGTCATGGACCCGTCCGTGACTTCCACCCACAGACGGTCACCGATCTGCATCACGTCCAGAGTGATCGATGTACCGGGTGCGTGTTTGACCGCGTTCGCGAGCAACTCGCTGACGAGCAACCGGCCGTCGTCCACGACCCCCGGCGGGCAGCCCCACGAGGTCAGGGCAGCTCCGGCCAGGGCGCGTGCCCTTGCCACCTCGGCCGCCGCCGACCGCATATGGAGGTGCACGTGCCGACCGAAGCCCAGGTTGCAGTCGGAGCACACTGAACTGCGGCAGCCGGCCACCCGTGCGCCGGCGTCGGCGCGTGCGGCGAGCGGCGGCTCCGGCTCGTCGCGGACGTACGGCGTGGGCGGCCGCTGCCGAGGCAACTGCCCGCCGTGCGACTGTGCGGCAGGAGGAACTGCGCGGCGGTTCGGGTCATGAAGGTAAGCCATGGCGGGCCCTTCTGCCGCAGTGTGCGCGCGCAGCCGGCGCGGTGCCCGTCTGGTCGGCGACCCGACGCCTCAGGACGCCCCGGCGCGGGTGCCTCACCGACGTCCGGCTCCCAACTGCTGCCCGCGAACCGCGCGCAACTGTGCCATCGACGCTTTCACGCCCCGGTACGGGGCGAAAGCGGCAAGCACCGGCCTGAGGGCCCGTCGCCGTAGATCCCCGGCATCCGGGATGAAGGATGTTCGCCCCTGCGCTTCCACCCATCGAGGCTCTCCCGACAGTTGTTCACCGGGCGGCGGCTCCACCACGGCGTCCGGCCCACACACTGCACGCAACGGGGAGAGCGGCGGTATACCGGCGGTATCCGCACCGGTCGCGGCACCACCAGCCGTCGGCCGGCCCGAACGGCATGCCGTCGATTCGACGTGAGGACCGAGGTCGTGGGCGAGGCGGGTGATCGCGGCCCGGAGTTCCTCGTTGACCGCGTCGGCGACTGCGTGGTCGGGGTCGGCGGTGTCGACCTCACGCCCGGAGGCGTTCAGGCAGTGGATGGTGGCGCGGTTGTGGTCGCCGGCCGCACGGGCGGGGGCGGCCGGCGTTCGAGTCGGCTTGTAGGAGAGGCCGCCGGCCGGGGTGGCCTGCTTGCCGCGTCCGGCGGCGCGGAGCGAGACGCCAAGTTGCGGCATCACCCTGCTGGACCAGCGCAAGAGGTTCATCGGCGGGCCTCCGTCGCCTGCGGGCGCGCTCACCGATGGGCCGCTAGCGCCGTGACCGCGGGGCGCCAGTGCTTTGCGTGGTGGCTTGCGGCCGCCGTGCGCATCCACCGGGGCGATGGGACGATCGTCGGTGACCGGCAGCCGGCCGCGCACGGGCCCGAGCCTGCGGAGAGTTCCGGCTCGGAAAGCCACTGGTGCGGTGCTCATGACCTGAGTCGAGGAGGGAAGCCCAGTGATCAGCAGGAGGCTCGTCCTTCAGACCAGTCTGGCGGGCGGAATGTCGCTCTTTTGCCCTCCCGGTACCGCTATGCCGCGGGCTGCGCCGGCGCAAGCAGAAGTCCTTGATCCGGCGGCGATACGGAAGTACGTGGCCGAACTCGTGATACCTCCCGTCATGCCGTTCGACAACCGGGCCGGCCGGGACATCTACACGATCGGCATCCGGCGGTTCCGGCAGCAGGTGCTTCCCCCGGGCATGCCGGCCACAACGGTGTTCGGATACGGTTCGACCGGGCATCCCGAAACGTTCCACTATCCCGCGTTCACCATCGAAGCGTGGTACGGACGTGCGGTCCAGGTCAGGTGGGTCAACCAACTGCTCGACTCGAACGGCGGACATGTGCCGCACATATTGCCGGTCGATCCCACACTCCACTGGGCGAACCCACCAGGCGGGTCGGAGCGGCGGGACTCCCGTCCCACGTTCACCTCGACACCCGGGCCGTACGGCGGACCGGTACCCGTTGTCACCCACCTGCATGGCGGGGCGAACACGGAGGAGAGCGACGGATACGCCGAGGCTTGGTATTTGCCCGACGCGCGGGGCATTCCCCGCGGTTACGCCCGAGTCGGGTCCTTCTACGAGGAGTTCGCGAAGAAGTCCGAGGCGAAGTTCGGCGTGCCCTGGGGCCCGGGGGAGGCCGTCTTCCACTACGCCAACCGCAGCCGGGCCGCCACCATGTGGTTCCACGACCACACCCTGGGCATCACCCGGCTGAACGTGTACGCCGGAATGTCGGGCCTCTACCTGCTGCGCGGTGGGCCGTCGGACCTGGCGGAAGGTGTCCTGCCCGGACCCGCGCCGAGGCTCGGTGACCCGCCCGGCAAGCGCTACTACGAAATTCCGGTCGTCATCCAGGACCGCACGTTCCGTACCGACGGGAGCCTGTTCTACCCGGCGAGCCGGGCGCTCTTCGACCGGTTCAAGGGCCCTTACGCGCCCCGCAGCGACATACCGCCGATCTGGAACCCGGAGTACTTCGGCAACGCGATGGTCGCCAACGGCAGAACCTGGCCGGTGCTGCCCGTCGAGCCGCGCCGTTACCGACTCCGGTTCCTCAACGGCTGCAACGCACGCACCCTGATCCTCAAGATCGTCACTGATCCGATGGCCCGCAGACCGGTACCGGCAAAGCTTGCCCTGTGGCAGGTAGGAAGCGACGGGGGCTTCCTACCGGCCCCCGTTCGGCTCGACCAACTGCTGCTCGCCCCGGCCGAACGCGCCGACGTCATCGTCGACTTCTCCTCAACCCCGGTCGGCTCGGAGCTGTACCTGATCAACGAGGGACCGGACGCAGTGTTCGCGGGGGGCACGGTCGGGACCGGCTTCCCCGCCGCGAACCCGAAGACCACCGGGCAGATCATGAAGCTCGTGATCAAACCGCTCGTCACGGCGGACACCTCGACGCCTCCCGCACGGCTCACGCTGCCACCCATCAAGCCCCTGGGCGCAGCAGACCGCACGCGACAGGTCAGTCTCGGTGAGGTGGCCTCAGCCCGCGTGCCGGGCGTGAGCCCCCGCGAAGTGCTGCTCGGCGTCATCAGTCCGAACGGCAAACCGAAGCTGTTGGGATGGGCCGATCCCATCACGGAGAACCCCGCCGTGGGGTCGACGGAGATCTGGGAGATCCACAACCTGACGAAGGACGCCCACCCCATCCACATCCACGAAGTGCAGTTCCAGATCGTCGACCGGCAAAAACTTCCGGCCGGCGGCCGTCGACCCCCGGAGGCTTGGGAGCGCGGTTTCAAGGACACGGTCCTCGCCTATCCGCAGGAGACAACCCGGGTCAAGGTGCGCTTCAGCCAGGCAGGCCGGTACATGTGGCACTGCCACCTCCTGGAACACGAGGACAACGAAATGATGCGCCCCCTGCGCGTCGGTCCGGCCTGACACTCGACCAGAAGCCCGCTGGAACCCGCCATCCATGGACTCACGAGCTATGACCGAAGACATGCCCGCACCGTGCATCATGAAGTAGATCGGCCCGTGTAGGCGCCCCCCAGTAAGGGCTGTCGCGCAGCACCCCCCGTTCGCCCGCAAGCTGGAAGCCTTTGACCTGTCGCTTTTCGGCGGCTTTCTAGAGGGCAGACGCGGCGCGGCGGTCGGTGCCAGGACGGTGGAGCACGTGATCGCCGCGGTGCGACGATGGCCGAGACGGTGAACGACCGCGCCAACTGGCTGTCAGCTCCTCTCCTCAGCCGGCAGCCGGCAGCCGGCAGCCGGCGGCCGGCAGCCGGCTGAGGAGAGGAGCACGAGTCAGGAGGACTCGGACGGCGAGGCCAGTGACTTGAGGTGCTTACGCCAGGCAGCGCTCACGCTGGGCGGGATCTTCGTGGTCAAGCCATCTTCTTTGGTGAAGGCGAGGCCTTCGCTGTAGGCGCCGCCACCGCAGCCGTCGGACTGGCGGGTCAGTTTGACGTCGGCGGACGCGTTGATCTCAGGATGGTTGCTCCCCTTGGGAGTGACGCGGAAGCGGACTGGGCCGAGGTCCGGGCCCGTGTCATCGGGAAGGCGCAGGCTTATCCGGGTGGTGTCCTCCTGTTCCAGGTGGCCCTTGCCGCAACTGCCTGCTGCGCAGAGTTCGTAGGAGGCGCCCGCTAGGTCGGTATAGCCCCGCTGGAGGAACATCACGCCGATCTGCGAGGTGACGCCGACTCCGGCGCACGGCTTTGAGCTGCTGCACGCTGACGCGGTCGCCATGACGGACACGGCGGCGAGGACTGTGAGTCTCACCCTTCCATTCAACACTTCTTTACCTCTCCCGGGAGCGCCTTCTCTGCCAGAGCGATGTCCGTGAAGAACACCGTGCACTTGCCGTCCCAGCCCTCACTGCACTCGCCGTCGTCACTCACCGAGTCGCAGCCCGCACCCATGCGGGGCGATGGAATGACCGACAGGTGCGGTCGGAGGCTGGCGCCGAGCGTATCGCCGGGAGGTCGGGCTCCGGCCCGGAGGTGCCGGACGCCATGTGGCCGCAGGGCAGAGCCAGTACGGGTAGTGGTTTACGGTCGTGCCCGGTCCGCACAGGGCGCGCGCCCTTTCAGGAAGTCGAACACCGGCCGATTCGTCGGGCGTTAGGGATGATCGGAGCCTCAGAGGGCGCTTCAAATCCCTGCGCGGCATTCAGTCTCGCCGGGGCACCGAACGCACCAACTCCTCCCCAGCGAGGCGGCGCATGCGCCTCACGGCTGTGTGAGGATGTCGCTCACCCGGTGGGCATAGATCACCCGTCCGCATGGCGTGGGGTCGGGTGTGGGGCCGGTCGCTGCACAGGAAGGGTCGTTGATGTCGGCGCGGTGCTCACTCTGCGACCAGAGTAAAGGTGCCCCGCCGGTGGCCTGTCCGTGCTCGTAGTACATGTCCTCGGCGCCGACCGCCGTGCGAATCTCGCCACCGGTCACCACCAGGTCGCCGTCGCCTCCCACTGCTGCCCGCCACAGACTGGCGTTGCTGTAGCGATGGCTCTGGTTGAGATACCAGCGGCCGGCCTAACGGGAGGCCCCCTGGACCTGTTTCACGGGTAGCACGTAGGTGCCGACCACGGACACCAGGCCGTCGGCGGTCGCCAGGAGGGATCCGTCCGTGTCGTCGACGGGCAGGGCGCCGATGCGTCCGTTGCCGGGATGAGTTGAGTCGGTGGTGCAGTACTCGCCCATGATGAGCTGCGGGGGGCTGCTGCTTCGGTCGACCGAGAGGTAGGACGCCTTGGGCGCCCCACTCGACTCGCACGTGCCGGCTGAGCTGTTGTACTGGGCGCTGACGAAATCGTAGGAGCCCACCTGCGGCAGGACGTAGCGATAGCCGTAGGAGTACCAGACGTTGCTCTGCCGTCCGACCTTGCCGTTGTCCTGGACGTCGCTGCTCAGGCCGTCGGGAGTGCTGTTGTTCGTGGCGGGGTTACGGTCCGGGTCGAGGTCGAGGATGTCACGCAGGTCGAACACCCTCAGCCCGTGCAGGGCGTCGGTGACGTAGAGGCGGTACTTGTACCAGGCGATGCCGCCGGCGTGGATGTTGATCGCCCGGTACGAGATGTGCCCGTAGGAGTTGTAGTACGGGTACGCGAGCAGGACGTGGCGATACTTTCCGGTGGCCGGGTCGAGGAAGGACAAGCGCACCCCCTTGTCGGCACACGCGGGCGTACCGGCGGGCGTGCAGGCGGTGGAGTCGTCGTACCAGGACGTGATCACGGGCCGCTTGGTTCCCCAGTACTCATCGGCCTGGGCATCCGAAACACCCGTGATTCCCTGTGGGATCCATTCCTTACTCAGGGCATCGTCGTCGCTCCAGCAGTACCTGACGGCGGGGGCCAGCGGAGCGATGCCGCCGTCGCCGGCGCCGAACGGATCAGTCGGACAGGCCGTTCCGCTGCTGACGGACTTGTCGGCCTGGCTGAGCAGGTTCTGGACGCCCTGTGTGGGCAGTGAGGCGGTCAGATCGGCGACGCGGTCACTCAGGTCGGTGGCCGCGAGGCTGAAGCCGCCGTCGACCGTTGACGTCGTGCGGGCAGTGATCGCCTGCACGGCGACCGGCTCCGGCCTTGTCGGTGTCGCCGCGGCCTGCCCTGGCTGCCACAGCAGTGCACCGGCGGCGAGAGCCAGGGTCAGGAGACGGCCTGCGCGGCGCGGGCGGCATCGGGCGTTGCGGGTCTTCATGGTGACGTCAGCCTCTTGGTCGAGGGTGGGCGAGCAGCGGACGGTGCGACGAAGACGGTGCGCTCGACGAGGCTGCTCGGTCAACCACCCGAAGTCGTCGAAGCGCGCTCGCCAGCCGCAAGGCTGCTGGGGGAAATAGAAGTTGCCCTCGAACACCACGGCATGAAGGCCGACGTGGCCGTTGTCGGGGCAACACCGACTCCAACTGGGGTTCCGTGCCACCGCCGACCGGCGCCGACACCGTGATCGGGACCCGCAAACCGCGGTCGCCCGCCGTGGGCTTGGGGGCCCGAATTCTTGCGCTGAGCGACAACGGCTTTGCGTTCACGGTCAATGCGTCGGACAGCCGCCGGTGAAAGGCTCGCCGCGGTTCCACTGCTGAGGGTGCCGCGACCTATGAGCGGCGGCCGCCCTGGACGGGATGAGGGGGAGAGCCTTGTGAAGGTACGCAGACGACTGCCCTGGTGGCTGGCACTGTTGTGCCCGCCGCTGATCCTCGCCGGACTGCTGCAGGGTGCCGTCCCCGCCCCCGCACTGACCACCGTCACCGCGAAGGCCTCCGCGGCTACCGGGACACCGCGTAGGGAGAAGTCCGTACCCGGCCGGCGCCTGCCCGCCGCGGCCAGGCGCCGTGACCGGGAGGGCGTCTCCTCCACGTCACCGGCGGCGCCCGTCTGGCCGGCGGCGCGTTCCGCCACCCTTGATGTCACCAAGGGACACACCGCAAAGCTTCCGGGGACCGGGCTCGTCCTGACGACGACTGCGAACACCGCGGCCGCGGTTGCGGTGCACACCTACGACCGGGTCACGGCGCGGCGGCTGGGGGCCCTCGGATACGTCTTCACCGCTGCCCGCGCCGACGACGCGGCGCCTCGGACGGGACCCGTGACCGTCACCATGGACTATGCGTCGTTCCGTCACGCCGCCGGCGGCGACCTGGCGAGCCGGCTACGGGTGGAGCGCCTGCCGCGGTGCGTGTTGGATGCCAGACCGTGCCGAGGGCGGGCAGCCTTCGTACCCGCGGACAACGACGTCGCCAAGGGTCGGATCAGTGCCCGGGTGCTTCCGGCCGACAACGCGCTGTACGCCCTGGTGACCACCACGTCCGGTGGTAGCGGCGACTACCGGGCGACCGACCTCAAGGCGTCCGGCAAGTGGTCGGTCGGACCCGAGTCGGGTGACTTCCAGTACTCCTACCCGCTCCCGCTGCCTCCTCCTCCCTACGGCAAGGCGCCGGACCTGTCGCTGGACTACTCATCACAGTCGGTCGACGGCCGGACCTCGGCCTCGAACAACCAGGCGTCCTGGGTGGGACTGGGCTGGGAGTTGAACCCCGGTTTCATCGAGCGCAAGTACCGGGCGTGCGTCGACGACGGAAGCCCGACCCTGTCCGACCTGTGCTGGCACTCGCCGTATTCGGGCGCGGAGGACGGCGCCGAGTACGTCATCTCCCTTCAGGGTGCGACAACCGAGCTGATCAAGGACGGCAGCGGCAGGTACCACGCCGAGGACGACCCAGGCTGGAAGATCGAGCACACCTACGACGGTGCGAACTCCGACAACAGCAAGGAAGCCTGGGTGGTCTCCACCGACGACGGCACCCGCTACTTCTTCGGCTACCACGAGGACTCCAACTGGACGGTACCGGTCGTCGGCAACGACAGCGGCGAACCCTGTCACGACGCTGCACAGTCGCTGTGCCGTCAGACCTACCGCTGGAACCTGGACGAGATCCGGGACCCCAACGAGAACGACACCCGGTTCTCGTGGACCAAGGAGACCAACTACTACAAGCGCTTCTCCAACGGCGACAAGGAGTCCTACGACAGGGGCGGATACCTCAGCCGGGTCGAGTACGGCATGCAGACCGGCGAGAAGCCGGCCGACCGCGTCGACTTCACCACCGCCTACCGCTGTCTGTCCGACGTCACGAAGCAGAGCCCGAACTGCTCCGCCCCGACCTCCACCAGCGACAGCGACTACCCCGACGTACCCGTCGATCTGATCTGCACCAGCGGCCAGGACTGCACGAAGAACTCCCCGGCCTTCTTCGTCACCCGGCGCCTGGCGTCGATCACCACACAGGTCTGGGACCCGGCCACTTCGGCCTACCTGCAGGTCGACCGCATCCAACCCACCTACGCGATGCCCGACCCGCCCGGCGCGACCGACGCGATGCTGTGGCTCAACTACATCCAGGTACAGGGCACATGGGGGGAGAACGTCACCCTGCCCGCCGTGGACTTCGACGGGGCCTGGCTCAACAACCGGGTCGACTACCCCAGCGGTGACTCCACCAAGGCGATGCCCATGCGCCGTATCACCAGCATCCAGAACGGGCTCGGCGGCGCGACGGACATCCACTACGGCCACGGTTCCGCCGCCGCCACCTGTCCCAGCGACGGTTCCGACTCCACCTGGGAATCGGGCAAGCACTGGGACACCAACGACCAGGAATGCTTCCGCGTCGACTACCGGCCCGAAGGGGCCTCCTCGACCGTGCACGGCGTCTTCCAGAAGTACCTGGTGACCAAGCTCGACCAGGTCGACCTGATCGGTGGCTCGCCCACCAGGACCACCCAGTACGACTACCTGGGCACACCGGCCTGGCACTACGACGACGACCTCACCACACCCACCGACCAGCAGCAGTGGGCCGACTGGCGCGGTTACGCCACCGTCCGGCAGACCGACGGCAGCGGCCCGGCCGGGCAGCGCTCGGTCACGGAGACCACCCACTTCCGCGGCATGGACGGGGACAAGCTCAAGAGCGGCGGCACCAAGAACGTCAACCTCACCGACTGGGACGGCAACCAGTTCGCCGACAACCACGCCAAGAGCGGCGAGACGCTGCAGACCCGCCACTACCGCCTGAACTCCGACGGTTCGCGCACCGAACTCGCCTCCGAGCGGTACACCTACTGGGACTCGGGCGTCACCGCGAACGGCCCCGGCCTGCACAACGCCCACATGATCCGCCCTTACCAGACCCGGGCCCGGCAGCTCAGGTCCGACGGGACCTGGCGGCAGACCGGCAGCGACAAGGACGGCTACAGCGCCGCCAACGGCGGACTGCCCACCCGGATGGTGGAGTGGGGGGAGATCGGCACCGCGGCCGACAACAGTTGCAGCGAGATCACCTACGCGCAGAACACCGCGGACTGGCGCTGGATGCGGGACTATCCCGAAACCCAGGAGACGCACAACGGCGACCCCGACGCGAGCAGCACACAGTGCCCGGGCCCGGTGGTGGCCCGCACCGTGACCCTCTACGACAACGCCACCGCGCCCGGCACCAGCGATCAGCCCATCGACGGCAACCCGACCGAGATCCGCCGGTACTGGAACGACACCTCGCACTCCGACGAGAAGAAGGTGTACGACCAGTACGGCCGCGTCACCTCCGACACCGACCCGCTCAACCACACCACCACGACGTCGTACAACCCCACCAGCGGCTGGCCGGTCAACGGCACCAGGACGACCAACCCGCTCAGCCAGAGCACCACCACCTACACCAGCCGCGCCTTCGGTGTGGTCACCCGCACTGTCGACCCCAATGGCCTGACCACCACCACCGACTACGACGGAGCCGGCCGGCTGGTCCGCGTTTGGCTGCCCACCGAACCCAAGCCGAACGGCGTGGACGTCCCCCCGCCGACCGGCGCGGTGCCCTCCTACGAGTACGCCTATCGCGTCACCGTCGACGGGACCGCCCCCAATTCACAGCCGGACAAGCCGACGGTCGTGACCGCGCGCCAGCTGCAGTCGCTCACCAACGGCACACCCCAATGGCTCCCGACGTACACCTATCTCGACGGCTTCGGCCGGACGCGCGAGGTGCAGGCGCCCAGCGCGGCCCGTACCGGCGGCCGCACGGTCACCGTCACCACGTACGACGACCGCGGCCTGACCAAGGGCACCTCGGCAGCGCTCTACAACACCCAGGCCCCCGGCGACGACCCGGACCTGCTGCTCAACCCGGCTCCCAGCGAGATCCCCTCGTGGACGGAGAAGACCTACGACGCACTGCAGCGGGAGACTTCCAGCACGCTGTACGGCTACGGCGCGGTCGACTGGACGACCAGCACCGCCAACTACGGCGACGGAAAGGTGGTCACTCCACCGCGCGGCGCCCGAACCGCCTACTGGAACGACGGCCTGGACCGACTCGCGAAGGTGCAGGAGAACGTCCCCGCCGGCAGCGACGTGCCGCCGTCCGCGACCCCCACCACCAGCTACACGTACACACCGCGCGGAGAGGTCGCCACCATCACCGACGCGGCCGGCAACCTCACCTCGTACGGCTACGACTGGCTCGGCCACCGCACCAGCACCCACGACCCCGACGCGGGCCCGTCGACCACCACGTACGACCCGGCGGGCAACGTCCTCACCGCGAAGGACGCGGCCGGAAAGACACTCGCCTACACCTACGACGCGTTAAACCGCAAACGCACCGAATGGTCCGGATCGGTGGGCGACACCAAGCTCGCTGAATGGACCTACGACACCGTGCCCATGGCCGGTCAGAGCGGCACACCCACCAAGTTCGTGCTCGGCCGGCCCGCCACCACCACCCGCTGGAGCGGAGGCCAGGCCTACCGTGTCGACGTCACCGGCTACGACCTGCGCTACCAGGTCACCGGCCGCACATGGACCGTGCCGGCCGCCGAAGGAGCGCTGGCCGGCACCTACACCTACGGCTACGGATACGACCGCGCGGGACACCGGACCTGGACGACCTATCCGGCGGCCGGCGGCCTGCCCGCCGAGAAGGTCACCACCGGATACACGGACACCGGCCGGCCGGACACCCTGACGGGCGACACCACCACCTATGTGAAGTCCAGCATCTACTACGGCAACGGAGTGCTCGAAGGCAGGAGTTACGGCGCCGAAGGCAGCGTGCAGCGGCAGTACGGCTACGAAAGCTCCGGCGCGCAGCGCCTGTCGTCCGTGCAGAGCTTCACGGCCGGCGGCCGCGTGCAGTACGACACGTACGCCTACGACGACGACGGCGACCTGACCTCCGTCACCGACCAGACCCCGGCCGTACCGCAGAACCAGTGCTACGGCTACGACGCCCTGCAGCGCCTGACGAACGCCTGGACCACCACGGCGGCCTGCTCCGCCGGGCCGTCGGGTGCCGACAAGGCGGGGACCGACCCCTACCGGCTCGCCTACTCCTACGACCCCGTGGGTGACCTGACCTCCGTCTCCGACGACGCCACCACCCGCACGTACACCTACCCCGATCCCGGTCCGACGGCGGTGCGTCCGCACGCGGTCTCCTCCGTGGGCTCCGACACCTACGGCTACGACGCCGACGGGCGCCTCACCTCGCGCTCGGTCGGCGGCACCGCGGGCACCCTGGCCTGGACCGACAACGGCTCCCTCGCCTCGGTCACCAGCGCGGGCGCGACGACGTCGTTCGCGTACGACGCCGACGGCGACCGGCTGGTCCGCCGCACCCCGAGTGGCACGACGGTCTACCTGGACGGCATGGAACTGACCCGCACCGGCTCGGCGGTCAGCGCGACGCGCTACTACGCCGCAGGCACCAGCGTCGTCGCAATGCGCACGCCCACCACCCTGCAGTGGCTCGGCAACGACCAGCAGAACTCCACCCAGCTCGCCGTCGACGCAGCCACGGGCAAGGTCTCGCGCCAGCGGTACCTCCCCTACGGCGCACACCGCGGCGGCACCGACGCCCTGCCCACCACCGACCGAGGCTTCCTCGGCAAGACGGAGGACGCGGACACCGGCCTGGACCAGATCGGCGCCCGCTACTACGACCCTTCCCTGGGCCGCTTCATCTCCCCGGACCCCTTGTACGACAAGACCAAGCCCCAGACCCTGAACGGCTACACCTACGCCGACGGCAACCCGACGACGTTCAGTGACCCGACGGGGCTGCAGAAGTGCTGGAGAGACCTGGACGGCCGCACCTGCGTCAACACCCCTGGGGAGAAGCCAAGCGGAGGTGGTGGCGGTGGTAGCAGCGGAAGCGGAAGCGGCGGGAGCAACGTTTGTGGCTACTGCGGTGGATCTCCGGGCCCGGCTCCGGTCGTTGCGCCGGTACCGCCTCCGTTGCCGACCATTTTCCCGACCTGGCCACCCACTTTGCCGTCCCTGTGCACACTGCCCAACCTCTTCGGCCAGGACACCTGTGGACCGAAGCCCAAGTGCGGCAACTGCAAAGGCGATGGGGACCTGGCCTTGGAATGGACTGTAGCTTGGCGACACCACAATGAAATCTTCCACCAGAACGATCCCCTGACCCAGTACTTGATGACCTCGGCTTTTATACGGAGAGCCGGCATGCGGATCGCAGACGATCTGCACCGCTCGGGCGCCAGTTCTGGTACCACGGCCTACCAGGATCCGCAGAATCTGGGCCAAGTGGCGAGGGATATGGCCGGTATCGCCACTCGTGGTCGTCTAGGTAGTAACTACGCCGAGGGCTTCCTCGGATCGTATCTGTTGTCGTGGAACACCACCGGCGTCGGTGCTGGAGTCGCCATGGCTCACTTCACGGTCACCAACGTGACTTCGATGAACTCGCTACTGCATCCCGAACATTTCGGTCTTCAAGTCAGACTTCCTGGTCCCACACTGCGCGAAACCTTCGTATTCGACCAGCCAATCCGCTATTGACCTGGCGGTCGTAGAAGGATTCGTGCCAAACCCCCATCGCGCTGGCCCGCACCGTAGGAGCAGTGTTGCCCAAACGTCGATTCCAGTATCTGCTGACAGCGCTTGTTGTGCTGTCCGCCGCCCTCACCCACGCAACCATTGCCGTGGCCGATTCCCACACTTACCCCTCTCACCGAACAACATCGGCCGCCGCCCCCGGCGGCGCAGCCGCCCGTGCCGACGTCAATGGCGACGGCATCGCCGACATGGTCGTCTCCACCGGCGCCCGGCTCACCTTCGCCGGGGACCCCAACGCGGAGGGGCTCGACAAAGGCGGCTCCATATACGTGATACCCGGCGGCGGCACGCTGCCCGCCGGGCCGGCCGTGGCGGTCAGTCAGGACAGCCATGACTTCGTCCCGGGCAGCGGGGAGTCCGACGACACCTTCGGGGCGTCGCTGGTGACGGGGGACTTCAACGGGGACGGCCTCGCCGACGTCGCGATCGGCAACCCCAGCGAGAGCATCAACAGCAAACTCGCCGTCGGCATGGTCACCATCCTGTACGGCAAGCGCGAATCGCCCTACCTGGGCCTCATCCCCAACGGGCTCGCGCAGATAGACCAGGGCGTGCCCGGCATCCCCGGTGACAACGAGCCCGGTGACCGGTTCGGCGCGAGCCTCGCGGTCGGCGACTTCGACGCGGACGGCTTCGCGGACCTCGCCATCGGCGCCCCGGGCGAGGCGATCGGCAGCACCCAGCGGGCCGGCGCGGTCACCGTCCTGTTCGGCGGCGGCAGCGGCATCACGGCGAGTCGCTCGGTCGGCGTCTCGCAGGACACCTCAGGGGTTCCGGGAACGCCGGAGACGGGGGACAAGTTCGGCTGGTCGGTCGCCGCCGGGGACGTGACCGGCGACGCCAAGGACGACCTGGTGGTCAGCGCGCCCGGGGAAGCGGTGAGCGGGGTGTCCGACGCCTGGGGCGGCGTCGTGGTGATCCCCGGGTCCGCAGGAGGCGTGAACGCGGCCGCCACCAGTTCCATCAGCGTCCAGGACACGAACACCCAGGACCACCTCCGCACCGTCGCCGTGGGCCGGTTCCACGGTGGCAACAACGCCGACGTCCTGGTCCTCGCCGACCGCGCCTCCGGCGATCCCCAGTACTCCGGCGCCCTCGTCGTCGCCCGCGGAGGGTCCGGGGGGATCAGCCCCACCCGGGTCCAGACGATCAGCCAGAGCAGTCCCGGCATTCCCGGCACCCCGGAGGAGAACGACTTCTTCGGCGGCTCGCTGGCCATGGGGGACCTCGACGGCGACGGGTACGCCGACCTGGCGACGGGGTCGCTGCGCGAGAACAACACCGGCACGGTGACACTGCTGCGGGGCGGCAGTGCGGGCCTGCTGTCCGCCCCGGGTGCCACCTTCGACGAGAACGCCGCGGTGATCGGTGCCGGCGCCCAGGTCGGTGAAGGCTTCGGCTACGGCCTGCGAATCCTTGACGTGACCGGCGACGGACGGCCCGAGCTGCTGGTGACCGCTCCCTGGGAGGACGGCTCCTTGCAGGCCGGAGCCCTGTTCGTGCTGAACACCGCCCTCAGTGGGGACAGTCTCACCGTCACCGGCTCCCAAGTCCTCACCCGCGGAGCGCTCGGCGGGGGATCCAACTTCGGCCCCGCGACGCCCTTCGCGGGTGGCGCCGTCGTCACGCTCGACTCCAACGAGCAGCCGCAGCGCGCACCGCGAGGTCTGCTGCCCGCCGCACGAGCGGAGCGTACCCCTCACCGGTGAGGACGGGGTGGGGTACGGGCGTCCTGGGGCCTACCGCAGCAGTCGCCTGCGGTAGGCCCCGGGCGTAATGCCGTACGCCGACTTGAAGGCGCGGCTGAACACCGCCGGATCCCGGAAGCCCCATCGCCTCCCGACCTGGCCGACGCCGCGACGGAGGAGCGCGGGGTCGGCCAGGTCCGCCCGGCAGCGTTCCAGCCTCCGTCGACGCACGTAGGCGCCGACGGTCCGCCGGTCCCGCTGGAAGAGATGATGCAGATACCGCACGGAGATGTGGTGCGCGGCGGCTATCGAGGCCGGTGAGAGATCGGCGTCGGCAAGGTGGTCTTCGACGAACGCATTGATGTCCCGGAGCAACCCGTCGAGGGGTGACGCGCCGGGCCTCGGCGCGGGTCTCGGAGCGCCGTCCGTCCCGCGGGACGCCACAAGGCCCGTGCTTCTCCGCCCCCTCGATACGGCGTGGCGCGCAGCGTTCACGTGAACCCCCGGAGTCTGTGCGTACGGCGGATCGGCCGGCCCGATGCTCGGCCGCCGCAGGTGCCGACGAGTCTGGCCGGGTGCGATCTCGGCGGCCACCGGTGCCGGGCAACTGACCCAAATCCGGGACGTCCGGCCCGTGGCCTGCGAGGATGCCAGAGCCGTGGGCAACGCGGTGGGACGCTGGAATGCGCTCGGGGAACGTTCGTGGCACGACGGACCGAGTGGGGAGGGGCGTTGTGGGCCGTTGGCGACCACTGCCGGGAGACCTGCCGATCGAGGTCGTCCGGCTGGTGCGGGAGCTGCGCCTGTGCCTGGACAGATGCGAGGCGAGCGCGGCGGCCGTGGCCACCAGAACCGGATACAGCCGCAGTTCCTGGCGGCGCTACGTCAACGGTTCCCGCCTGCCGCCCTGGCCTGCCGTGGAGGCAGTGGGCCGATTGGCGCATGCCGACCGGGAGCAGTTGCGGGTGTTGTGGGAGTCGGCCGCTCATGCCTGGCAGAAGGGGCAGCCCCTGGACACCGGGCCGGAAGCGCGGGCGTCCGAGGCGCTCCCCGCCCCGGACCTGTCCGGGCCCGCCGGAGAGCCACCGCCCCACACATCCTCGCCGCCGGCCGCCCCTTCGTCCGGGCGACCCGGGGCGGCGGCCGGCCCGATCGTACCCTGGGTCGGCGTCGCGGCCGTCTGCGCGCTTCTTGCCGTCGCCGTGCTCGTGTGGCCGTGGAACGCCAGGCCGGCCGACCGCCCACCACGAGGCGCACCGACCGGCGTGCCGGCCTGGCCGTACCCACTGGCGGGCGGGGCCGACAGCGCGACGACCGGATGCCGGTCGGCCGCCTGCGAGGGGCGGGATCCCGGCCGGGAGCGATGCGACGGCGACCGGGTGACCGTCCACCGCCTGCGGGCGTACGGCCAGGTCCTGGAGCTCGTGTACAGCCCGGCATGTCAGGCCAGTTGGGCAGAGGTCGAGTCGGCGGGGGCCACGGCCGGCCTGCGCATCGCCACGACAGGGGGAGAGGGGAGCTCGGTCCCCGCCGGCGCGGTCCGCACCGCGATGGTCGCGGGCGGTCCGGGATCGGCGACGGCGACCGTGGTCGTCGGCGGCCACCAACTCGGGGTCACACAGTACGACAGCTGGATCGACCGCGTCACCGGCACAGGGTCAGGGTGACCTCGTCGGTCCGCAGCCGACGGAACACCCCGGCGTCGTAGACCTCGAGGAATCCGTCCGCGTCCCGACGCAGCGGAAGGTCGTACCGCTCACCCCGGTAGACCGTCCAGCGGCCCACCGGGGCCAGCCGTGCCGCGGCCGTGCCCCAGGTCGCCGGTCCCACCACACCGTCCGCCGAGAGGTGGTGATTGCTCTGCCATGCGCGGGTCTCGACGGCCGTCGGACCGTCGTACGCACAGGAGACCTGTCTTCGCGCCGTGTAGCCGTCGGCCCACAGGATCGCCTGCCACAGTCCCACGACATCACTGCGCGTCGTTCGGCCGGACACCAGCAGGTCCGCCTCGTGCAGGTCGGACAGGAGTACCCGGCCGTTCGGCTCTCGTTCGTCGTCCGGTCGAGTGGCCCCCGCGCACAGCGCTCCGACGAGAAGTACACACAGCGCGGCACCGGCCGCGGTCTTTCCACGCATCCAACCGTCTTAGCCGCGTCCGTGGGCACCGGCCAAGGAATTTGGCGGAATTGACGGTGCTGGTGGTCTATACCCGGTCGCTACCGTGGGAGACAGGTGGGACAACTGGTGGTGGGGGGTCTCAGTGACCGACTGGAAACCACTGCCGGACGACCTCGCAACGGACGTCCGGCAACTGGTCACCGAACTACGGACGTTGAAGATCCGCAGTGGACTGAGCCTGACGGCACTCGCCGAGCGAACCCCGTACAGCAAGTCTTCCTGGGAGCGGTACCTCAACGGCAAGACGCTGCCGCCACGGCAAGCGGTCACCGTCCTGGGGCAGTTGTCCGACGCGGAGCCCGCCCGGCTCGCAGCGCTGTGGGAACTGGCCAACGCCGCCGCGCACGATCAGCGGGCAGGAGGCCGACGGCCCGCACCACCCGCCCCGCGGACCGAACCGCCCGTCGACCCCACTGAGGCCGCTCCGCCGTCGTCCGACGAGGGGCGGCGGCGTCTTCGGCTCGACGCACGGCTGCTCTGGGCGGCGGCCCTGCTGTTGGCCCTCCTGCTCGTGGGCGCCGCGGTCGTGCTGGTCAACGGTGACTCGTCGGCCGGCACGGCACGGGCCGCCGTGTCGGAAACCGAGCCCGGGGGCAGGCAGGCCGACGTCAACTGCTTCGCGGACAGCTGCGCCGGAAAGGACCCGAAGGAGGCCGGCTGCGGGGGTGACGCCTGGACGGCGGCCCTGACCAAGGTCCAGCAGGTCTACGTGGAGCTGCGGTACAGCGACGCCTGCCGGGCCGCGTGGGCCCGCATCAGCTGGGGCCGCCCCGGCGACATCGCCCGCATCGTGGGGCCGCGCAACAGCACCCACCAGAACAAGGTGCACTACGACACCGACGCCTACAGCGCCATGCTCGCCGCCCCCACCCCGTCGGCCGTCAAGGCCTGTGCAGTCCTCACCTCAGGCCGGCACGGCTGCACGGGTCCCGGAGGGGACCAACGGCTCACCGAGCCTCCTGATCCTCCTGCCCCCACACCGTCGTCCATGGGATGACCTGTGACCACGCGCCCGAGGCGGTGCTGCCGTCAGCGCCTCGGGAACCCGCGTGTTTTCACGGGCTGCTTGATCAGCCGGTGTGGCGGTCGAGTTGGGCCATCAGCTCGCGGTTCGCGGCCGCGGGCGGCGCAACTCCTCCTCGGGCTTCTCAAAGGCCGGGCGGTTTGCGGGGGGCTGTGGCTGCCCGGGTCGGTTCCGGAGCGTCTGCGGCGATCAGCCGGCTGTTCTCGACCATCAGCCGCTGGTTGACGTTGGGGAGTGCCTGCATGGTGGTCCCTGCTTGAAGGCTGGCTGCGAGTGGCCGCCCACGCCCTCGCCCGGCCGGAGGCCGGCCTCGACGTGGACGTGGACGCGCTGCGGCGTGACTTCCCGGAGATCGGCTGGCAGCGCTTCGACCCTGGGCGGCCGAGCGCACCTGGCGGGTCGGCTGAGTCCGGGCTCCACCGTGAAGTGCGCTCGGTCCTCCGCCGGGTGCCGTCCGGATCACTGGGAGGCGGTGCCGGTCGTGCCCAGGGAGGCGAGCAGCGTGCGCGCGTGCTCCACGCGTGCGGGGTGGACCTCGATGTCCCGGTAGATGCCGATGGCTTCCTCGACCGCGTGCCTCGCGGCGCTCAGGTCACCCATGGCCCGGTGCACCTCCCCGAGATGGATGAGGTCCAACGCCTCGTTGGGACGGTGGCCCAGGGCTCTGTGGAGTTCCAGGCTGCGCCGGTGACACGTGAGGGCCTCGGAGAACTCACCGAGCCGTTGGTAGGCGTAGCCGAGCGTGTCCAGGGTGTTGGCCTGCCCGCGCGGGTCGTCGAGCTCCCCGTGGATGACCATGGCCTGTTCGCAGTGGGACACGGCCGCTCGGGGATCGCCCCGCTGCACGTGGTCCCACGCCACGGCGTTCAGGGCGCGCGCGAGTCCGGCCCGGTGGCCCAGCCGCGTGAACAGGCGGGCCGCGTGTTCGTCGTGGCGCAACGCCGCCGCCCAGTCACCCGTGTGCTCGTGGAGCCAGCCGAGGGCCAAGTGGGTCTCGGCCTCGGACAGGACCTGGCCGCTGTCCTGGATCAGGGACAGAGCCCGGGCCAGTCGGCGGTGCGCCGCGTCGTGGTCGCCCGCCTCGATGCGCTCCCAGGCCAGTGCGCGGAGCGACTCGGCCTGGGCGGCCGCGTCACCGAGCCGTTCCGCGGCCGCCAGTGCCGTCGTGTGGACGGCCGCGACGTCGTGCCACAGTCCCCGCCGGGTCAGGAAGGTGGTCAGGGCCCAGGCCAGTTGCCAGGCGTACGTCTCGTGACCGTGACGGGCGGCCTGGTGCACGGCGGCGACGAGCGCGGGGCGCTCCTGGGTGAACCAGTTCATGGCCCGGTCGTGGTGGGCGAGGTCCTCCGGACGCACGCCGTCGGCGGCCGGCGCCAGGCGGAGGGGATCGCGGTGCGGGTGCAGGAGCCGGTCGGCCGACCAGGCGGTGTGCAGATAGTGCTCGAGGACGCGGAGGCGGGCCGCCTCGCCCTCCGCGCCGTCCACGGAGCCGACGACTTCGATGGCGTAGGCGCGCAACAGGTCGTGGCAGCCGAACCGCCCGGGAGCGAGTTCCTGGAGGAGGTGGGCGGCCCTCAGCCGGTGCAGCGCCCGGCGTGCCCGGGCGAGGGGGAGGTCCGTGAGACTGCTCGCGGCCGCCTGGGCGATGTCCGGGCCGGGCACCTGCGCGAACTGGCGGAACACGCGGGCGGTGTCCGGGTCGAGCGCGCGGTAGGAAGAGGCGAGGACGGTGCGTACGGTGGTGGTGTTCTCACCGGTGTCCAGGGCGTCGAGGCGGGAGTCGCTCTCGCGCAGTTCCTCGGTGAGGGCGGTCAGGGTGAACACCGGGTTGGTGGTGATGCGCGCGGCCAGGACGCTCAGGGCCAGGGGCAGTCCCGCGCACTGGGCGACCAGGGTGGCCGCGGCGTCGGCTTCCGCGGCGACCCGTTCGGCGCCCAGCCGGCCGACCAGCAGCTCGCGGGCCGTGGCGGAGTCGAACCCGTCGAGCGTCAGGTGGGTGGCCTGATGCGAGGCGGCGAGCCCGGTGAGCTGTGCGCGGCTGGTGATCACGACGGTGCAGGTGGGCGTGCCCGGCAGCAGGGGCAGGAGCTGCTCGGTGTCACGGGCGTTGTCCAGGACGACGAGCACGCGCCGGTCCGCGAGGAGACTGCGGTACAGAGCTGCCTGGGCGTCCGAGGTGGCTGGTATGCGCTCGGGGGCGACGCCGAGTGCGTCGAGGAACCCGCGGATCACCACGGAGGGGTCTGCCGGTTTCCCCGAGGGCGTGAAGCCACGGAGGTCGGCGAAGAGCTGCCCATCGGGGAAGCCGTGCTGTCTGCTGTGGGCCCAGCGCAGCGCGAGCCAGGTCTTGCCGACCCCGCCGGTACCGCAGATCACCGAGAGCTGCAGGGCGGTGCGGGGCTCGTCCTGGGCCGCGAGCATCTTGTCCAGGACGGCGATCTCCTCGTCACGGCCGACGAAGTGGACCGGGGGAGCGGGAAGCTGGCGCGGCACAGGCGGCGGTGCCCCGCCTGCCGGAGAAGCGTGCGGGGAGGGCTCGGGCAGAGACAGCGCCGGGTCGTTGGCCAGGATCCGCCGGTGGAGGTCGCGCAGACCCGGTCCGGGGTCGACGCCCAGCTCGTGTGCCAGCCGCCGCCGGATGTCCTGGTAACGGGCGAGGGCGTCGGCGGCGCGGCCGGCGCGGTACAGCGCGAGCATCACATGCCCGGCCACCCGTTCGTCCAGCGGGTGCGCCCGTGCCCGTGCCTCGCACTCGGACAGCACCGCCGCGTGCCGGCCCAGACCGAGCCGCAACTCCGTCAAGTCGAGCTGGGCGGACAGCCGCTCGGCCTCCAGTCGGGTCCGCTGGGCGTTGAACCACGGGGTGTCCGCCCCGGCGAACGGCTCGCCCCGCCACAGCCCGAGCATCTCCTCCCACAGCGCCAGCGCGGACTCCGCGGACGTCGCCGTCGCCTCCCGGGCCCGAGCCCCGAGGTCGCGGAACCGGTGCAGATCCACCGTCCGTGGCTCCACCGCGAGCAGATAGCCGCCCCGGGTCCGGGTGATCGGGACGTCCGCCGCGGCCAGTGCGGTCCGGAGCCTGGACACATACCCGTACAGCACGTCCCGGCCCCCTCGCGGGGCCCGCTCCCCCCAGACCCGTGCCACCAGCGTGTCCGCCGGCACCACCTGTCCGGCATCGACGAGCAACGCCGCCAGCACCTGCCGCTGGCGTGCGTGCCCCACATCGGCCGGCACCCCGTCGCACCAGACCTCGACCACGCCGAGCACACCGAACCACGCAGCCATCGTCTCCCCCCTTCGACGAGTGCGTGAACGTTGTCTATCCGGCTGTGTGCGGAGGGCCAAGCCCGATTCAAGACATGCCGAAGGTTTCGCGAAGGCCGACCGGCGACGGTGGGGTCACCGCGGCCCGCAGGGGGTGGGCCGTACGACTCCCCGGACCAAGGAGGGGACCACGGATGACCACGGACACCCGTCGCCGGCACATGACTTCGCCCTCGGCGCCCGTCGCACCCGCGAGGGTCAAGGCGGTGGGGCGGTTCACCGTCCTGCTGACCGCCCTGACCACGCTGCTGGGCGGACTCGCCGCAGCGGCCCCGGCGCACGCGGCGACCGCGCCGGGGCCGCTGATCGCCCAGCAGGCCCTGGGGCAGTACACGAGCACCAACGCCGAGGTGAGGAAGCGCACGTACGAGGGCGACGCCAAGGGCGACGACACCGAGCGCAACAACTGCAACTTCTACACCGGGTTCTGGACGTCCAGGGCGAACCTGCGCTGGGACGGCACCACCGCTCCCCGCTTCGGCACCATCACCAACAACCAGGCGTGCGGCACCAGCAAGGGCTACATGTACATCAAGGTGGGAGGGAATTGGACCAAGACCTGGACCAGCGTCAAGTGGACCTCGCGTGCCTGGTGCGCCGACTTCGCCAAGTACACCTGGTACTGGGGCCAGGCGAAGATCACCGGCCTGAACGCGGCCGCCGACTCCTTCCGCACCTACGGCCTGACCAACAGGACCTGGCACCCCAAGGCCCAGGTGGCGGCCGACACCTACAGGCCGAAGCCCGGTGACACCGTGCTCTACGACGACACCGCTGACGGCAGGGCCGACCACGTGGGCGTGGTGACCTCGTACAACTCCGCGACGAAGAAGTACCACTCGGTGGAGGGCAACACCTCGTACGACCGGCTCACCTACAAGAAGTCCCAGTCCGCCACGACGCGACGTGTCCTCGGCTTCACGTCGCCGAAGGGGAAGTAACCGCCGGGCGGGGGAGGGCGAGTACGAAGAGGGCGTTGTTCCTCCGGCGGGTCACCCGCCGGAGGAACACGCCTGTGCGCGGGTGCGGGCTTCCCCCTGGTCCGTGCCGGGACGGGCGATGGCCGGCACCTGCGTGATCGGTCTGCGCACCACACGGTCTGGCACGTGGCGGGTCCGACCGGCTGGACGTCGGCGGACCGCCGGGCGGACAGCTGGCGGGCCACCCTGAAGGCGGCCGGCGCCGCCGTCCCGCCCCCCTCCCCGGCGACTGTAGCGCCGTCTCCGGCTACGACCTCGGCCGCCAACTGGCCAGGAACCCCGAGGTCACCGCCGTCTTCGTGTCGAACGACCAGATGGCCCTCGGGGTCCTGCGCGCCCTGCACGAGGCGGGCCGCCGCGTCCCGGAGGACGTCAGTGTGGTCGGCTACGACGACATCCCCGAGGCCGCCCACTTCCTCACGCCCCTGACCACGGTCCGCACGGACTTCACCGACATCGGCACCCGCTCCCTCCGCGTACTGCTGCGACGGATCGACGCCACCGACACCTCAGGCCTCACCACCGACGCCCTTTCCGAACCCCTCACCGACGCCCCCTCCGTGCGCCCGTACGTCGTACCGGCCGACCTCGTCATCCGCCATAGCACCGCGCAGCTCAACGCACCAGGGCCCGGCTGACCCGCAGCGGCAGACGGGTGGCCGCCTGCAGCCCGTCCGGGTCGTGGAACAGCAGCGGCTCCTCGGCGGAGGGGGACACGGCGAAGTCGGGATAGCGGCGCAGCAGCTCGGTCAGGGCCCCCCGCGCCTCCAGCCGGGCAAGCGGAGCGCCCAGGCACACATGGGCGCCCTTGCCGAACGACAGGTGGCGGTTGGGCCGGCGGGTGATGTCGAAGGTGTCCGGGTCGGGGAAGGCCTCCCCGTCCCGGGCCGCCGACACCAGGGCGACGCTGACCAGCGCCCCCTCCGGGACGACATGACCGCTCAGCCGGGTCTCCCGGGCCGCCCGGCGGTCCAGCCAGATCAGCGGCGACCGGTAGCGCAGCACCTCTTCGATGGCGGAGGGCAGCAGTTCCGGATCCGCGCGCAGCCGCGCAGTTGCCTCGGGGTGCTCGTCGAAGCAGAGCACGGCGTTGCCGAGGAGCGCGCTGGTGGTGAGGAACCCGGCGATCAGCAGCAGACCCAGGAAGCCCACGATCTCCTGGTCGTTCAGCCGCCGGCCGTCGGCCTCCGCCCGGATGAGGTCGTGCAGCAGGCCCGATCCTTCGACGGTCCGGTGACGCCGTACATGGCCGCCGAGGTAGTCGTTCATCTCCCGGATGGCCGGAGCCATGGCGGCCACGCCCTCCTCGCTGCGGATCGCGTCGACCCCGTTGTCCACCAACAGGGCGTACGCCCACTTGCGGAAGAGGCCGTGGTCCTCGCGGGGCAGCCCCATCACCTCGGCAATGACCGTCACGGGCAGCGGATGCGCGAGGTCGGCGACCACGTCCATGGTGTCGCCGCGGGCGTCGGCGGCGTCCAGCAACTGCCGGGTCACCGCCCGGATCCGGGGCTCGAGGTCCGCCACGAACCGGGGGGTGAAGGCCTGGCTGACCAGGCCGCGGAGCTCCCGGTGCCGGGGCATGTCCATGTTCTGGAAGTTGCCCTGCTGGAACGCGGAGAGCTCCTCCACCGGGGGCATGAACTCGCTCATGTCGTTGGAGAACGTCTCGGAGTCCTGCATCACCCGCAGTCCGTCGGCGTAGCGGAACACCTGCCACCGCCCGGACACGGGGTCGTGACTGACCGGCTCGTCACGGCGCATGCGCGCGTAGTGGGCGAGCGTGCGCCGCATGGCGTCGGGGAAGTGCGGGCCGTCCATCAGTGAGGTCTCCTCGTGCCATCGGGTAGGACTGGACTCGGGGGTGATTAACACCGCGCGAACGCACGCAGCACGAACGCATGCAATGCGAACACAGACAGCGCGAACGCATGCAACGCGAACACAGACAGCGCGAATGCACGCAACGCGAATGCACGCAACGCGAACGCACGCAAAGCGAATGCACGCAACGCGCATGCACCCAGCGCGGTTTCACCCACCCCGCCGTGCCTCGGCATAAGCCTTGGCGTGACCGAGCGTCGCCCGGCTGTTGGTGCTCAGCGCGTTCCGGACGTAGTTCCTGGCGTCCGCGACCGTGCGTCCCGCACCGAGGACCCTCTCGACGGCCTCGGGCTTGACGACCACCGTGTGCTGCGAGGTGGCGTCCACCCCGCCGGCGCGCGGCGTGAGCGTCCAGCAGCCGGTGTGGGCGCTCATCAGCGCCGGCACGGTGGTCTGCTTGTAGACGATGCGGTCGCCGCCGCGCACCACCCGGACCGACTCGGTGGTGTGCACGGAGCCGTCCGCGGCCTTGGTGTCCATGGCCATGACCTGAACGCCCGGCTGGTCCTCGGTCAGTTCGAGCCGGGACACGTGCGGCAGACGCTGCGGCCACAGGTCGGCCCGGTTGAGGAAGTCGAAGACGTCCCGCGCGTCGCCCTCGATGCGCACCGTGTCCTCGAAGCTGAACATCAGCGCGTCCAGCTCGTCGTACCGTTCGGCGACCCGCTTGATGCCGGCCAGCTCCGCGTCGCTGTTGCCGTCCAGCGCGGCGTTCACCCAGGCCACGTGCTCGGGGGCGTCGTCGACGACGGTGAAGTCGTGGTGGAGTTCCAGCCGGGTGCGGGCGGGGGAGAGGGCCGCAGCCCGCCAGGTGCCGCCCATCGAGGCGACGGGGTGCGTCGACACCTCCTGCCGGAAGCGCACCGTGAGGGCCTCCGGGTCGAGGTCCCGGCGCGAGGTCCACTGCTTCACCTCGCCGCCCGCCGTGGCCCAGATCCGGATGCGCTCGGTGCGCTCGCCCCGTTCCACGTGCTCCACATGGATGTTGGGGGTGAAGAACACGGGCCAGCGCGACACGTCCGCGATGATGTCGTGGACCACCCGGGCGGGTGCGTCGATCTCGGTCGTGTGCAGGGTGTGGTGCCTGTCGGACACGGGGGACCCTCCCTCTCGTCTCGGTCGTATGCCGGGATCAGTAGTTGCCCAGGCCGCCGCAGACGTTCAGCGCCTGGGCCGTGATGGATGCCGCCGTGTCGCTCACCAGATAGCCGACGAGGCCGGCCACCTCCTCCGGCGTGGAGTAGCGCCCCAGCGGGATCTTGGCCTGGAACCGCTCCAGGACGTCCTCCTCGGTCGTCTCCCAGGCGGCGGCGTAGCCGGCCCGCACCCGCTGGGCCATCGGGGTCTCGACGTAGCCCGGGCACACCGCGTTGACGGTGACGCCGGTCGGCGCGAGCTCCTTGCCGAGCGCTTTGGAGAAGCCGATCACCCCGTGCTTGGACGCCGAGTAGGGCGCCGCGAGCACCACGCCCTGTTTGCCGCCGGTGGAGGCGATGCTGATGACCCGGCCCCAGCCGCGCTCCCGCATCCCGGAGCGCTTGAGCACCTCACGGGTGACCAGGAAGACGCTGTTGAGGTTGGTGTCGATGACGTCGTACCAGGTCTCGTCGGGCAGGTCGGCGGTGACCCCGCCGCCGTTGCGGCCGGCGTTGTTCACCAGGACGTCGACCCGGCCGTACGCCCCGAGGGCGGAGTCCACCAGGGCCCGGACCGAGGTCTTGTCCCGTACGTCGCACGACGTGCCGTCGGCCTCGTGGCCGACGGCCCGCAGTTCCTCCACCGTCCGCTTCACGGCGTCCGTGTCCCGGGCGCAGAGGAACACCGCCAGGCCCGCGCGGGCCAGGTCCCGGGCGACGGACAGCCCGATGCCGCTGGTGGCGCCCGTGACGAGGGCCACCCGCCGATCGTCGTTCGCCATGGTCTGGTCTCCCCTCGTCGGTGATGTCGGCCCTCACCGTGGCCTGGTCGGCTCGAACCGAGGTAGAAGACCGCTGGACGCCGTGCGCGGCCCGGGCACCGGGCTCCAGCCCGGATCGAGGCGGGCTGGAGCCGGCCGGCGGACCCTTCGGGGAACCCGAGGCCCGATTCAGGAGGAAAACGCATGTCGATCGCCGAGACGGTGTCCACCGACCCCGCCCTCGCCGGCCCGTACCAGCTGGTCCAGCAGTTCTACGCACGGCAGATGCGGCTGCTGGACGACGGCCGGGCGGAGGAGTGGGCCGAGACCTTCAGTTCGGACGGCGTCTTCAACGCCAACGCCTTCCCGCAGCCGGTCGTGGGGCGCGCCGCGATCGCCGCGGCCGCGCGTGCCGCCGTCGACGACTACGCCCGGCGCGGCATCCAGCGCCGCCACTGGCTGGGCATGCTGTCGGTCCGCCCCGGGGACGGCGAGGAGCTGCTCGTCGGCTCCTACGCGCTGGTGGTGGAGACACCGCGCGACGGCACCCCCGAGATCCGCTCCAGCAGCACCTGCGACGACGTCCTGGTGCACGAGGACGGCACCTGGCGGGTGAAGGACCGCCAGATCCGCCGGGACGACATCCGACCCGGCGTCTGAACCGGCGACGACATCCGGCCCGTCTGAACCGGCGACGACTCCCGGGCACGCCTGAACCAGCCGTGACCCCTGCGCCCGGCCGGCCACGACGAGGGGGGCGAGGCCCGAAGGTCCCGCCCCCCTCCGTCTGCCACCACCGTCACGCCGGCCGAGGCACCTGGCTCAGACCGTCGTTCACACGCGCCAGGAACTGGCGTGGCGTCGTCGCCTCCGCCACCACCTCGTCCGGCAGCGTGAGGCCGTAGTCCTGCTCGATACGGCCGGTCACCTGCAGCATCGCCAGGGAGTCGTAGCCGAGGTCGGTGAAGGCGCGGTCCAGGACGTCGCCGTCCAGGTCCACCCCTTCCTCCTCGCCCGCGCACTCGCGCAGCAGGCCGGTGAGTTGCTCAAGGGTCATCTCCGCCATGGGGCACACCTTTCTGGGGATCTTCAGCTGTCGGACACGGCGGTCACCACCGCGGCCGCGTTGAACCCGCCGTGGCCGCGCGCGAGCACCAGCGCGTGGCGTACCGGGCCGCGGCGTACGGCGGTGACCAGGTCGACGGGGCAGTCGTCGGCGGGGGAGGTCACATGCACGGTCGGCGGGATCAGCCCCTCGTGGACCGACAGCAGCGCCGCCGCCAGGTCCAGGGCCGCGCCACCGGCCAGCAGCCGCCCGGTCATCGTCTTGGGGACGGTCACCGGCACGCCCCGGGGACCGAAGACCCGGGCCAGGGCGTCGGCCTCCTGCCGGTCGAGGTCGCGGATCCCGGCGCCGTCGGCGAAGACCACGTCGATGTCGCCGGCGGCGAGTCCGGCGTCGTCCAGGGCCAGTTCCACCGCCCGGCGCAGGCCGGGCTCGGCGTCGGTGCCGGGCGCCGGGTCGAACGTGGCGGCGTAGCCGGCGAGTGCGCCGTACGTCCGGGCACCGCGCGCCCGGGCCGCTGCGGCGTCCTCCAGGATCAGGATCGCGCCCCCCTCGCCGGCCACATGGCCGCGGGCGTCACCGGCGAACGGCAGGTAGGCGCGCTCAGGTTCGGCGACGGTGCTCATGCGCCCGCCTGCCAGATGACCGGTCCAGCCCCAGGGGCAGACGGACCCGTCGACGCCTCCGGTCACCATCAGCGCGCTTCCCTTGCGCAGCTGACGGCGGGCCTGGGCCACCACGTCCAGTCCGCCGGCCTGCTCGGTGACCAGGACGCCGCTCGGCCCGCGCAACCCGTGCCGGATGGAGATCTGGCCGGTGTTTACGGCGTAGAACCAGGCGAAGGACTGGTACGCGCTGACGAACTGTCCGCCCTTGCTCCACAGGGCCTGCAACTCGCGCTGGCCGAACTCGAACCCACCGGCCGAGGCCGCGGTGACCACGCCGGCGGCGTACTCCGGCAGGCCGTCCGGATCCACCTCGGCGTCGGAGAGCGCCTCCTCGGCGGCGGTGAGCGCGAGCCGGGTCATGTGATCGGTCTGCGGCAGCAGCCGGCTGGGGATGTGCCGCTCCGGCTCGTAGTCCGGCACCTCGCCGGCGAGGGTGGCCGGATAGCCGGTGGCGTCGAAGCGGGAGACCGGACGGATGCCGTGCTCGCCCGCCAGGGTGGCCCGCCACCAGGCCTCGGTGCCCAGCCCGTTGGGGGCCGTGACGCCGATGCCGGTGAAGACCGGGGTTGCCGTGCTGCTCATGCGGCCCTCCGATCCGGGCGGGTGAGCACCATGGCGCTCTGGAAGCCGCCGAAGCCGCTGCCGACCGTCAGCACCGTGTCCACCCGCGTTTCGCGCGCCGTCAGCGGCGTGTAGTCCAGGTCGCACTCCGGGTCGGGCTCGTGCAGGTTCGCGGTCGGCGGTACGACCCCGTGCTCGACGGCGAGGGCGCAGGCGGCGATCTCCAGCGCGCCGATCGCGCCCAGCGAGTGGCCGATCATCGACTTGATCGAGCTGACCGGGACGGCGTAGGCCTGCTCACCCAGGCTGCGTTTGAACGCGGCGGTCTCGTGCCGGTCGTTCTGCTTGGTGCCCGAGCCGTGGGCGTTGACGTAGTCGACGTCCGTGGGGTCGGTCCGGGCGTCGTCGAGGGCCGTACGGATCGCCTCGGCCATCTCGGCGCCGTCCGCGCGCAGGCCCGTCATGTGGTACGCGTTGCTGCGCGAGGCGAACCCGGCGATCTCGGCGTACACATGGGCGCCGCGGGCGCGGGCCCGCTCCAGTTCCTCCAGGACGAACACGGCCGCGCCCTCGCCCAGCACGAACCCGTTGCGGGTCCGGTCGAAGGGCCGGGAGGCGTGGGCCGCGTCGTCGTTGCGGGGGGTGGTCGCCTTGATCGCGTCGAAGCAGGCGACGGAGATGGGCGAGACGGGGGCGTCGGTGGCCCCGGCCACCATGACGTCCGCGCTGCCCTCACGGATGAGTTCCACCGCGTGCCCGACGGAGTCGAGGCCGGAGGTGCAGCCGGTGGAGACCAGCGCCGTCGGGCCCTGTGCGCCGACCGCCCAGGCCACCTCCCGGGCGAAGGAACTGGGGACGAAGAAGTCGAACAGGTGGGGAACGGCGTACGTGTGGTCCACCAGCCAGGTGGCACCGCCGTCGCTGACCACCGCGTACTCGCTGTCCAGGCCCATCGTGGCCCCCACGGCGCTGCCGACGGTGACGCCGGTGCGGCAGGGGTCCGTGTCGGCCGTCTCCAGCCCGCTGTCCGCCACCGCCTCACGGGCGGCGACCACGGCGAACTGCGCGGCGCGGTCCATGCGCCGGATCTCCTGCGGACGCAGTCCGGAGGCGACGGGATCGAAGTCGACCTCGGCGGCCACCCGGGAGCGGAACGACGAGGCGTCGAACAGGGAGATGGTGCGGGTGGCGGTGCGTCCCTCGGTCAGCAGCGACCAGAACGGCTTGGTCCCGCCGCTTCCGCCGGGGGCGACGACCCCGATTCCGGTGATGGCCACGCGCCTGCTCATCGGGGCCCGCCCGTCCGCGCCGCCGCGGGGCGGGCTGTGGGGTGGGAGGGGCGGGTGGACTGTATGTGCACGGGGACGTCCTCTCTGCCGAGTCGGTTCCTGCGGCCCGGCGCCCGTACGACGGGCTCCGTGCGGCATCCCCGACGATGAGCCGGTGTCCTCAAACGCTGCTCGACCGGTGGCTGAGTCCGGCGCCGAGCGTGGTTCACCCCTCCACGAGCGCCACCGCGCGCGCCCAGCCGGCGCCCCCGTTCCTGATCTTCACGGGAAAGCAGCAGACCTGGAAGCCGGTGGACGCGGGCAGGTCCTCCAGGTGGGCCAGCCGCTCGATCTGGCAGTACTCCGTACGGCGTCCGGCGAAGTGCGCCGGCCACAGGACCGACGGGTCGCCGCTCTCCCGGTAGCGCCTGATCATGTCGGGGAAGGGCGCGTCGAGGCTCCAGGCGTCGGTGCCGATGACCCGGACGCCGAAGTCCAGCAGGTACTCGGTGGCGGGCCCGTCGAGACCGGCGAAGTCCGTGAAGTAGCGGGGGGTTCCGGCGTGCTGGGCGGCGCCGGTGCGCAGCAGCACGATGTCCAGGGGCTCGGGCTGGCGTCCGACGCGTTTGATCGCGTCCTGGACCCGGTCGCGGTCGACCACGCCCGTGCCGACGTCGGAGACGTCGAGCAGCATCCCGGGCCGCAGGAACCACTCCAGCGGCATCCGGTCGATGTGCCGGGGTACCCCGTACGAGGCGGTGGACCCGTAGTGCGAGGGCGCGTCGACATGGGTGCCGGTGTGGCTGGTCAGGGTCAGCGTGTCCAGTGACAGCAGTTCGCCGCCTGGCAGTTCGGACGGGTCGAGGTCCAGCCCGAAGTGCCGTTTCATCTCCTCGCTCATGTGACGGGCGCCCTCGGCGGGCGTCATGATGTCGTGCCGGACGGGGTCGGGCTCCCATCCGTCGGCGTCGATCGGTGAGGACAGGTCGATGATGCGCACGGCTGTCTCCGGTCCGGTGGGGTGGCCGGTCCGTCCCGGGTGACGGCCCGTCGTACCCGCCACTGTGCGGCCCGGCCCTCGAACCCGGATCGAGGCCGGCGCGTATCCGTTTGCGGGCGAGGGGAACCAGTCCGCCGGCGTGCTCACGCAGGGCCGGGAGAAGCCGTACGCGACGGGCTGGCGGCACCGCGGGGACGACCGCCGGAACCTCCCGGAACCGGCAACTCCGCGCGGTGCTAATCAAGTTGGACCAATGGACGAACCTTCATGTAATCTGCACGCGAATCATCACGCTGTGTTGCGATCGGCTGGGGGAGGACACGTCGCGGGAACCGGTGCATGGCCCGGGAATACCGTCTCCCGTGACAGACGAACCCTCCTCGTAAAACCTCGGACGGGGTATCCATAAGGACCGTGCCTGACCGACCGTCGGGCAAGGGCCGACCCCGCAGAGAACACCGGCGAAGCAGCAGCGGATATTTCCGCCCGATCCGTCGAATGGACCCGCGGCCCACTCCGGCCGAATTCGCGGACCGGCCGCACGCCCGGTAATCCCGGGTTCTGTCATATAGGGGGAACGCGTGATACGAGTACTGCTCGCGGAGGACGAACACCTGATACGGGGCGCCCTCACGGCCCTGCTGAGCGAGGAGGTCGGAATCGACGTCGTCGCGGACACCGGTACCGGCCGTTCGGTGTTGTCCCTGTCACTTCAGCACCGGCCCGATGTCGTCGTCCTCGACGTGATGCTGCCGGACATGACCGGACTGGAGGTCGCGGAACAACTCCAGGAACGCCTGCCGTCCTGCCGCATTCTGCTGCTCACGAGTCTCGGGATCCCGGGCACCGTCCGCCAGGCGCTGGAACAGCAGGTCGACGGCTACCTGTTGAAGGACGCCCCGCCCGCGGCGCTGGCCGACGCGATCCGCAAGGTCGCGGGCGGCCAGCGGGTCATCGCTCCGGGGCTGATGCTGGCCGCGTGGGAGAGCCGCGCCAACCCGCTCACCCCCCGGGAGACGGAGATCCTGCGCTGGGCCTCCGAAGGGGGCAGTGTGCGGGACGTCGCGGACGCCGCCCGGCTGTCGCCGGGGACCGTCCGCAACCATCTCAGCAGCATCGTCACGAAGCTCGGGGCGCGCAGTCGTCTCGACGCGGTCCGGATAGCCCAGGACGCGGGCTGGCTGCCCTGAGCTGCGGATCCGTGCGGAGCACGGGGCAGGCCACGGTGAGCAGGAACCAGCCGTCGGGGGTCACGGCCGTCGTGCACGACCCCCCGACGGCGCTCGCCCGGCCGGACAGATTGCCCAGCCCGCGCCGCTCCCGCGGCAGCTCCCACCGCTCCCGCGCCGGCACCCGCAGCTCCTCGGGCACGCCGTCGTTGGCCACGCACAGCACGACCTGGCCGTTCCTGCGGCGCACCGTGATACGGCACCGGCCGGCCGTGCTGTGCCGCAGCAGGTTGGTCACCGCCTCCCGCAGGGCCGCCGCGAGCACGTTCTCGACCTCGGCCGCCAGCCGGCAGGACTCCCTGCGGATGGTCACGTCCACGCCCACCGCCCGCAAGGTGGCGCGGGCCAATTTCAGTTCCCCGGACAGCGACAGAGTCTGGATCCCGTGGGCCAGCGACCGCAGATCGGTCAGCGCGTCCCGGGCGAGCTCGACCGCCGTGCGCAGCTCGGCGCGGGCCCGCTCGTCCTGCCCCGTCAGATAGCGTTCGGCCAGCTCACCGCGGAGGGCGGCCATGGTGAGCCGGCTCGCCACCAGATCGTGCAGGTCCCGGGCGATCCGCAGCCGCTCCTGATGAGCGGCGTCGCGCACCGCGGTGTCCCGGGCGTGGTCCAGCCGGCACAGCCGCCAGGCCATCCGCATCAGGGCCGCCACCCCCAGACCCACCGCGGCGGTCACCGCCGTGACGGTCGCCGCCTGGTACTGCGGCAGCCCGCTGCCCAGGGCGACCGGCCACGCGACCGCCACGATCACCGCGAACGACGCGTTCCCGGCCGGGCCGTTGAGCACCGCCTGCGCCGACCCGGCGGCGAACCCGGCCATGGCCGGCCACTCCACTCCCCAGACCAGCACCGGCAGATAGGTGAGAGCCGCCTGCGCCACCACGCCGGCCCACCGCCGGCGTCGTCTCGTCAGGACCGCGCCGTGCAGCGTGTGGAGGACCTGAAGGGCCACCAAGGGGGGCAGCAACACCGCCCAGGCCACCACCGCGGTGGCCGTGGCCCCGGTGTCGAGCATGGCCGAAAGTCCGGCAAGGGCCAGCCCGCACTGCAGGAACACGACGATCAGTACCGGCCACCACGGAACCAAGGCTCCCCTACGCAAGCCCCGCACAACTCTCCCCCGTCCGTTCGTCCTGCTGAGATCAGCGTTACGAGCAATATTGAACGAGTGACCTCCGTTTCTGCCATACGCCCTCTGGCCACATTCGTACGGGCCCTGGACAGCGGTTTCTCGGAGATTTACGCAAACACCGATCGCGGCCCGGTTTCCGGCAGCGCCGACCGGGTATGAGCGAGGCCCTCCGGGACCGTCGTTTACTCCGAATGACGCCGAACTGCCGGTTTGCCGACGCCCGGAGCAGATCACCCCGGGCCTCGGGTGAACTGGTTCACGGAGTCGGTGAAGAACCGGTGGGCCGGTATGTCACGTGGGCCGGAACACGGCCCGGGCCGAAATGAATTCATGGGCCCGCGGCCGTTGGCGTACCACACACGACCGTCCGACGCGCTCCCCGCACGCTCCGTGACGGAGACGGCCGGCGCCGCGGGCGGGGCGGGGGACGCCGGAGGTGTCGCGGACGTCCTGGAGCTGGTTCTCGATCTTCCAGTGCCCGCGGATCCAGCCGGCGATCTGTTCGCCCGTGGCGGTGCCGGGCGGGAGACCGGGGACGAAGTAGAGCCGTTCGACGGTGATCTTCTTCCCCGGGGGCGAGCGTGCACAATTCACGGGGGCATCGGTGCGGCATACCCTTCAGCGCCCGCCGCCGGGATGACAGGCTCCGAGCATCCTGGTCGCGTGACGACACGAAGGGTTCGCACATGCAGATGAAACTCGGTGTCCTCGGTCCGCTCCACGCCCAGCTGGGCGGCGGCTCGATCGTCCCCACGGCGGGCAAGCCCCGGCAGGTCCTCGCGCTCCTGGCCCTTCGCGCTGGGCGCGCCGTGCCCGTGTCCACGCTGATGGAGGAGTTGTGGGGGGACGCCCCGCCCCGCAGCGCCTCGACCACCCTGCAGACCTACGTCCTCCACTTGCGCCGGGCCATAGCCGCCGCATTGCCCGAGGGGTGCGCGCTCTCCCCGAAGGACGTCCTCGACATGTCCTTCGGCGGCTACCGGCTCGCCGCGGTCGTCGAGGAACACGACCTGACCGGCTTCGAGGACCTCGCGCTGCGCGGCGCGACCGCGCTGGAGGCCGGTGACGCCCGGGCCGCCGCCGACCTGCTGGAGCGCGCCCTTGACCTGTGGCGGGGGCTCGCGCTGGAGGACGTACCGCAGGGCACGGTCCTGGAGCTGGAGGCCATCGGGATGGAGGAGTCGCGGATGCAGGTGCTGGAGCAGCGCATCACGGCCGGACTGCGGTTGGGCCGGCACGCGTTGCTCATCCCCGAGCTGCGGGTGCTCACCGCCCGTCATCCGCTCAACGAGAACCTCAGCGCCCAGCTCATGACGGCGTTCCACCGGGCCGGCAGCACCTGGCGGGCGCTGGAGGAGTTCCGCCGGCTGCACCGCAGCGTCGGCGAGGAACTCGGTATCGAGCCCGGTGTCCGGCTCCAGCGGCTGCACCAGGCGATCCTGACCGGCGAACCGGAGGCCGACGAGCTCGGCCTCAGCCCCCTGCTGGCGGGCTGAGGCCGTCATGTGCCGCCGCTGTCCGGCCCCGGGGGGGCCGGACAGCGGTGTGTCATACGTGCGGTCGCTGCGGCTCGGAGCGCTCGAGGGCGCTGACGTACAGCTGGGGATCGCTGGTGCTCAGTGCCCGCAGGTCCCGGGCGTGCGGAGCGAACTCCGGCTGACGCAAGGCCTGTTCGAAGGCCGTGCGGCTCTCCCACTCCGCGACGTTGACGTACTTGCCGGGCTGGTCCGCGTGGCGCAGCAGCCGGTGCCGCAGAAAGCCGGGCTGGGCGCTGAAGAAGAGCGAGGTCCGGTCGAAGACGCGCTCGAACTCGGCGGGGGAGCCGTGCACGTCGAAGCGGTTGACGAAGGTGATCACCAGAGTTGCCTCCTGCCGGGCGGGCTCGAATCCACGACCGCCATCGTGGTCGGCACCGCTCGACAGGGGCTCGAAAGACCGTGGTGGCAAGGCCGATCGAGGGCTGGCCACGTTCAGGAGCCGGAGCCGGAGCCGGACCTTCGTGCTTCCTCGGCCCGCAGGACCTCCCAGGCGTACGCGGCCGCGCGACGGGCGAGCGCGGCGAGGGCCTCCGTGTCACCGGGCTCGCCGGCCGGCGGAGGGCCGAGGCGGCGGATCAGGTGATCCGGTGCGGAGGGAGGCAGCGGGTGCAGGGGGACCTGGGCCAGGTCGCCGCCGGCGAAGAACGCCTCGTCCACGGGAAGCCGGTCGGTCGCGGCCGAGGGCTGGACCGAGGAGCCGCTGCGGGCGGCACGCAGCCGGGCGAGCAGTTCCTCCCGGTTGTGGCCGCGCAGCGCGGGCAGCAGGAACGGGTTGTCGTCCAGGGCGCCGGCGAAGGTGTAGTGCACGGCGGCGCCGTGCACGCACGGATCACCGGTGTCCCGGCACCCGCACCGCGAGGAGAACTCACCGCGGCGCGGGAACAGCGTGAACCCAGCCTTCCCGAACGTCTCGTCGATGTTCTCCGGCATCTGCCCCTGCAACAGGCTCGCCGCATGCTGGATCTGGCCGGCCAGGGCCCGCACCCCCGCCTGCCACTGCTCCTCGGTGAACACCGGAAGGCAGAGCGCCACCTGGTAGGTGCGTCCGCCCTGCTCCACCCGGGCGGTCACCTCGCCCGGCTGGACCTGCAGTCCCTGTACGGCTCCGTTGCGCGCCAGGGAACGTCCCCGCGGCAGCCGGGTGTTGGGGTAGGTGGCCCCCAGTGACTCCAGGGCGCGGATCCAGCGCTTGCTCCACCAGGTCGCGCCGAAGGTCTGCTGTCGGTCGCGGGCGGCCGTGGTGCGGCCGGTGGCCGGGCTCATGCGGTGTCTCCCGAGTCGGCGAGCCGGACCAGCGCTTGCAGCGCGTCGTCGTCCAGCTCGGTCAGCCAGGTCTCGCCGCTGCCGACGACGGAGTCGGCCAGCGAACGCTTGCTCTGCAGCAGGGCGTCGATGCGCTCCTCGAAGGTGTCGGCGGTGACCAGCTTGTGCACCAGGACGGTCTTGGTCTGACCGATCCGGTGCGCGCGGTCCGTGGCCTGGTCCTCGACGGCCGGGTTCCACCACCGGTCGTAGTGCATCACGTGCGAGGCGCGGGTCAGGTTCAGGCCGAAGCCGCCCGCCTTGAGGCTGATCAGCAGCAGCGGCGGAGCGTCGTCGTCCTCCTGGAACGCACGCACCATCCGGTCCCGGTGTTCCGTCGGTGTCCCGCCGTGCAGGAACGGCACCCCCGCCAGGCCGAGCTCGCCCGACAGATGACGGGCCAGCAGATCGCCCATCACCCGGTACTGGGTGAACACCAGCGCCCGTTCACCGGACGCCACGACCTCGCCGAGCATCTCGGTGGCCCGCTCCAGCTTGCCCGAGCGCCCGGCGAGCCGCCCGGCGTCGGTGTCCTCCTCGCCCAGGAACTGGGCCGGGTGGTTGCAGATCTGCTTGAGCCGGGTGAGCAGCCGCAGCACGTTGCCCTGCCGCTGGATGCCGCTGCCCAGTCCGTCGTCCGTGTCGAACGCCTCGTCCACGGCGGCCCGGTACAGCCTGGCCTGCTCCGCGGTCAGGTCGCAGGAGACCGTGGACTCCAGCTTGGCGGGCAGCTCGTCGACGACGGCGCTCTTCATCCGGCGCAGCATGAAGGGCGCCGTGACGGTACGCAGCCGGTCCGCGGACTCCTGGTCGCCGTCCCGTTCGACGGGGACGGCGACCTGCTCCTTGAAGCGGCGGTGCGAGCCGAGCAGGCCCGGGTTGGCGAAGTGCATGATCGACCACAGCTCCGACAGCCGGTTCTCCACGGGCGTGCCGGTCAGCGCCACCCTGGCGTGCGAGGTCAGCCGGAACGCGGCACGCGCGGTCTGCGCGGTGTGGTTCTTGATCTGCTGGGCCTCGTCGAGGACGACCAGGTCCCAGTCGACGGAGGTCAGCAGATCGACGTCCAGGCGCAGCAGCGCGTAGCTGGTCACATGGACGTCCCCGGGGGCGAACTCCTCGGGACGGGTGGCCCGGCGGGGCCCATGGTGCAGCCGAACGGTCAGGTCCGGCGCGAACCGCGCGGCCTCCCGGTGCCAGTTGCTCACCACGGAGGTCGGGCAGACCACGAGCTGCGGCCGCTGCCGGGGCCGGCCGGCCAGCAGAGCGATGGTCTGGAGCGTCTTTCCCAGACCCATGTCGTCGGCGAGCAGGGCGCCGAAGCCCAGCTCGGTCAGCGACTGGAGCCAGGCGATGCCCCGGCGCTGGTAGTCGCGCAACTCGGCGCGCACTCCCGCGAGTCGGGGCTCCTCGTCGGCGAGCGCCGTACGCAGCCGGCTCACCAGGTCGGCGACCGACCCCTCGGCCAGGGCGGGGACGTCGCCGAACTCCTCCGTACGGTGGCGTCCGCACAGCGCGACCGACAGGGCCTCCGCGGTGGACAGCCGCCCGGTCCGCCCCACCAGGGAGGCGAGTTCGGCCACACGCTCGGTGTCGACCCGCACCCAGACATCGCGCCACAGGGCGAACGGCTCACCGCGCGCCGCCAGTTCGGTCACCTCCTCCGAGGTGAGGACCTCGTCGCCCACCACCGCCTCCCAGCGGTAGGTGACGGTCCGGTGCCGGGCCCCGGCGGTGTCCGTCACATCGGCCCGCCGGCCGCCGCGCCGGGATCCGACCCGCAGCCGCGGCCCGAGCACCCGGGCACCGTCCTCCAGCTCCCGCGGGACCACCACCCCGATGCCCGCGTTGCGCAGGTCGTTGCCCGCGTCGCCGAAGAGGGCCGCGGCATCGAACGGGGTGAGCCGTGCCTGGACGGGCCGGGCCTCGCCCAGGCAGGCCGCGAGGGGCCGGAACCAGCGCGCGGCCACGCCGAGCGAGGCGGTCAGCGTCTCCTGCGGGTTGTCCAGGAGGCGGCTGCCGAGCGGGATCGCGGAGGCGTGGCTGCGCCACACCCGCTGCGCGGGCAGCAGCAGACCGGGCTCGTCCGCCGCCTGGAGATGGAAGTCCAGCGGCCAGGGCGCGTCGGGCCCGGCGGGCAGCCCCAGCCGCAGGCACAGCCGGGCCGGAACGCGCTCACCCGATGCGGCCGCCGCCCAGCGCTCCACGTCGTCCACGGCGGGCAGCCGCTCGTGCACCACCTCGGCCCGTTCCCCGGCCAGCGCGCCGAGCCAGGCCCGCGACCAGGCCGCGGGGGAGGCGTCGGCCGTTCCGGGAGGCCGGGACACGCCGGATCCTTCCGTGCGTCCACGGAGCCGTCGGGCGGGTTCGGCCGGCTCCGCGGCCGGGTCCGGGGCCGAGGCGGACGCACGGACGCACAGGTCGGCCACCGCGTCGCAGAACGCCTCCAGCAGGGCCTGCGCCGACCAGAGCCGCGCTCCGTCGGGTTCCGCGTCCACGGTGATCGCAGTGTCCAGGGTGACCCCGGTGTCCACGCGCAGGGCGTGCGCGGCGGCCGGCAGGGCCTCGGCGAGCGCGTCCAGGCGGGGGTCACCGCCGGGGTCGACGTGCCAGTGCGCCAGGTGCCGGCCGTCCAGCCCGGCACGCAGCAGGGGTACGGCGTGCCCGGCGACGACGTGCTCCAGCGCCCAGCGGGCGGCGACGGACCAGGCGTACACCGACCGGTCGAGCCGGACGGTCCCCTGCGGACCCGGGGCGCCGCCGCCACCGTCGTCGGCGTCGACGCCCGCCGGTGCCAGACCGGCCAGCGCGCGCAGCACCTCGCCCAGCGGCACCAGCAGCGCGGGCATCTCCGCCCGGACCAGACGGCCACCGCCGGGCACCACCGTGGGCAGCGAGGCGACCTCGGAGGTGCCGTCGCTCAGGCCCGCGCCCTTCGCGTCCGTCGCCGGGTCGGGCGTACCCCAGAAAGCCATACGCCCCCGTCCGGGCATCTCCGGATCCGGCACGAAGGTCGCCTGCAAAAGGCCGGGAAATCCGGGAGTTTCTGATGCTTCCATCCGGTGTCCTGTCTGTGGGAATGCTGGAGGCCGACGGGCCTGCGTGCGGTGGGCCGGGTCGTGCACGGGATTCCAGGATAAACACGCCGGGAGGGCGCACGGCATGACGGAACCGCCGCCGAAAACATTCCGGGGGCGGTTCCGTGGCCGAAATTATTCGCTCCGTTCGGGGGCGGTGTACCAACTGCGCGGATCGACATCGCGCGGAACCCAGGCGGGAGCTCCCTGCTCGGTGTTCACGCTTTTCTCCACGACCACCAGATTGTGGTGGACGTGTACCGCGCCGATGCCGCGTTCCCAGCGGGCGGCGGGGGAGACGGGCCCGTCCTGCGCCGGGGTGCGCTCCTGGTGGTTGAGGCCGTCGAGGAGGGCCTTCACGAACCCCATGGAGGTGGTGGGGTCGTTCAGGTCGCGGTCGTTGCCGCCCCAGCCCGTCCAGTACGCGGTCTGGGTGTCCTCGACGACGTACAGACCGCCGGGCCGCAGATGCGGGAAGAGGGCCTCGAAGGAGGTCAGCACATGCTCGTTGAGGTGGCTGCCGTCGTCGATGACGATGTCGAACGGCCCCCGCTCGGCGGCCAGCCCGGCCAGGTACGCGGGGTCCGACTGGTCGCCGCGCAGCGGGAACAGCCGGGGCTCGGCGATGCCGCGCTTCTCGTAGACGTCCAGGCCGTGGACCAGGCCGCGCGGGAAGTAGTGCTTCCACATGCGCAGTGAGGCACCGCCCTGATCGGGATCGTCGTAGCCGCCGATGCCGATCTCCAGGAGGTTGACGACGCCGTCCCGCAGCGGGGCGAAATAGCGGTCGTAGTGCGGGGTGTACCAGTGTCCGCCCCACTTGTCGGAGCGGAAGCGCACGGCCAGTTCGTTCAGCGAGCGGTGCGGCCGGGCGAGCGCGCCGGCCAGCTGGTGCAGGGCCGTCACGGCGGCCGCCCGCTCGGCGTGCTCGGGGTCGGCCGGGTCGAGCACCGGCCGGTCCGGCTCGGTGATGTGCAGCTCGCGGGTGGCGTCGTGCCGGCCCGGCGCCCCGTACACGGCTCGCAGGAACTCCGGCAGGTCCTGGGCGAGGCGCGCCCGTGCCGCCTCGGCCGGGCCCGGCGTCACCTTGTGGGCGCCGCCGCCCAGGGTGACCGTGTACGCCGACTGCTCCTCGCCCAGCCGCAGCCGTACCTCCACCGCCGTCGCGACCGGCGGCTCGGGGAAGAGACGCGCCCGGTCGACGGTCTCGCGCAGCAGCGCCCGGGCGCAGCGGTCCGGGCCCAGGTCGGCGAGGCCCGCGGCGATCTCGGCGTCGGAGCGGTCGGCGAGCCGGATGAGGGCGGTCTCCAGGGCCGTCTGCGGGGTCGTCTCGGGGGTCGTCTCCGGGGCCGCCCCGGGTGAGGTGCCCCCGGGGTTCTCGAGCGTGGTTCGGGCGTCCGTCGGCACGGGTGCTCCTTCGTGGTCCGGGTGGTGGGCCCCGCCGTGGGGCCGGCGGTGACGCTAGACGGGCCGGCTCGAACGCGGCTCGACCGAAAAGATCCAGCCGTTTTGTCCGTTTTCCCGGCCGGGTGTCCCGGAGCAGAAGTCCGGAAAAAGTCAAGTCCGGTCTCCGGGAGTGGGTCGCCGGAGAAAAGTCAAGTCGACCCCTTTCGGAGAGTCGGTAGTTCCAGAAAGTCAAGTCGAGAAGTAAAAGCCATTCCGGGAGCAGAATTCCCGATGACTGTCAAATCCAGAATTTTTTCGAGGCCATGTGAAATGAATTCAGATGTGGTGTACGGTCGCTGCGATCCGCTCGCCACAAGGCGTGTACTGCAACCAGTAAAGGGAGGCGGCGTGTCATCCAATTCGGCGTCCGCGCAGACCGGGGTACCTTCGTCCGTGCCCACGGCTCGACTGGCGGGACGCACCGGAATCGCCCTGACGATCATCGTGGTCTGCCAGCTCATGATCGTGCTGGACATGATGATCGTCCAGATCGCCCTGCCCGACATGAAGTCCAGCCTCGGGCTGTCCACCGCCAGCATGTCCTGGGTGATCAACGCCTACACCCTCGCCTTCGGCGGGCTGCTGCTGCTCGGCGGCCGGGCCGGTGACATCCTCGGCCGGCGCCGGGTGTTCCTGATCGGCGTCGCGGTGTTCACCCTCGCCTCGTTCGCCGGCGGGCTGGCCACCGAGGACTGGCAGTTGCTCGCGGCCCGCGCGGTGCAGGGGGCGGGCGGCGCGATGGCCGCGCCCAACACCCTCGCCCTGATCATGTCGATCTTCGAAGAGGGCCCCAAGCGGACCCGCGCCATCGCGATGTACTCGGTGGTCGGCGGATCCGGCGCGGCGATCGGCCTGATCCTCGGCGGTGTGCTGACCGACTTCGCCTCCTGGCGCTGGGTCATGTTCGTCAACGTGCCCATCGGCGTGGCCGTCTTCCTGCTCACACCGCTGTTCATCAGCGAGACCGGGAAACACTCCGGACGCTTCGACCTGGCCGGCGCCCTCACCTCCACGGCGGGCATGGTCGCCCTCGTCTACGGCGTCACACACGCCTCCGAGAGCGGCTGGACGGACACCTCCACATTGGTGGCCTTCGCCCTGGCCGTCGTCCTGCTGCCGTCGTTCGTGGCGATCGAGCGCACCGCGCGCCAGCCGGTCGTCAGCCTCAAGCTGTTCCTCGACCGCACCCGGGCGAGTTCCTACATCGCCATGCTGCTCATCCAGGGCAGCATGATCGGGATGCTGTTCTTCCTCTCCCAGTACGTGCAGCAGATCTTCGACTACAGCCCGCTGACCGCTGGCCTGTGCTTCCTGCCGGTGGCCGCGGTCCTCGTCCCCGTGGCGGGCATGGTCACCAAGCTCGTCGCCCAGGTCGGCAGCAAGGTGCTGGTGATCGCCGGTGCCGTGCTGCTCACCGGCGCCAACTGGTGGCTGTCCCGGCTCGACGAGGGCAGCAGCTACTGGGCCGACCTGCTGCCTCCGATGCTGATCTTCGGCGTCGGTATGGCGCTCGCCACCATTCCGCCCACCATGCTTGCACTGTCCGGGGTGGCGCCCGAGGAGTCGGGCTCGGCCTCCAGCGTGCTCAACGCCATCCAGCAGGTGGGCGGTTCGCTCGGGCTCGCCGTCCTGGTCACCGTCTTCACCGAGGGCGGCCGGCGGGCGGCGGACGACGTCACACCCGGGCAGGACCCGTCCAGCCTCTCCGACCGCATCCTGGTCGGCAGCGTCGAGTGGGGCTTCGTCGCGGCGACCTGCTTCGCGGCGGCGACCATCGTGGTCGCCCTGTTCTTCCTGTCCCGCCGACAGGAACAGGAGCGCGCCGCGGGCGCGCCCGAGCAGGCGCCCGGCGCGGCGAGCGTCCACGTGTGACCGGCCCGTCTCCGCGCTACATCCCCCGGGCGCGGAGGCGGGCTGCAGGGTCGGTGGGGTGTCGACAACACCCCACCGACCCTTCGCATGCAGGTCTTCCGCCGCGCAGGCCACGGGATCCGCGTCGTGCATGCCCCCGGCTCGGCGCCGCGCGCGTCGCCCGGCTCGACTCCGTGCCCTCCACAGGCCGTCCGCGCCGCGCACGCCACAGGCTCCACCTGCGCTCAAGTCCCCACGGCCAGCCTGGACATGTCCCGCACCCCAGGCGAAGAGGGAGCCGATGCGTGTTCTGATCACCGTGCCGCCACTCGATGCCCATTTCAACGGCTCCGTCCCCCTGGCCTGGGCCCTGCGCACGGCAGGCCACGAGGTTCGCGTGGCCGCACAGCCGCCCCTGACCGCCGGCATCACCTCCGCCGGCCTCACCGCCGTACCGGTCGGCGACGACCCGGGCCTGGCCGCCGTCATGGCCCGCAAGGGCCCGCGGATCTACGCCCACCACGAGGGCCGGGACCTGCGCCGGGCCGCCACCGCCCCCGACGGCCCGGAGTTCCTGCGGACCAGCAGCGCCCTGCTCACCGACGCCTTCTACTCCCGTATCGGCAGCGAGGAGACCGTCGACGACATGGTCGCCTTCTGCCGCGCATGGCGGCCCGACCTCGTCGTGTGGGAGACGTTCACCTTCGCCGGAGCGATCGCCGCACACGTCACCGGCACCCCGCACGCCCGGCTGCTGTGGGGCCCCGACCTGTTCGCGTTCATGCGCGATGCCCTCCTCGACCACCACCGGCGCGCCGGAGTGGACGCGGGCAGCACTCCCGGCGCCGATCCCCTGCGGGACTGGATCACCGGCCAACTCGCCCGCTTCGGCGGGGAGTTCACGGAGGACGTCGTCCGCGGACTGTGGCGGATCGACCAGATGCCCGAAGAACTGCGCCTGGCTCCCGGCCAGCACACCGTCCCCCTGCGGTACGTGCCCTACAACGGACCGCTCCCCGCCGTCGTACCGCCCTGGCTGCGGCACGACCCCGACCGGCCGCGGGTCTGCCTGACCAAGGGGTTCAGCGTGCGCACCATCGACTCGCCCGACGGGCGCGCGGTGACCACGGACGACTTCTTCGACGCCGTCGCCGATCTCGACGCGGAGGTCGTCGCCCTCCTCGACGAGACCGACCGGGCGGCGCTGACCACCGTGCCCGCCAACACCCGCGTCGTCGACTTCACCCCGCTGCACGTGCTGCTGCCCACCTGCGCGGCGATCGTGCACCACGGCGGCGCCGGCACCTGGTCCACCGCGGCCGTCCACGGAGTACCCCAGCTGCTCCTGGCATCCATGTGGGACAACGTCTTCCGGGCCGTACGGACGGAGGAACTCGGCGCCGGCCTGTTCCTGCCGCCGGCTGAGCTGACCCCCGCGGCCCTGCGCGGCGCGCTGGAGCGTCTGCTGAAGGAGCCGTCCTTCGCGGACGGCGCCGACCACCTCCGCCAGGCGATGACGTCCCAGCCCGGCCCCCACACGGTCGTCACGGAGCTGGAACGGCTCGCCGTACAGCCGGCGGCCTGAACCAAGTCCCCCTGCGCCACACCGCCTACCCCTCCGAGGAGAGACAACCGCCATGCCACTGTTCGCCGTTCTGGCCACGCAGTCCCCGCGGGGCATCAGCGGAGACGAGTTCCGCACCCGGCTGCCCGAGGGTTTCGCCTACACCAAGGCCCTGGTGGACAAGGGCGTCATCAAGCACAACTGGGTCCGCGTGGGCGCGGCGGGCGGCCTGCTCATCTACGACGTCGAGTCGCACGAGGAACTCCTCGGCCACCTCTACGACAACCCGATGAGCCCCCACCTCACCTTCGAGGTGATCCCGCTCGCCCAGGCGGGCGCCTTCGACTCCACGCGCTACACGGAGAACTGAGCAGCTCACATCCCACGGCCGTCGGAGCCGAGCGGCCCGTCGGAGCCGAGCGGCCCGTCCGAACAGGGGGGCGGGGAGACCCCACGCCCCCCCCGCGCGGCTCCCTGCTTGCCCGCCCTACTCGCTCGCCGGCGGCTCCACCGACAAGGCGTGCCGGAAGACCCCCTTGGGGTCCCAGCTCGCCTTCACCCGCCGCAGCCGCGGGTAGTTGTCCTTGTAGTAGAGGGTGGACCAGGGCACGCCGGAGGTGTTCCACTGCGGGTCGGCGAGGTCGGTGTCGGGGTAGTTGACGTAAGCGCCGTCGCTCACCTCGTCCGGTACGGGCACCCCACCGCTGTGCGCGTAGACCTCCCGGTACAGCCCCCGGATCCACGCCAGATGCCCGGCGTCCTCCTCCGGCTCCCGCCACAGCGTCACGTACAGCGCCTTGAGCACGGCGTCGCGCTGGGCCGTGGCGGTGGTGCCGGGAGCCACGGCGCTGACCGCGCCGCCGTACGACATGAACAGCACGCCGGCGCCGGGATTGGTGTACCGCTCGTCCGTCAGACCCCGGTACAGCGCGTCGAGCTGTCCGTCCGTGTACCCCTTGCGGAGGTAGGCGGCCTTGCCCTTCGAGCGCATGCCGGTGACGGTGTCGGGCAGGGTGGGCTGCAGCATCGACTCCAGCCAGGGCCTGGCGCGCACGGTGTGCGCCGGGCGCAGTCCCACCCCCTCGTCGAGAGCGTCCACGTACGCCGCCAGCAGGCGTTCGGCGTCCGGGACCGTGGCGTCCATCTGGGTGCTCATCACCAGCACCCCCGAGGCCGGGTGCATCACGCCGAGCACGCTGAACAGGGACGCGTAGGGGGAGTCGGCGGCGCTGTTGCGCTCGTGCCACTCGGCGTGGTTGCGCACCAGCCGGCGGAACCGCTCGGCGGTCATGCCCTCCCACGACCAGGTCACCAGGCTGTCCAGCACCGCCGACGGGGGGTGCGGCAGCAGGCCCGCTGGGTCGCTTCCGGTCGCGCCGGCGGTCCGCAGCCAGTACCGCGTCACCACGCCGAACGTACCGCCGCCCCCACCGGTGTGTGCCCACCACAGGTCGCCGAGTTCGCCTTCGTCGTCCCGGGACGCCACCACCAGCCGGGCCCGGCCCGCCGCGTCGACCACGACGACCTCGACCGCGTACAGATGGTCCACGACGCAGCCGTGCAGCCGGGTCAGCGGACCGTACCCGCCGCCGGCGAAGTGACCGCCCGCCGCGACCGTCGGGCACGAGCCACCGGGAACCGTCACGCCCCACCCCTTGTACAGCGTGCGGTAGACGTCGCCCAGATGGGCCCCGGGCTCCACCGCGAAGGCGCGCATGCCGGGGTCGTAGTACACCTGCCGCATCTCGGACATGTCGAGGAGGAAGGCGGTGTCGGGCCCGTCCACCAGGTCCTCCAGGCAGTGCCCGCCGCTGCGGACCGCGAGCCGCAGCCCCGCGTCGATGGCGTCCTGCACCGCCTCGACGGTCTGCTCGGCCGACCCGACGATCCGTATCTGGCCCGGGCTGCCGGTGAACCGGTGGTTGACGCCCCTGATCAGGTCCCGGTACCGCGGATCGGCCGGCGTGACCCGGACCGGTCCCAGCGGCGGCCGATGACGCGCGCCGTCGGTCATCTCGTACCTCTTCTCGCTCCTACGGCCCTCCGGGCCGGGCGGACTGCTGCGCGGCCACCCCACACGCCCGCCCTCGAACCCGACTCGAGACGTCCCCCGCGGTCCTGGGGCCCGTCCGGCGGATCACGCCGCGGACGCGGGGCTCGGCACGCCCCTCTGCGGTGTCGTCGTCGGTTGCCGACTCCCTCAGGCTCGGCTGCTCCCGCACGCTCGGCTGCTCCCGCACGCTCGGCTGCTCCGCCCCACTCTCGGCTTCGCCCGAGCGGCAAGGGCCCAGGCGCGGGGGACCCCACCGCGTCGACATCCTCCGCCGCCTTGCGGCTCGACGTTCCCCCCACGCTCGAAGACGCTCGCGCGGGGGCCGCATCGCCCCGGCTCACCTGCGCTGATGAGACGCCGTAGCTTTCCTCCGACCTGAACGCCGGAGAGGCCCTAGCCGGGTTCGAGCGCCCCCTCGTACGGTCCCGGGCCGTGACCGACTACAGCCACGACGCCGACTCACCCAACCCCTCCGCCCACTCACCCACCGCTCCCTCCTCCTCCCACTCACCCACCGCCGCCGCCCCCTCGGCGCAGGCACCCACCACCCCCGCCGAGTCCCCGTCCGACCGGGTCGTCGTCGTGACCGGTGGGGGGACCGGCATCGGTCGAGCCGTCGCCCACCGGTTCGCCGAGGAAGGTGCCCGGGTCCTCGTCGTGGGCCGGACCCCGGGCACGCTGGAGGAGACCGCGGGCCATCACCCCGGCATCCGCGCACTCCCCGCCGACATCACCGCGCCCGACGGCCCGGACACCGTCGTCTCGGCCGCGCTGGAAAGCTTCGGCCGGATCGACGTCCTGGTGAACAACGCCGCCCTCGGCATCGCGGGCACCCTGGACACCCTGGACCCCGCCGACCTGGACGCCCAGCTCGCGACGAACCTCCGGGCCCCGATGCTGCTGACCCGCCGCGCGCTCGCCGCCCTGGAGAAGAGCTCCGGCACGGTCGTCAACCTCAGCACGGCCGGCTCGCTCGGCCGCCGGGCCTGGCCGGGCATGTCGGTCTACGGCGCCACCAAGACCGCGCTGGACTTCCTGACCCGGACCTGGGCGGTGGAACTCGCCCCCCGCGGGATCCGGGTGGTGGGACTGGCACCCGGTGTCATCGACACCGGCATGGCGACCCGCAACGGCGCGAGCGAGGAGCAGTACGCGGCCTTCCTCGACGGCATCCGCTCCCGCGTCCCGGCCGGACGCGTCGGCAGCCCCGAGGAGATCGCCTGGTGGGTGGCCCGGCTCGCCGACCCGCTCGCCGGCTACGCCCACGGCACCGTCCTCGCCGTCGACGGCGCCCTGTCCCTGCAGTGATCCTCCGGAAGGGAGACCACCTCCGATGCGCGCACTTGGTATCGAAGGGGCCTGGACTCATGAGCCGCGGACCTTCGGGGACGCCCGGGGAACATTCCTCGAGTGGTTCCGCCCGGACGAACTGGGGACCGCCACCGGGCGGTCCATGCCGGTCGCCCAGGCCAACCAGTCGGTGTCCCGCCGCGGCGTCGTACGCGGCGTGCACTACAGCGCCGTACCGCCGGGTCAGGCCAAGTACGTCAGCTGCGTGCGTGGTTCCGTCCTCGACGTGATCGTCGACCTGCGCACCGGTTCCCCCACCTTCGGCCGCTGGGAGGCCGTGCCCCTGGACGACCGCGGCCACCGCGCGGTGTTCCTCACGGAGGGCCTCGGCCACGGCTTCGCCGCACTCTCCGAGGAGGCGACCGTGGTCTACCTGTGTTCCACGCGCTACGACCCCGAGCGCGAGCACGGCATCGACCCGTTCGACACCGAACTCGGCATCGAATGGCCCGCCTTCGCCGAAACGGTCCTGTCCGACCGGGACCGCCGGGCACCCTCCCTCGCCGAGGCCCGGTCCCGCGGCCTGCTTCCCCGGTACGGGCCACCTCCCGCACCCCAGCCACCGCCCGCACCTCCCAGGACTCCCGCACCCGCCACCCTCCTCGCCCCTGTCTCCCAGTCCCTCTCCCGACCTCCTTCGCCCGCACGGGAGTCGACGTCGTGAAAGTCCTCGTCCTGGCCGGCGGCACCGGGTGGCCGCGGGCCTGACCCCGTTCGGCCCCTGGCGTACGGCGCTGGCCCGGACGCTGCCCGCGTCGGCCGCCCGCGCCGTGGCCGCCACGGCGCACCCGAGTGGACCTTGACCTCCCTTCGAGCCGCGGCACCTACGTTCCGGACGACGCACCGGTGCCGGACGGACGCCCACCCGCTCCGCCCCACCCACGCCGCTCCACCCGACTTCCGAGGAAGGTAACCCCCTGATGACTCCGGACAGCCTTGTCGAGCGACTCGTCCTGTGCGGAACAGCGCCCGACTCCGAGATCGCCCTCCTCGCGAAGGAGGCGGGGCTCCAGCGCCTGACCGGCGCCCTCGTGGACGAGGTGCTGTTCCGCTGCGAGCAGCCCGTGAACACCACCCCCGTCGACATCGCGCTGGAGGTGACCCACGAGCAGGAACTGCGCCGCACGGTGCTGCGCATGGCGGCCGGCGAACCGATCCGGGTCCTGGACGCCGACGACCCCACAGCCGTGATCCGCCGTCACTTCCGGTTCTCCCTGACCGACCTGGTCCGCCGCCTCTACGGGCCCCTCCAGCAGCCCCACAGCCGCGACTTCACCGACGTCTTCCTGCCTGAGCGGCCGGCCGACCTGACGGAGCTGCCGGAGATCCTGCAGGCCACGCACCAGGCGGGCGGCACCCTGCTGTCCGGCTGCACGAGCGACGCCCCCGGTCTGGGCGCCCTGTCCGTGGCGTACGGCTCCGACAAGTGGGCCAGCTTCCACTGGTACACCCAGCACTACGAGCACCACTTCGCCCGCTACCGGGACCGGCCGGTGCGGATCCTGGAGATCGGCATCGGCGGCTACGCGGGCGACCTGGGCGGGCCGTCGCTGAAAATGTGGAAGCGGTACTTCCACCGCGGGCTCGTCTTCGGCCTCGACCTGTTCGACAAGTCCGCGCTGAACCAGCCCCGGCTCACCGCCCTCACCGGCGACCAGGGCGACGCCGCCGGGCTGCGCGAACTCGCCGAGCGGTACGGCCCGTTCGACATCGTCATCGACGACGGAAGCCACGAGAACGAGCACGTGCGGATCTCCTTCGACGCGCTCTTCCCGTACGTACGCCCCGGCGGCCTGTACGTCATCGAGGACCTCCAGACCGCGTACTGGCCGCGGTTCGGCGGCACCGCCGGCGCCGAGACCGCGCCCGACACCTCGGTCGGCCTGCTCAAGCGGCTCCTGGACGATCTGCACCACGCGGAGTACGACCCCAAGCCCGACACACCCCGCACGGCCACCCAGGAACAGGTGATCGGCGTGCACACGTACCACAACATCGCCTTCGTCGAGAAGGGCGTCAACGGCGAGAGCAGCATCCCGGCCTGGATGGACGACGAGGCGTGGAAGGCGCTCGGCGCCATCACCCCGGAGGAGGGCCGGGAGCTGGGGGCGTCGCGATGACGACCCTCACCGGCCCCACGGCCGACGTCGACGCCGTACTCGCCGTCCTGCGGGAGTACCTCTCCCCGACCCCGCCCCAGCTGAGCCTGCCGCCCGGCGCCTTCGCCTCCGCCGAGCTGTACGCGCTGGAGCGCGAGAGGATCTTCCGCCGCGGCTGGATCCTGGTCGCCCACACCGACCAGCTGGCCACCCCGGGCGACTACCTGGCCCTGGACATCGCCGGCGAACCGGTGCTGCTCACACGGGGACACGACGGCCTGCCGCACGCGGTGTCCCCGGTGTGCCGGCACCGCCTGATGCCCCTGGTGGAGCCGGGTGAGGGCCACACCAGGGACCTGACCTGCCCTTACCACCTTTGGCGCTACGACCTCGACGGGCGGCTGATCGCCGCCACCCACATGCGCGGCAACACGGCCTTCGACCCGGCCGCCTGCCGCCTGCCCGGCTTCACCGTCGAGGTGTGGCACGGCTTCGTGTTCGTCAACCTGGACGCCGACGCGGAGCCGCTCGCCCCGCATCTGTCCGTAGTCGAGGAGGAGATGACCAACTACCGCCTCGACGACATGACCCAGGTGTACGCCTGGACGGAGGACTGGCACTGCAACTGGAAGGTGGCGGTCGAGAACACGCACGAGAACTACCACGCCATCGGCTTCCACCCCGAGACGGTCCGGCCCCTGATGACGGGCGGCATCGACATGGACGTCCACGTCGACGGCCCCCTCGTCACCCGCCTCCTGACGCCGGCGGGCCAGCCGATGGACCCGGGCGTGCTGCCCCTGACGTCCGAGGAACGCAAGGTCCTCTACAGCTTCCGGGCCTTCCCGTGCGCGAGTGTCGCCACCTTCGGCGAGACGATCGCCTGGCTGAGCTTCATCCCGGTCGCCGCGGACCGCACCCTCGTCCGCGGCGGCGCGCTGATGCCCCGCGCCCTCGTGGACCAGGTCGGCCCCGAGACCCTCCGCCCGCCGCTGGAGGAGTTCACCGTCCGCGTGAACGAGGAGGACCGGCAGGGCCTGGAAGCCGTCCAGCGCGCGGTGTCCTCACGCTACGCGGAACGCGGCCACCTCAGCCCGAAGGAGCCCGGCGTCCTGGCCTTCTACCGCTCCCTGGCGCGGGCCCTGACGGACGACACGGACTGAGCACCCAGACCGGGCGCGGCGAACACGCGAACGGCCGCATCAGGACGACGCAGGGGTACGCGGCCCTCGCGCCCGGGTGCGGCCTTCGGCGGCTACTGTCGCTACTGAAGCTTCTGCCGCTATTGCCGCTACGGCGCCTACGGCCGGTGTGCCGGCGGGTCCGTGGCGGTGGGCCGCCCGTCGCGCCCGCCGGCCAGGGCGAGGTTGAGTATCCGCCCGACCAGGCCCGCGTGGCTCAGCAGCGGCGGCGGTTCGACAACCACCGCACGCCTGTCGTCAGGGACGGCCTCCTGCGCGGAGGGCCAGGGGAACAGCTGGGCTTCTGCCATCGGTCACCTCGTCGTCCGCGGGCGCCGGGAGATATCCCCGGCCGGATCCCCGCCAGGCTCGCGCAGCGCCCTACACGACGACTGGACCGGCGGTGGACGCCGGCCGGACCCGCTCACCACCGCACGGCCGTGAAGTCCACCGGACGCGGCGCGAGCCGCCCCGTGCGCTCGGCCAGCCCGCGCAGCCGTACGGTCATGGCGTCGGCGTCGAGCCGGCGGTACCCCCCCGTGACCGGGCAGCAGCCACTCGAAACGCAGCCGGCCGACGGCCCGGGCCAGCGACTCGGCCAGCACCTCGATCGAGTACCAGGTGACACTCTCGGCCACCTCCAGGTCGCCCGTGGTGCGCGACCAGTAGAAGCTGTCGCCGCTGAAGCAGTACCGGTCGTCGGCGAGATACAGCATGCTGCCCCGCGTGTGCCCCGGGAACGGCAGCGCGGTCACGCCCTCCACGACGGTCACCGCCTCGATTCCGCGGACCACCCGGTCCGCGTCCGGAGCGGCCTCCCGATCGCCCTCGTGGATCCACAGCCGGGCCCCGAGCCGGTCCGCCCACTGCCGTCCGTGAGCCGCGTGGTCACGATGCGTCAGCAGCACGTCCGTGACCGGCCCGAGTGCCTCGTGGCGCGCGGCGAGGTCCTCGCCCCAGCGCGGTGTGTCCACCATGACGGAGCTGCCGTCCCCACGGCGCAGCAGATACGAGGCGGCGCCGGCGGTCCGCCGCGCATGGTGCCCGCACAGGTACACCCGCTCGTCCAGGGCCAGCGGGAACGGGTCGTGCTCCGCCTCGAGCCGCCCCGACGGCGGCCGTACGGACCGGGTGGGACAGGCGTGCGCGGCCCGCTGCAGCAGCCCGGCCTCCTCGTCCGTCCGCGGCTGCCGCACCACGACCGACCGCCCGCCGGCCTCCTCGATCAGCCCGGGCGCGAGCTGCCGGGCGGCATCGCAGTTGATGCACCGCGAGTCCACCCTCCACCCGCCTCCTCCACCCTCCACCGCACCCATCTCCCGAGGCCTCCCGCATCCGCTCCGCTCGCGACCGCCCCACCCTCGCGCGCCCCCGCCCGGGGCCCCGCCATTCACTCGACCGACGACGTGTCACCCGACCACATGTACGCGGTCACGGACGCGCGTTCGTCCCGGGGGAGCGGCAGGGCGAGGCGGGTCCAGGCGCGGACGGCTGCGCACTGGACGGTTTTGGGGAGGGCGTGGGTGCCCGCCTGGCTGGCCTCGTGGACGGACAGAGTCTCCAGGACTCTCACGGCCATGACAGGCGAGTTCGAGGATCGGCACGGCTTCCGCCCTGGGCCAACGAGGTCCGGCCGGCTGACCACGATGATCAAGCGGCGGCTCGCGGGCTTGCCCAAGCCACCCTTGTACCAGCTGACCTTGTCATCTTCTACGACAGCATCGGCGAGGTCACTTGGGCGGACGTCGGCAACGGCTACTTCCTCGCGCCAGCCAGTGACGTCCTGCAGCGGCTCCAGGAGGACGGCATCGTCGACATGGGCACAGACCGAAAGGTCCATGGCCTGGTCATCGGCTCGAACGGCGGCGGCCTGGCCTACGTCGCGGGTCCTGACGGGGCGGTCTACCGGACAGGGACGGCGTCGCTGGACGCGCCGGAGCTCGACAAGGTGGCCGATGACCTACGGCAGTTCCTGGAGCTGCTGGAGCACTCCCTGACACGGTTCATCGCCGCCGGCGAGACGGGAAACCTGTAACCGCAGGCACCAAGCGCCCATTCTGTTAGGCACTGTTGGGGGCTTCGTCTGTCTGTCAGACCAACTGCGCGGTGGCATAGGAGGTTGAAAGGGCTCAGTGTGCAGCACATGGCCTCTGCTGCGCAGAAGAACCACTGAACTAAGCCACGCTACAGCGATTGGACGTAGGGTCGCAGACACGTCCAGGGGCTGTACGTGACGCGAGGGGCACGAGTGAACACTAGTGAAGAGGTGCTGGGTCAGCACGGCGATGCTCGGCTACCAGCCATTCCGCGCACCATCGCTGCCATTGCGCAGGCTCTCGGCTCAGATCGGCGCGCTGAGTTTCATACCGCTGTCTACCATGCTCGGCAGGGGGCCGAGTTGGACTCTGTACTCATGACATGGTGGCTCGAGGCGATGTTTGAAATGCTTCCCGGTCGTGATCGTCGACTCGATGACACGGTTGCCGGTGTGGGTCTTGTCGAGTTGGAACCCGAGACGGAAGCGTGATGACCTTGTCTCAAGGATGGACTGCGGTCACTCAGGTCACGGCGTCCAAGGTGCTGAGTCAGATGCGTAACGAGGGTTCTGTGGACCTGCATGACAAAATCGTGCGTTTCCTGCGAGCCCTCGCATTGGAAGTCGGCAGTGCCGTTGAGGCCGGTAATCCACCGCCTGGTCTGCCTATGACCATTCGAGGCGTCACCTGGTACAGCCTTGCTGTAGCCGATGATCCAGTGTTCTTCAATTACAGCGTCTACCCGAACGAACTACAGATCAGGGTGTGTGACCTCATCTGGGTGGCAACCTCCTGAGCGGCCCTGCGCACACATTCCTACCCTGTCCGGCACGGCGACGCTGTGCAACGACCGCGGTCGGTTCGTCGACGGGGTCTCCTGGCGACACCACCGCGGACCGCCACTGCCCCCTTTGCGAGTGGCGGTAAGTGACGCCGGCCGGTGAGCCGACGCCCCATGATGGGCCTCCCCACCGATGGGGGAGGCCCATCTGCCGTCCTAGGCCACGGCGCCGAGGCCATTGGCGTAGGCCTGCAGCGCGCCCACATGCTGCGCCACCCCTGGCTGCCCGCCGCCTTGTTCACCCGTCGCGTTCCGGGGCCCAACAAGCTGGCCTTTCTGGAACACGTGCTCGCCGTCCTGCGGCCCACCGGACTGGACGGTGTGGCGAAGCTGGAAGTCTTCGCCCAGATCACCGCATTCGTGGCCGGGCACGTCGCCCATGAGATCGCGCAGGCCGGCGTCTCGCGGTCACCGGAGCGGGCCGCGGCCGAGGGCCGCTACCTCGCCGCTGTCGCCGCCGAAGGCCGCCATCCGGAACTCGCTGAAGCTCTTGGCGCCCCCGGACGTCCCCTCGCTCCCGACGCCACCTTCAGCCGGTTCCTCAACCGTCTGATCGACGGCCTCGACAGCGACTGATGCCCGCAGCGGTGCCGGCCGTCCCGGCTCACGGACCACTGAGGAACAGACCATCGCGACCACCGCTGCGACGCCCTGGACGAGGCGGTCCGGAACATTTCGGACCGACCTACCGTCGGCACCCCGAAAACGGCCGGCCGCCCCTCAGCCGGCCTGCGCGGAGATGTCCTGGTTGCCGACGACCGTGAGCAGGTCGAGCAGGCCGGCGCTGTCGGTGCCGATCGCGGGGGTGAACCAGAGCAGCCGCTGCCGGCCGTCCTCGCTGAACAGGTTGAGGCAGTTGACCTCGATCAGCCCGATGGTGGGGTGGATGAGGCGTTTGCGATCACTGCGCCGGAACGCCACGTCGTGCCGCGCCCACAGGGCCGCGAACTCGGGGGAGAGGTCGAGCAGTGAAGCGATCATCGAACTCGCCTCGGTGTCCTTCGCCTCCCGCCGGGCGGCGGCCGCCCGCAGGTCGGCGACGAAGGCGCGGGACTGGTGCTCGTGATCGGCCTCGGGGTACAGCTCCCGGGCTTCCGCTTCGGTGAACCACCGGTAGACGAAGCTCGCCCGAGTCCCGCGGAGACCGGACTGATCCCCGAGCAGGGCCACCGCGAGCGGATTCTGCACGAGGGGGACGTGCAGATCGGTGATGACCTGGGCGGGTGTCGACGGCATGCGCTGCAGCAGGTCGAGCATGCCGGGGTGGACGTGCGAGGCGGCCCCGCCGTGCGCGGGCACCGTACGGTCGGCCAGGTGGTAGAGGTGGTCACGCTCGTCGGCGGTCAGGCGCAGCGCCCTCGCCAGCGCCGCGACCATCTGCTCGGAGGGCTGGGAGCCGGCTCCGCGTTCGAGCTCGTTGTAGTAGTCCACCGATGCTCCGGCGAGCTGGGCGACCTCGTCACGCCGCAGCCCGGGCACCCGGCGCCTGGGCCCGGTGGGCAGTCCGACGTCGGCCGGCCGGATGCGCTCGCGCCGCGAGCGCAGGAAGGCACCCAGTTCGGTGTACTTGGCGGAACCCATGTCCTCCATTCTGCGCCCGGTGGGGTCGCGGACACAGGGGATGACATCCCCTGGTTGCGCTGATCGACGCCGCTCACCATAGAGGCGTGAACACAACTTCCCCTCGAGCCAGGGCCACACGGGTCGCCGTCGTCACCGGCGGGTCACGCGGTATCGGCCGGGCGGTCTCCCGGGAACTCGCCCGGGACGGCCTGGCCGTCGTGGTGAACTACGCGCAGGACGCGGCCGCCGCCGAGGAGACGGTCGCGGCCGTCACAGCCGACGGCGGGCGGGCGATCGCCGTGCAGGGTGACGTGGCGGACGAGAAGGCGATGGCCACGCTCTTCGACCGGGCGGAGCAGGAGTTCGGCGGCGTGGACGTCGTCGTCAGCTCCGCCGGCCGGCTCTCCCTGTCACCGATCGCCGACCTCGACCTGACCGTGCTCGACGCCGTGTACCGCACCAACATCCGAGGCACCTTCGTCGTCGCCCAGCAGGCCGCACGGCGACTGCGGGACGGCGGCTCCTTCGTGGGCTTCTCCACCTCCGTCGTCGGTACACAGTTCCCCGGTTACGGCGCGTACGCGGCCAGCAAGGGCGCCGTCGAGGTCATGACGCTGATCCTCGCCCGCGAGTTGCGTGGCCGGGACATCACCGTGAACACCGTCGCTCCCGGGCCCACCGCCACGGACCTCTTCCTCAGGGACAAGACGGACGACGAGGTCGACCGGCTCGCCAAGACGCCGCCGCTGCAACGGCTGGGCACGCCCGAGGACATCGCCCGGGTCGTCACCTTCCTGGCCGGCCCGCAGGGACACTGGGTGAACGGGCAGGTCCTGCGCGCCAACGGAGGCCTGGTGTGACCGCGCAAGCGAGCGTCGTGGTCGTCACCGGCGCCTCCAGCGGCTTCGGCAACCTCACGGCACGGGCCCTGGCCGAGGCCGGTCACACCGTCTACGCCGGCATGCGCGCCACCACCGGCCGCAACGCCCCGGCCGCCGTGGCCCTCGCCGAGCTGAGCGAGGAACGCGGTGTGCGGGTCACCGCCGTCGACATGGACGTCCAGGACCAGCAGTCCGTCGACGCCGCCGTCGACCGGGTGCTGACGGAGCAGGGACGCGTCGACGCCGTGGTGCACAACGCCGGCCACATGGTCCTCGGACCGGCCGAGGCGTTCACCGTGGACCAGCTCGCCGAGGTCTACGACGTCAACGTGCTCTCCACGCAACGGGTGAACCGCGCCGTGCTGCCGGCCATGCGTGAGCGGGGACGGGGGCTGCTCGTGTGGGTCGGGTCCTCCTCGACCCGTGGCGGACACCCACCGTTCCACGGGCCCTACTTCGCCGCCAAGGCCGCCATGGACGCCCTCGCCGAGAGCTACGCCGCCGAGGTGATGAAGTTCGGCATCGAGACCACCCTCGTCATCCCGGGCGCCTACCCGAGCGGCACGAACCACTTCGCTCACGCCGGCGCCCCGGCCGACAGCACGTCCGCCGCCGCCTACGACGCGGCCTACGGACAGCTCAAGGACTCGATGACCGAGGCGCTGAGCGCCGTCTTCCCGGCCGGGCGCGAAGCGGACGAGGTGGCCGGCGAGATCGCCCGCGTCATCGGCCTGCCCCACGGCGAGCGGCCGTTCCGCACCCACGTCGACCCCAGCCGGGACGGCAGCGAGGTGGTGTCGGCCGTGTACGACCGGATCCGCGCCGAGTTCTTCCGCCGCATCGGCATCGGTGAACTGCTCACCTCGCACGCCGCCCTCTGAGCCACTGCCCCGCACCGATCAAGAACACCAAGGAGACATACCCATGCCGTTCGCGCACTTCAAGGTTCCTGCCGGCACCGTCACCGCCGAGGACAAGAAGAAGATCATCGAGCGCACCACCGACCTCTACGCGGAGATCTACGGTGAACGAGCCCGCCCCACCACCGTCGTCCTGGTCGACGAAGTCACCGACGGAGGCTGGGGTGTCGCCGGCAACGTCCTGACAGCGGCGATGCTCGACGACGGCGCCTGATCCGCACGAGGGCCCAGCTTCTGGCCGAGAACATACCGCTCTCCTCGCCACGGCGCGAGCGCCGCCGATATCGCCTGGTCCAGGCCGGTCTTGCGGACCGTCTCGACCAGCAGCACGGCCCCGGCCTGGGACACCACCCCACGGCCACCGTCCTCGACGCGGACGCGTGGATAGGACCCGATACGCTTCTTCACCTGGGAAGTGCCTCCGGCGGTGCCAGGAACAAGGACCTCGACAATCCTCATTCCTGCTGGGCAGAGGCACTTTTCGCTTACCTGACCGCCCGTCGACAGCCCGCTTCATGAGCGGGAGGTCGAGGAGCAGTAGGCCGCCGGGCACCGCTGCCGGCGGCACGCCCGCCGCTCCGTGCCTCGGGCGGGCCACTGGGCCCGCCCGAGGCATGGGCCGCGCGTCAGCAGTAGAGGTTGGAGCCCGCGGAGGTGCCCAGGATCTGCACGAACCGCTGGTAGGCGTCCACGCGGCTCTGCACCTGCGCGGGGTTCTTGCCGTCGCACTCCAGGGAGCCGTTGATGCTGCGGATGGTCTGGCCGAATCCGGCACCGTTGACCATGGCGTTGTGCGGAGTCATCGAGCCCGGTCCGGTCTGGGTGTTCCAGTACCAGAGCCCCGTCTTCCAGGCGACCGAGGCGTCAGTCTGCACCAGGTTCGGGTTGTGGAGCAGGTCGATGCCGAGCGCGTCGCCCGCGGCCTTGTAGTTGAAGTTCCAGCTGAGCTGGATGGGCCCACGGCCGTAATAGGCGGACTGGCCGGCCGGACAGCCGTACGGCTGGCTCCAGTCGCAGTAGTGCGGGTAGTTGGCGGTGTTCTGCTCCACCACGTAGACCAGGCCGCCGGTCTCGTGACTGACGTTGGCGAGGAAGGCCGCGGCCTCCTGCTTCTTGACGGTGTCGCTGCCGGTGTTCGCGAAGCCCGGGTAGGCGCTGAGCGCGGCCTTGAGACCGCTGTAAGTGTAGAAGGAGTTCCGGTTGGGGAACATCTGGTTGAACTGCGCCTCGCTCACGACGAAGCTGCCGGAGGGATCGGTCGGGCCGCCGCCGTCGCAGGCGTACGGGTCCCAGAACCAGGTGCTGATGGTGGGGTCGTAACCCGGGTTGTCGTGTTCGGCGATGTACGTCTTGCCGTCGGTGTAGCGGACGATGTCGCCGGTGACGTAGGCCTTGCCGGCCGTCCAGTTGGGGTAGCTGGAGCAGGACGCGGCGGAGGCGCCGGTGGCCGGCAGCAGCGCCGGAGCGGCGGCTCCGATCACGATCGCGGTCATGAGCGCGGACAGGCGGCGCTTCGACATTGAGTAACTCCTTCGAGCCAGGCTGCACCGGGGCGAGGCAATCCTGCAGGGGGCCGGCCATGCCGTCCGGGCGCCTTGAGCGGGGGGTGTGGGAGCCATACTCGACGGCTTGATGCGCACCGGTCAAGGTATAGACCAATATTGCTGACAGCGTTGGTGAGGAAGACTCGATCGCGCCGGTACGGGATGTGACGGGTCGTGGTGGCGTGGGCGGACGCTTACCGGGCCCGAGTGGTTCTGCATGTGACCGGTGTGCTCAAGTGCCGGTCTGGCGAGGGCATGCAGCCCGGCTGGCGGGTCAGGGCGCGGGTACCGGGGCCCCATGCTCGCGGTCGGCCTCGATCTGTTCCTGCTGCGGGAGGGGGCCTTCACCGAGCCGAGCGGAGCGGCCGCCGTGGCCGCACTCCTGGCGGACCGCCGGACCTTGACGGGGTGTTCGCCGCCAACGACAACATGGGAGCGGGAGCGCTGCGCACCTTGCGGGAGGCCGGCCGACCGGTCCCCCCGACGGCGCTGTCGTGGGCTTCGACGACCTGGCCGTCGCCCGGACCGCCGATCCACCGATGACCACCGTCCATCAGCCCGTCACGGCTCTCGGACGGGGCGAGCCCGCCGAGGTCACGCGGAGTGCGGTGTCTTCTGTCCGAATCCGAATGGCGATGTCATACGCGGGTTCGAGTGCGGCCCTTGTGCGCGAATGCGGCCACATCGCCGGAATTGGCCATTCCGATGGGCGTCCAGCACGGAGCCGCTTCCTTTAAGGGAGGCTTAAACACTCCTTAAGCGGCCTTGACTCTCGAATCACTTTTCAAGTAACCGCAGTTCAAACGGTGTTGAGCGCGCTGGGGACAAGTTGGCCGAGGTGACCGTCGTGCGTACCATCGGGGTCCACCCGCGGCCCACCGCAATCGAGAGAGCGCTCTCTGGCCGAACGCTCTTCCTCCTCGTCCGCGGCCCGCCGTACGGGCAGAACCACCTGGATCCCCCACAAGACAAGGTGTCATCCCAGCCATGGCAGCTCATCGCGCTCGGCGGTGGACGCTCGGCGGACTGGTCTCACTGGTCGCCGCCGCTCTCGTCACCGCCGTCCTCATCACAACGACCGGTTCCGGCGCGAACCGGGCCAGCGCCGCACCCACCGCGGTGACCTGGTCCGAGGACTTCGACGGCAGCGCCGGAAGCGCCCCCGACCCCGCCAAGTGGACGCTCGAGACCGGTGGTTCGGGCAACGGCAACCACGAGCTGCAGTACTACACACCGGGCAACCGGAACGCCGCCCTGGACGGCGAAGGCCACCTGGTGATCACGGCGCGCAAGAACACCGACTCCGGACTGCAGTGCTGGAACGGCACGTGCCAGTACTCGTCGGCCCGGCTCAACACGGCCCGCACCTTCAGCCAGGCGTACGGCCACTTCGAGTCCCGCATCAAGATCCCGCGCGGCCAGGGTGTCTGGCCGGCCTTCTGGATGCTCGGCAACGACCTCGGGAGCGCGGGCTGGCCCAACAGCGGCGAGATCGACATCATGGAGAACGTCGGATACGAGCCCGGCGTGGTCCACGGCACCATCCACGGCCCCGGCTATTCCGGCTCCGGCGGCCTCGGCGCCGCCTACACCCTGCCCGACGGCAAGGCGTTCGCCGACGACTTCCACGTCTTCGCCGTCGACTGGAGCCCGACGGCGATCACCTGGTCGGTGGACGGCCACGTCTACGAGACCCGCACGCCGGCCGACCTCGGCGGCAAGAAGTGGGTCTACGACCACCCGTTCTTCCTCATCCTGAACCTCGCCGTCGGCGGCGACTGGCCCGGCAGCCCCGACTCGGCCACCTCCTTCCCGCAGACGATGACCATCGACTACGTCCGCGTCTCGACCTCCGACACGGGCGGCTCGACCCCGTCGACGGGCAAGAGCGGTGCCATCAAGGGCATCGGCGGTATGTGCGTCGACGTCGCCGGCGCCTCCACCGCGGACGCGACGCCGATCCAACTGCACGACTGCACCGGTGCCGACGCCCAGAAGTGGACGCTGGGCAGTGACGGCACCGTCCGCGCGCTGGGCAAGTGCCTCGACGTGCGCGGCGGTGCCACCGGGGACGGCACCCCCGTCCAGCTCTACACCTGCAACGGCAGCAAGGCCCAGCAGTGGACCTACACCGCCGCCCACGACCTGACCAACGTCGGGGCGGACAAGTGCCTGGACACCACGGGCGGTTCGGCCGCCGACGGCACTCGGCTGCAGATCTGGACCTGCCGCGGCACCGCCGACCAGAAGTGGACCGTGGGCTGACGCGCAGGGCGGACGACCCACCCCACCAACCCCTACCCACCCCCACACTCGCCTCGTAGAGGCACATGTACCAACGAAAGGCACGGCACATGGCAGCACGTCACCAGCGCAGTCTCACCCGCCGCAAGCTGTTCTTCGCCCTGGGCGGAGCGGCGGTGGCCGCCCCCGCCGTCGCGGCCCTCGGCCCCTACGCCCTCGCCGGTCCGGCGGACAACGGCACGAAGGCCGCCGTGGCGGGCGCGCTGCCGCTGACGATCGTCAACGACAGCGGCTCGTTCGACAACGCCTCGGTGCACGTCTACATCGTCGGCACCCAGGACGGGAAGCAGGTACGGGTCACCCCTGACGGCACCCTGGCCCCGATAGCCCTGTCCGACAACGGCGCGGACGGCTTCACCGACTACGCCCTCGCCCTGCCCGCGAGCGGAGAGGCCACCCTCAAGCTCCCCTATATGTCCGGCCGCATATACGTGTCGCTCGGGCAGAAGCTGAAGTTCAAGGTCGTCAAGGACGGCAACGGAAACCCGGCACTGCAGTACCCCGCCGGCTGGGTGACCTCCGACCCCAACTACCGCGTACTGCACGACTGCGCCGAGTTCACCCACAACGCCGCGGGCATGTTCTGCAACACGACCATGGTCGACATGTTCAGCGTGCCGATGAGCATCCGGCTGACCGGAGCCAAGGACCAGACCACGGGCACCCTGCGCGACGGCGGACGGGCTTCGGTGTTCAGCGCGGTCAAGCAGGTCGCGGAGTTCGCCCCGCTCGTCGTCGACGACCTGCGCGTCATCGCTCCCGGACACGGCCTGGACGCGGGCCTGTTCGCCAAGGACTACTTCGCCCCGTACATCGACCAGGTGTGGAGCACCTACACCGGCAAGGACCTCAAGGTCACCACCAACGCGGGCACCTTCACGGGCCGGGTGCGCGCCGACAGGTTCACGTTCGACGGTCCGGCCCCGGTCGCCTTCGGCAAGCCGTCCACCCGTGACGTGCTCTTCTGCGACGGCAACCTCGCCGCGCCGAACGACGGCACCACCGGTCCTGTCGCCGCCGTCCTGGGCGCCGGCTTCAACCGCTCCACCCTCCTCAGCAACCCCGACCAGCCCGTCACCGACGCCTCGGCCTTCTACCGGACCGACCTCACCAACCACTACGCGAAAGCCATCCACGCGGCGACGCAGGACGGCAAGGCCTACGGCTTCGCCTTCGACGACGTCGCCGACTTCGCCTCCTACATCCAGGACACCGCGCCCACCGGGATCCGGCTGACCCTGACACGGCTCTGACGCCCGCCTTGTCGCGGACCGAATCGCGCCGCTGACACCGGCCGATCCGGTCCGCGCCCGGCGGAGGGCCCCCATCGACGGCACCTGGACGGCATCTCCGCCTCAGCGCTGCGCCGGCCCCGGTGACCAGCGCGGTGTTCCGGACCTGACCGGTGGGTTCGCTGCCTGCTCGGTTCAGTCGCCCTCATGACCGCCACGCCAGACTTTCGCATCGACGTCAGGGTCAAGCCCGCGGCCGGGGCAGGTGGGCGAGAGGGAGCGGCATGCGGATCGGTGAGCTCCAGGCCTCCTGGCGAACCAGGCGTATGGCTGCGCTGCTACCTCGACCGCACCAAGAGCCCACGGCGTGGTCGACCCGACCACGGGTTCGACCACGGCGTAGGGCTCATGGCGAGCCAGGGTCCTCGCCGAACAGCGGTACTTGCGCTACGCCGAGGCCGCGCGGATCCGGTGCGGGGGACTACTGTCCGACCGGGTTGAGGTAGGTGCCCGGGTGGGTGGCGCCGTCCTGCTTCAGGATCTGGCCGCCGAACGGCCACTTCAGGGTGAAGTGCCTCGTCTCGTTCGGCGGGGTGACCAGGAACGTCGCGGGGACGAACTTCTCCTTCTGCGGCGTGGACCTGGCAACGGGGAGCAGGCTGATGCTGAAGTCCGTCGTGTCCCCCCGCCCCAGGGTGATCTTCGTGGGCCTCTTGGAGGAGCGCACCAGGGACCAGGTGCCGTCGGTCCTCTGGGCGCCGACCATGTCGACACCGGCGAAGCCGGACAGGGTGCAGGTCCGGTTGCTCTTGTTGGTGAACCAGATGAACGCCTGCGTCTGCTTCCCGGTCCGCCCCATCTCCGGCTTTGCGTCGTCCCCGGTGGCGAAACCGGCCTTCAGGTCGGTGGTGTGGCAACGCGTCGGCGCGGCCTTGACGGTGGCGGCCGAGGCCGGGACGGCGGCGACGGCGGTGCCGCCGGCGACGATCGCCGCAAGGGCCACGGTAATCATTTTGGTCTTCATGACGTGTTCGGTTCCCCTCGAATACGACTCGGTGCGCGAGGTCAGTGCGCACCCACGCACCTGTAGACGCTCGATGCCCGGCTGAGGTTCGTTGCGCCGGACTGTTTCTCCTCTTCGCAGTGCTGCCCGGGTGGCGGCCGGGCAGCAGGTGCGTAGCAGTTGGCCACCGCCCTGCTCGAAGGGTCTTGCCGAAGTCCCACAGCAGGCCGCCGCCGCTGTGCGCCCGGACGCCGTCGCCGCACTCCTGGCCTGACCCGTGACGGGGTCGTTCAGCGGACCCGGATGAAGACCACGTCGTAACCACTGTTCGTGGAACGGGTCTTGACGTAGACGCCGTCGCCGCCGCCGTTGGGGTTGCTGGTGTTGCCCTCGACGGTGGTGAAGGACGGGCCGCCGGAGACCGTGCGGACGATGCCTACGTGCTCGTTGCCGCCGGTGAAGTCGCTCCCGCCGTCCCAGTCGAAGGCCACGATGTCACCGGGCTGGGGGTTGGTGGTCACCGACAGGTGGTAGTTGCCGGCCCGGGCCTGCTTGACCCAGCCCGAGACGTAGGAGTTCCGGTAGGAGCTGGCGCCCGTCTGCTTGGCCACCCAGCTCACGAACGTCGCGCACCAGGCGTAGTTGCTCGTGGACAGCGACAGGCCCACGGACGCCCCGTAGCTGTTCGCGCGGGCGCTGCCCTCGGCCGTGCCGACCTCGGCCTCGGCCACGTCGAGGATCTTGGCGTAGCCGCCGCCCGGGGCAGGCGACGACGGCGGGGTGACCGCGCCGTACAGGGCGGCCTTCGTGTTCGGTCCCACGTGGCCGTCGACCGCGAGGCCCTTCTCGGCCTGGAAGTCCCGGACGGCGCTGTCGGTGAGCGGACCGAAGTCACCGTCGACGGCGAGATCGGCACCGTGGTGGTTGAGCAGGCTCTGCAACTCCGTGACACAACCGCTGCGCTGGCCCTGCACGATCTCGTTCGGGCAGGAGGCGGAGGTGAGGTTTACCGGCGCCGGGGCGCCGTTGCCGCCGCCCCCGCCGATGTTCGCGTACAGGGCGGCCTTGGTGTTCGGTCCGACCTGACCGTCGGCGGACAGGCCGCTCGCGGACTGGAACGCCTTCACGGCCGTCAGGGTCTGCGGGCCGAAGCTGCCGTCGACGTCGACGCTCTGGCCCTTGCCGTTCAGCAGGGACTGCAGCGTGGCGACACACCCGCCGCTCTGCCCTTCCACGATGTTCTGCGGGCAGGACGCCGACCGCAGGTCCAGGCCCGTGGACGGCGACTCGTCGGTGTCGTACAGCGCCCGCTTGGTGTTCGTGCCGACCTGGCCGTCGGCCGTGAGCCCGTGGGCGGACTGGAAGGCGCGGACGGCGCTCGCCGTGCCGGCGCCGAAGTCACCGTCCACGTCGACCGTGTAGCCGTGGTGGAGGAGCAGCCGCTGGAGCTCGGTGACGCAACCCCCCTTGGCGCCCTGGACGATGTTCGCCGGGCAGGAGGAGGAGTTCAGGTTGACGGGGGCGGGCGCCGAGCCGCCGGTCGCGTACAGCTTGCTCTTCGTCGCGGGACCCACCCGGCCGTCCACGGCGATGGCGGTGGCGGCCTGGTACTCACGGACGGCGTACAGCGTGGCCGCTCCGAACTGCCCGTCCACCGTCAGACCGGCGCCGTGCGCGTTGAGCAGGTTCTGCAACTCGGTGACGCAGCCGCTCGTCTGGCCCTGCACGATTTCAACGGGGCAGGACGCGGAGGTCAGCTTGACCGGCGCCGGAGCCGCGGCCGCGGGATGCGCGCCGAGTACGAGGCCGGCTGAGACCATGGCCGCGGTGGCGGCGAAGGTCGTCCCGACGCGGATCCGCCAGCCGGCTGCGGCACGGCGCGTGGCCCGGCGGGGTGGGGTGCCGTCTCCGGCGCGGACGAGGGGCGCGAGTCTTCCCATGGCGGCGAGGTTCTCCTTCGGTTGCGGGCGAGGGGGGAAGAGCGCCGCGGCCCGTCCTTGCGGATCAAGGACGGGCCGCGGTCGTACTCTCGACGACTGGCTCAGGCGGCGAAGCGCTTGAACGCCGCCCGGGTGGCCGAGCCGGCGATGCCGTCGATGTCACCGGTGTAGCCGTAGTCGGCCTTCAGCAGACGCTGCAGGGCTTTGATGGTGTTGGGGCCGGGGTCCCCGTCGATGTCACCGGTGTAGCCCCAGTACTTCGCGAGGCAGCGCTGGAAGGCCTTCCAGCTGTTGGTGCCCAACTGCCCGTCGATGGAGCCCGTGTAGCCCCAGTAGTCCGCGAGGAACTCCTGGACGTTCTTGGCCTCGGCCGTGGTCAGGCCGAAGTTCTGCGTCGCGGCCAGGGCGGTGGCCTGCGCTGCCGTCGCCGTCTGCGCGGTGGGCACGGTCGCCGCGAAGCTGGTGCCCGCGGTCGCCACACTGCCGGCGGCGAGCCCGGCAACGGCCACGAGGCCGGCGATGGTCCTGCCCAGAGCGTTCGGTCGCATGCGTTCCTCTTTCGGTTGTGGGGTGTGCGCGCCGCTCCCGTCTCTCCTGCCCGACGGGAGCGGCGGCGAGACCAAAGGTGCAGGGTGCGTGGGCCCGAGGGCCACAGCTGCGGGACCGATGACGACCGAACGGGACGACCCTCCTCCTGACCTGCAGGAACATGCTGCAGTGGGACGGCATGACGGGACGGCGTGTGGGCCCGCTGTGACAGATGTGGCGGGTTCGTGCAGAATGCGCAGCAGCGGAAGGGGGGCCGCCGACCACGCTCGTGACCGCTCTGGGGGAAACATGCCGCGCTCCAAGGCGCTGCCCGCCGAACTGGACCCTCATGCCAGGCAGTTGGTGACCCGCTTACGCCGGCTGAAGGACCGAGACGAGCTGACCCTGCGGCACCTCGCGGCCAAGACCGGCTACAGCGCCAAGTCGTGGGAGCGCTACCTCGGCGGTACGTCCCTGCCGCCCCGAGAGGCGGTGGAGGCCCTGACCCGGATCACGGGCGCCGACCCGGCCCCCCTGCTCGCGCTGCGGGAGATAGCCGCCGGCTCCTGGGACAGCCGCCGTACCCGGCCCGCGGCGGAAACGCGGCCCGTGGAGCAGGACGCGGTAGACGGAGCAGGCGAACCAGCGGACGTTGACGAAGCGGAGGAGACAAGGGGAGAGGAGCGGGAATCACCGGGCAGGCCCACGGCGTCTCGTCCCGCCGGCCCCGCCCGCTTCCCGCACCTGGCCCTCACAGCGGGCCTGGCCGCCCTGGTCGTGGCTCTCGGGGCCGCGTTGCTGCTCGTGCTGCGCCTCGACGGCGACGCCGCTCCCGCGCACGTCGCCGCCGCGCCCTCCAGCGCCGCGGTCTCCGCGCCGCCCGCCTACGCCTGTCACATCACGCGCGTCGACGGCCGGTGGTCGGCCGGCATCAACCACGGCCGCGACCTGGAGATCGGTTACGGCGCCACGGGCGCCGACGTCGCCGAGGCGCAGTGCCTGCTGCGCCGGGCGGGCATCTCACCTGGCGGCATAGACGGCATGTTCGGCCCGTTGACACTGCGGGCGGTCAAGACGTTCCAGGCGCGGGCGGGCCTGGTCGCCGACGGCATGGTCGGGCCGCGCTCGTGGAAGGCGCTGCGCGGATGACGCGGAGCACACCCTCACCACCGGGTGCCCGACTGGCGGCCGTGCTGCGGGAGTTGAAGGACGGCACCGGCCTGAGCCTGGCACAGCTCGCGGACGCGACCACCTTCAGCAAGTCGTCCTGGCAGCGTTATCTGAACGGCGGAAGCCTGCCACCGCGCAGCGCGGTCGTCGAGCTGTGCCGTCTCGCGGGCGAACCCGCGGACCACCCGTTGGCCCTCCTGGACATCGCCCGAACGGACCGGACGTCCCGCGCTTCCCACGACACGGAGCCTGCGGTGGGCAGGCCACCGGTCGCACCGGTCCAACAGCACACCGGCGCGCCGGAGGAAGCCCCGACCCCGAGTCCGGTCCCGGCCGCCGCCCCGAGCGGCACAGCCCCGGCCGACACCGCCGTCACCCACCCCACCCCGTCCCCACACCACCGCACCACCCTCCTCACCGCTCTCGCCTCGCTGCTCGCCTTGGCCCTGGGCGCGCTCGTCCTCCTCCACCTCCTCCCACCGCACCGCGAGCAGGCCCAACCGCCCCCCGCGCCGGCCTCCTCCACCACCGGCCCGCTCTGCCGGCACGGCTCCTGTCAGGACAAGGATCCGCTCACGACGCGCTGCGGCGCCGAACCGCAGACGCTCGCCGAGCACGAGACCGCCACGGGAGCCTGGATCCAGATCCGCTACAGCCCCGCATGCGGGACCAGTTGGGCCCGGATGTGGGGTGCGGCCATGGACGACCGGGTCGAGGTCCGGGCGGGCGGCACCAACGGCCCGGGCCACAGCGCCCGGGTCACCAACCGCACCGAAGCGGACACCTACGTCCACACCCTCATGAGCGTGGTGGAACCCCGTACATCGTTGCAAGCCTGCTTCACCCCGGCGAAGGGCGGCGTGAAGGAGTGCTTCGGGGCCGTCGCGGGCGTCGCGGCGGCCGGCGCGGTCCCTTGACCGGCGGTGGCGCGTCACCCGCTGCAGCGAAGGCCGCTGAAGTGCTGCGGAGCTGCGCAGATTCATTGAGCACTGCGTAGTTTCAGTGGTTGATGGTCGGCTTTCGGTCTTCAGTGTTCGCAGTTCTGTTTCAGTGCCGCACCGTGCCTGGTATCGGCGGGTCGGTTGGTCGTTCGGTGAATCCATGGCGCTGCGGGAGGACGATGGCCGGCACGCCTGCCGGACGCTCTGGGAGCGTGCCGGTCGGCATGTCTGGTGGCGCTGGGCCGACCGGCAGGACGGGCCTTTGGAGGCCTACCTGGTGCCGGAGCTATGCCGCCAGCAGGTGGTCCGTCGCCAGCTGGTCAGCCGCCGTTCCATCGGGCGTCTGCTCCAGGTGACCCACCGCACCGTCATCAGCCTCGCCGACGCGGCGGAGCCGGAAGACCACTTTCACGGCCAGTGGCAGTACAACAGCACCTCCGTCCTCGACGAGTGCAAGTCCTACCTGGACGAACGTTGCACGAGGGCTGCACCAGCGCCTGGAAGCTCTGGGAGGAGCTCGTTCCCTTGGGCCATCGAGGCAGCAAGATCGCCCCCTTCCCGGCGTAGCCCCCTACGCCAGTGGACCGCGCAGGGCGTGGCGCGGCAAGTCCGGCACGCCCTGGAGTGACCGCTCGACGGCGACGGCTGACGCCGAACCCTTCGACCGGCAAGATCAACGCCGCGTCGGCTGGCACACCGGGCGAGGACTGGCAGTCTTGAGGGAGGTGCAGCCGCCGGCGGAACACGGTGATCGCGGTGCATGCGGGTACCCGTCTGGTCGAGGGTGCCCGGCCGCGCCGGGTGGTCCGCCCGCACGCCGGTCGGCGGCCGCACGAAAGCCGTTACGGGGGGCCGGAACGCTTCTGGAGGCCCAGCCACGGACCAGGACAGCGCGCAGCAACGAGTACCCGCAGGCACTCTGGGGCCGGCCGGGCGGGTCGAAGATGTCTGGAGGTCGGCCTGGGACCGGGTCATCGCCTCCGATCCCGGGTTCATCCGGCTGCTGAACGCGCTGCGCATCGTCTTGAGCGTGCTGCTGTCCGTCGCCGTGATGCGTGCCCTGCACATCCCTCTCCCGCGCCTGATCACCGGTGCGACGGCGGCGGAGGTCTTCTCGTTCGCCGTCTCCGATCCGCACCGGCGGGATCAGGCGATCACGCTGGCTCTGGGACTGCCGACCGGTCTGGCCGCGCTGGCTTTCGGAACCCTCCTGGTGCACCACCGATTGGCGAGCGACGTGGTCTGCGTCCTGGTGATCTTCGCGGCCGCTTACGCGCGACGGTTCAGCAAACGGTGCAAAGCGTTGGGCGTCATCGCCTTCCAGATGTTCTTCATCACCCAGTTCGTCAGGCCTCCCCCGCAGTGGCTGCCTCGGCTGTGCCTGCTGCTGGTGATCGGTGCGGTCTGCAGCGCGGTGGTGAGGTTCGGGCTCGTCCCGACGTCGCCGCAGGGCACCCTGCAACGACTGCTCGAGGCGTTCCGCGCGCGACTGGTGCAGCACCTCGAGGCAGTCATCGACCTGGCTCGGCAGAAGCCGGGAACACCCGGCGCCGAACGGGCCGTGCGCCGTCTGCGGCGGCGCACGGCTGCCCTGCATCAGGCAGCACTGATGATCCAGGACCACTTGGACGACACGATCCGGGAGCACTGCACGGCAGCCCATGTCCAGCGGCGCATCGCCGAGGCGGAAGTCGCCGCCGAACACCTGGCGGTCCTGCTGACAGGGGCGCTCGGCCTGCAGGGGGTCAATCCCGTCGCCAGCGACATCACCGAGCGCACCGGCCGCGTGCCACCGGCCGTCTCGGCACCGCTGCGCACGGCCGACGAGCAGGTCATCCACCGTCTCATCGCCGATCTGCACGCGCTGAAAGTGGTCGCCGGGCGGCCTCCCGGCAGCGACCAAGGTGTCGGCCTGAAGATCGTGCGGGACCGGCTCCTGAGCTACCGCGACGACGCACGGCTGCCCGACGCGCCCCCCGCCGTGCAGGACGTGTTCCGGGCGATCGGCGACGTCAGCCGAGCCCTGCTCGGCCTGCGCCTGGCCCTGACCGCGCCCGACGAGAGCGAGGAGAGTCCGGATGACAGCCCCGAGACCGTGCGCTGCCGGGAGGAGCTGCAGACCGAGGACGCCGTCCTCGACGCCGAGGACGCCCTGAGGGAGAAGTCCGAGGAGGAGGGCGAACCGGCCGGCCTGGAACGCACGACCACCCGCATCGCCGTGCAGGTTTCCCTCGCCTCGGCCCTCGCGATCGTGGGTGGCGAACTGCTGTCGCCGCAGCGCTGGTACTGGGCCGTCTTCACCTGCTGGGTGGTGTTCGTCAACACCTCCTCGTCCGGAGAAATCCTGGTCAAAGGGTCCCGGCGCCTGGTGGGCACCCTGCTCGGCGTCCTGGCCGGAATCGGCTTGGCCGGCCTGGTCGGCAACCAGCCCTGGGTCGCGTTCACGCTGGTCATGCTGTGCCTGTTCGGGACTTTCTACGCGATCTCCTACGCGGTGGTGTCCTTCTTCGTCACCGCCATGATCGGGTTGCTTTACACGCTGTTGCACAGCTTCACCCCGGACCTGCTCGTGATACGGCTGGGTGAGTCCGCCCTGGGCGCCGCCTGTGCGGTCGTGGTGGGCCTGGTGGTGTTGCCGGTGCGGACGCAGGAACGCACCGAGGAGCAGATCCGCGAAGTGCTGTCACGACTGCGTGAGGTGACCGGCCAGGGTGTGGCCGAGCTCGGCGGCGGTCGCCCCGTCGACCTGCTCCACCGTTCACGGGCCTTGGACAGCGCACTGGCCGATCTGAGGACCACCACACTGCCGCTGCGCCATCCGATCAACCCCCTGCGCCGTCGCCGGCGGCTCACCCGCTACGTCCTGGGACTGCTGGAGACGGCCGCCTACCACGCACGCAACCTCGCGGCCATGGCCCAGCCCGCGCCAGGCAGCCGGGGGATCGTGAGCGATGGGCGGCTGTCCGAGGCGGCAGGACGCGTAGACCGCAACATCGGCGCGCTCATCGACTGCCTGCAGACCAAGGGTGGCTGCCGGGAGCCTCTCGACGCCGAGGCGGGAACCGCCACCGCGGAGAAGGACTCCCAAGCCCCTAACGCCCTCGGATCCGGAAGGCGGGCGGCGCCTGAGACGGAGCAGCAGCGAAACCGACTCACTCAGGTGGCACTGCGCCATCTGCAGCGGGTGGACGAAGACGTCCTGGGACTCGCCCGCCCGCTCGGCATGGGATTCAAGGAACAGCACGCCGAGCCGGACACCCGGCCGGCGGAGACAGCTGCCGCGGGCCGGTAGGACGCGGGCGCACGCGGTGGGCGATCGCGGCGGGGGTCGGACTGGCGAGGCGTCATGGTCCTGGCGGGCGCGACGATCTCCACGTCCCCCTGAAGGCCCCGCCATCCGCGCGGGGCCTGAGCCGGAAGCCGCCCACCGCCACCCCGTCACAACCGACAGCGGAGAGCGGCCAGCGGCCCTACGATGACCGGGCCGACCGCTCCAGCCCGGCCCGGGCCCACCCGTACGGTAAGGGGAACCATGACGAGCGACTCCAGCTCGCGCCTCCTGCTCGTCACCGCCGACGGCGCCCTGCTGGTCGAGGATGCGGGTGGAGGCGAATCCGGCGCCACCGTGCCGGTGCCGCGGGGCCTGCCCACGGTGGACCGCGAGGCCGCGTTGATGGCCGCCCTGCGGGCGAGGTACGGCATCGGGGGACGGGTCGCCGCCCTGGTCCAAACCGGAGCGGAGGCCGCGCCCGCCTACGCCTACGTGGTGCGGGTCACGCACTGCCCGGACGCCTCCGGCCTGCGCCCCGCGGAAGCCGCAGGCGTCCGCGAGGACGAGGAGGTCGCCGCCCTGATCCGCCGCGCCGGCGGCGTGCCGGGTGTGCTCACCCTGCCCGACCTGCGTGAGGAGGGCGAGGGCCAGGGGCCGCTGACCGCGGTGGCCGTACGGGCCGCCGGGCTGGCGGCGCGGGCGGTCCGGGACGTGGTGGCCAGCGGGCGGGTCGAGGTCGCCGCCAAGCAGGGGCCGCACGACCTGGTGACAACGGCGGACCGGGCGGCGGAGGAAGCGGCGATCGCCGAGATACGCGGGCACCGCCCGGACGACGCGATCCTGGCGGAGGAGTCGGGCAGCCACCCCGGCACCAGCGGCGTGCAGTGGATCCTGGACCCGGTGGACGGCACGGGCAACTTCGTACTGGGGCGGCCCGACTACGCGGTCAGCGTCGCGGCGTACCGCTGCGGCGTACCGCTGGCGGCCGTCATTTGGCGGCCGGCGGACGGCGCCTGGGCCGCGACCGGCGAGCACGGCCCGACGGGCACGCTGCCGCTGGCCTGCCGGTCCACAGGCTCGCTGGCCGAGGCGGTGGTGTCCGTGGGCGTCCCGCACGACCCTGCCAAGCGGCCGGTGTCGCTACGGCTGCTGGAGCACCTCCTGCCGCGCGCCCGCGACTTCCGCCGGATCGGCTCCGCCTGCTGCGACCAGCTGGCGGTGGCCACTGGCACGCTCGACGCCTACGTGGGCGTGGACCTCGGCCGCTGGGACTACGCGGCGGGCATCGCGCTGGTCACGGCGGCCGGTGGCGTCGCCGAGGAGATCGAGCTGGCCGGCGGCGTGCCCGCGGTCGTCGCCGCGGCACCGGGCGTCGCCGCCGAACTCGTCGCCTTCCTGCGGTCCGTTCCGGCGGCGCGGCCGGCGGTCTAGAACGAGCCCGGCCTGCCCCGCAAGGTGGGGTCGGGGCGGGTGGAGCGGGTGCGCGGCGGATTGGACCCGCCGATGTCCGCGACGAGCTGGTGGCGCAGCTCGCTGGCCAGCCGCTGCAGGTCGTCCAGCTCGTCCGCGGTCAGGGGCGTATCCGCCCGGTCCGCCGTCTTGCTGCGGCCGTCCGGCGACCTCACGAACAGCACGTTGTCGAGGGCGTCCTCCAGGGCGAGGTAGGCCCGCTTGGAGCCCTGCGACAGGAACATCCCGTGGGCCTCCTCGGCGAAGTACCAGTTGCGGAAGGAGGTGCGGACCGGCAGCAGGTCCGATCGCGTGGGCACCGGGATCAGCAGCCAGTGCCGCGGGATCTGCCGGGTGAGGTGGAAGAGCGCCTGGTGGGCCGCCAGCCGCTTGTCGCGCAGCGTGCGGTCGTACTCGTGCTCCAGGTTGAGCCGCATGGTGGACCTGTTGGCGATATAGGTGGTCACGGCACCGAGGGCCGCACCGGACACTGCGGTCAAAGCGGGAAGCAACGCCGACACGGCAGCAGTGTCCCAGAACTACCCGGCGCCCGAGCCGGATCACGGGTGCGCTACGGACGACGGCGTACGGTGCCGGGCCGGGCGGTCGCAGAGGTGCTACGACCGGGGTCCGCCGAAGGACCGGGGCCACCAGAGAGAGGCCGGCTCATCTGCACCCAGCAGGTGCCAGGGCCACGGCGCGCCCGCCAGCTTCCCGGGGACGACGTACGCCTGGTCGCCCCGCCCTGTTCGGCGGGGACTGGACCGAGGACGCCCTCCCCGCCGTCCTGGCGTAGACGCCTGCCGCCGGGTAGGCGAGGTGGGGCCTCTGGACTGCGTACCGCCGGCCCCGTGCTTCTCTTGTGCTGTCTTCAGAGGCGTTGTGCGTTCTGCAACCGTTCTACCTGCCGGCTGACCAGATCGGAGGGGAAGGTTGCGCTGCCTCCGACGTTCACCTTTTGGAACGCCACGATGGTGTTCCCAGCCCGCACCACGGTGAATTGCGCGTTGCGGTCCCCCGGCCCCCCAGGGCGCCTGGGGACGGTCTCATGGAACCGCACGGCTTCGTCCCCGACGTCCGGTGCCTGTTCCATCGTCAGGGTGGCCTTGAACTTCCCAACCCAACCTGTGCCCTCATATGAGCGGCAGGAGTCAAGCGCCTGCTTCAGCTGAGTAAAGGCCTGCTTGGCCTTCCCGTCTTCATAAGCGGCAAGCATCGAGCCGCCGCCCCAGATGTCGCCCTTCCAGTTGAAGACCTGCAGGACGACGGTGGACGCGCCCTCCCCGTCGCGGATGTCGCGCATGGTCTGGCAGGTGGGATCGGACGCCGGCGGGAAAGAACGCCGCTCCTCCTTCGGCTGGGGGTCCAGCACTGCAAGGCTGCCCTTGGGCACCCCTGCGACCTCGCCGTCCTTGAAAGTGAGCGCCCGCAACTGCGCCCGCGTCAGAGGTGCCACGACGGCCTTGTCCGATGCGGTCGCCCGCGGTCCCGCCGAGTCCGGTGTCGCATGTGGACCTGCGGAACACCCGGAAGCCATCAGGACCGCGACAATCACAGGACCGACTGCCGACATGGGCTGTGGCTTGCGTACGTGCACGGATGTCCCCCCAAGAACAGTGAGCGTGAGGACGCTGACGGTAGCCGTGCCGAGTGGTCGAAAGCCAGGGGCTTTCCACGAACGTAGAGCCCTACCGAGCCCGTTCGGCCGGTGGCCTCCGAAGCCGTGCCGTCCGGACGGAGGCAGGAGCCCTCAAGGAGGGCGGTTCGTCCGAAATCCCATTATTTGGTCATGACGGCGTGTGGGCGGAGCTCCCGGACGGTCCGCTCGCCTATCTTCAGCCGCGTATCCGATATTTGGAGTAAAAATGCCAAAAGCGGATGAAATGCTTGATGCGGTCGGAGGGCGAGAGGCGGCGGCAGTAGCCGTTCCTGCGCCTCGACGTCGCCGGATCTCATGGCCGACGGTGGCCGCAAGCCTGGCAGTCGTGAGTGCGGCTGTCCTGGGCCCGGCAGCTTGGGGCGCCCAGTGGCTCAGTCATCCCGCCGTCCAAGCCTGGCGCACTGTGTGCCTCGCCATCACTGTTCAGGCGCTTCCCTTTCTCCTCCTCGGCACCGTTCTGTCCGGCGCAATCAACGCGTTCGTACCCGCCGAGCTGTTCACGCGAGTGCTGCCGAAGCGACCCACGCTCGCGGTTCCGGTGGCCGGCGTGGCAGGCGCCGTGCTACCCGGCTGCGAGTGCGCCTCCGTGCCGGTCGCGAACAGCCTGATCCGCCGAGGTGTCACCCCGGCCGCCGCCTTCGCCTTTCTGCTCTCCGCACCCGCGATCAACCCGGTGGTACTGACCGCCACCGCCGTGGCCTTCCCCGGCAGTCCCGCGATGGTCGCGGCCCGACTGCTCGCCTCGCTCGCGACCGCCGCCGTGATGGGCTGGTTGTGGCTCTGCCTGGGCCGGGAGAAATGGCTGCGGCCGACCGTCCGGCACACCGGCCACCGGCACGGTCACAGCCGGTGGACCGAGTTCCGCCTCGGCTTCCAGCACGACCTCCTGCACGCCGGGGGCTTCCTCGTCCTCGGTGCCATGGCGGCGGCCACCTTCAACGTCACCGTGCCGCGCTCCGTCCTCGACACCTTCACCGGATCGCCCGGCTGGTCGGTCCTCTTCCTGGCCGGACTGGCTGTGGTACTGGCGGTGTGCTCGGAGGCCGACGCCTTCGTCGCGGCATCGTTGACCGGGTTCCCGCCGACCGCGCGGCTCGCCTTCATGGTGGTCGGGCCGATGGTCGACCTGAAGCTGATCGCGCTTCAGGCAGGGACGTTCGGGCGTGAGTTCGCCTGGCGCTTCTCCACCGCGACCACCGCGGTGGCGGTCGCCGCCAGCGCACTGATCGGAGGCGCGCTGCTGTGAAACGCCCCGTACAGGTGTCCCTCCTGGTTCTGACCGGCGCCGGCCTGCTGCACTCCGCCGTCCTCACCGACCTCTACCTGCGGTACGTCAAGGAGGGGCTGCGCCCGCTGCTGATCATCTCCGGCTTCCTGCTGGTGCTGCTCGGCCTGGCGGGGGCGGTGCTCGACAGAGGACGGGATGAACATGCCGACGACGGGCACGGTCACTCCGGCGCGCCGCGCATCGCCTGGCTGCTGTTCCTGCCCGCGCTGAGCCTGCTCTTCTACGCCCCGCCGGCCCTCGGCGCGTACACCGCGGCACGCTCGAACGACAAGGCGGTCAAGGAGCAGAAGCAGTTCGCTCCGCTGCCCGCGACCTCACCGCTTCCCATGACCCTCACGGACTTCACCGCCCGCGTCCGCCGGGACCGCGCACTGGCCGTCAAGGGCCGCACCATCCTCATGACCGGCTTCGTCACTCCGGTCAAACAGGGGGACGGCTGGTATCTGACCCGGATCATCTTCACCTGCTGTGCGGCGGACTCGCAGTCCGTGAAGGTACGGATGTACGGGACCGAAGCCCCGCCCGCCAACACCTGGCTGGCGGTGACCGGCACCTGGCATCCGAACGGCGCGCTCGGCACGAACGCTGCCGAGGCCGCCCTCGACGTCCACGGCACCAGACCGATCTCCCCACCGGTCAACGCCTACACGGACGACCTGCCGCTCACACCCTCGTAGCCGGCCTCGCGGTAGGCGGGGTCACCAGGTCCAGCAGTCGGAAGTGCAGCGTGATCGACTGGAGCCGGACCGGATACGGAGCTGTCCTATCGGCGGTCGCGGCCGCCGCACTGGGCAGGGGCTGCCCGGGGCCGCCGTCCGGCAGTGATCGTCACGGGTCGAGGACGGCGTGGACATCCGCTTATCCGACACTAATACCGACCAGTCGGTATGTCGTGAGCACCGACGGAACGCCATCGGGGCCGCCGCACACAGACAGCTCCTCGCGCGGTGCCACGGGGAGCTGTCGGAAGGTGGTCGCCGGCCCGGTGAGCCCGGGCCGGTCGTGCGGGCCGGCGGGTCAGTGGTCGTCCCAGTGGCCGTCGTGCTGGGCGTGCCGGTGGCCGTCGTGCAGGTAGTCGACGTGGTCGCCGTGCTGGACGCGCTGGTGGCCGCAGCCCTCGCCGTGGTGGTGGTCGTGGCCCTCGTGCGTCGTGTGTCCACCGGCCTCGCACTCGTCCCAGTGGCCCGAGTGCTCGCGGTGCAGGTGGCCGTCGTGCGCGTAGTCGACGTGGTCGCCGTGGGGCACCTCGGTGTGGCCGCAGCCCGGTCCGTGGGTGTGGGTGTCGTGGGAGGCGTGTTCCTGGTGAAGCGGGGTCATGGTGCTCACCTTCAGGGTACGAGGTGTTGACTGGTGAAAGGCTGCCACGCATGCAGCCCATATCGGGTCATCTGGCTTGCGTGGCGTTCGCATACTCCGGAGGGTCGAACCCATGAAGGCGATCAGCTACAACCGGTACGGCGGCCCGGAGGTGCTGGAGTACGGCGAGGTCCGCGATCCCAAGGTCGGACCCGACACGGTTTTGGTGAAAGTGCGGGCCGCGGCGGTGAACCCCGTCGACTGGAAGTGCCGCGAGGGCCACCTCGACAGCATCCTCGACGCCGTCTTCCCGGTGGTCACGGGCTGGGACGTCTCCGGGGTGGTGGTGCAGCCGGGCCCCTCGGTCACGGAGTTCGCCATCGGCGACGAGGTCATCGGCTACGTGCGCGAGGACTTCCTCTCCCGGGGCACCTTCGCCGAGTACGTGGCCGCTCCCTTGCGCACACTGGCCCGCAAGCCGCGCAACCTCCCCTTCGAGGAGGCGGCCGGGCTGCCGCTCGCCGGGCTCGCCGCCTTCCAGGCGCTGACCAAGGTGATGGAGGTCAAGGCGGGCGAGACCGTGCTCGTGCAAGCGGCCGCGGGCGGGGTCGGCTCGATCGCCGTCCAGCTCGCCGCGCACCTGGGCGCTCGGGTCATCGGTACGGCGAGCGAGTACAACCACGAGTACGTGCGCTCGCTCGGCGCCGAACCGGTGACGTACGGCGAGGGGCTGGCCGAACGGGTCCAGACGCTCGCGCCCGCGGGCGTGGACGCGGCGTTGGACACGATCGGCGGCCAGACCATGAAGACCTCGGCGGACCTGCTGACGCCGGAGGGCCGCCTGGTCTCCATCGCCGACCCGGAGGTGGTCAGCTACGGCGGCCTGTACTACTTCGTCCGCCCCGACACCGACGACCTGACACGGCTGTCCGAGCTGGCCGAGGAGGGCGTGGTGTCCGTGCATGTGTCGCAGACGTTCCCGCTGGAGCGGGCGGCGGAAGCGCAGCGGCTGAACCAGGAGGGGCGGACGCGGGGCAAGATCGTGGTGAAGGTGGACTGGCCCGAACCCGCCCCCGACTACGAGAGCGCCCTCTAGCCCGGCTGGTCCGGCTCTATACGACCAGAGCCGCCGCGCACACCGCCCGGGCGACCGCGTACAGAGCCACCGCCGTGGCGAGCCATGGCGTGAGGGCCGGGGGCACGCCCTCCTGCGCCAGGACGCGGATGCGGTACTGCGCCAGGAGCAGAAAGCCCAGCCAGAGCACGCAGCACGGGCGCAGAGGGGGAACGCGAACCGGCGCGAGCAGTCACTGTTGTTGCAACGCGCAGTCGGACATACTGATGCGCACACCAACGTCGCTCTGTTAGCCGTTCAGTGGTTCGCCAGGATGGCGATACCGAAGAACGAGCCCTTGGGTAGATCACCCGCGTTGGGCGAAGGGACCAGGAACCAGAGGTCCCGGTGCAGGATCATTCGCCGACCACCGCCCGCCACGCGGCGAGGGCCGCGACCGCGGAGAACCCGGCGTACGACATCCCGCGCTCCGCGAGCAGCCGGGGCAGCCGCTCGGGTGCCTGCCGGTCACCGTCTGGTGCCGACGGCCGACGGCCGACCGCCGAGCGAGGGGCGCCGACCGCTCGGCGGCCCAGCGGCGTCGCGCCGGGCCGGTTCACAGGCGGCTGTACGTCTCGATGTCCTCGGTGAACTCCTCCAGCGCGCTGGCGGTGAGCGTCGGCCGGGTGTCGGCGATGGCCGTCATGAAGTCGTCGGTGCCGGGCGGCCGGCCGCCGCGCTCGATGATCTCGCGCTCGAACGCCGCCTGCGCCCCCTTGCGCGCGGCGAACTCGATGTCGGCCGGGGTGAACAGCTCGCTCGCCGCGACCAGGCGGCCGATGTCCACCGCGTCGCCGGCCGCCCTGAGGTAGCGGGCCCAGATCGCCGCGCGGGCCGTCGGGTCCGGCGGGCCGATGGGGATGACGTAGTCGAACCGGCCGGGCCTGAGGAACGCCGCGTCGAGGGAGCGCACCGAGTTCGTGGCGCACACCAGCATCCGGGCGTCGTGCTCACGGAAACCCGGGATGATCTTGAGGAGCTCGTTGGTCACCCCGTGCCCGGGATCGACCGCCTTGCCGGACCGCGCACCGGCGATCTCCTCCACCTCGTCGATGAACAGCAGCACCGAGTCCAGCTCGGCCAGCTCCGTGAACGCCTCCCGCAGCGCCGCCGCCAGGCCCTCGCTGGTGTCGGCGGCGAGCCGGGACGGGAACAGTTCCACGAACGGCCAGCCGAGCCGGGAGGCCACCGCCTTCGCGAAGCTGGTCTTCCCGGTGCCGGGCGGGCCGAAGAGGATAACCGCCTTGGGCGGGGCCACACCGTAGCGGTCGGCCAGCGCCGGCTCGGTCAGCGGCAGCACGACACGGCGCTCGACGACCTGCTTCTCCCGCTCCATGCCGGCCATGGCGTCCCAGAGCCCGCCGGGCAGCATGCGTCCGCCGAGCGCCGCGAGCACGTCGGCGTTGTCGGCGCCGGGCGGTTCGAGCTTCTCGTAGTAGGTCAGGCCCTCGCGGAGCCGGTAGCCGGAGTTCTCCAGGGCCTTGGTACCGGCGGCGCCCGCAGGCAGCAGCGCGCTGACGTGCCTCACCCCCAGGGCACGCAGCCGGCGCTCCAGCTCGGCCAGGAGCGCGCTGCCGATCCCGCGCTCACGCCAGCGGGAGGCCAGCGCCACCAGGACGATCCACGCCCGTCTGCCGTCCGCCTGGGCCACGGCCATGCCCACCAGCTCGTCGCCGACCAGGGCGACCACCGCCGGCTGACCGGCCTTGGCCGCGGCCATCACCTCCGAGACCGGGAACACCGACTCCGCCTCGGCCTGGCGGCTCTGGTCCCAGATCTGGATGGCCTGGTCGAGATCGTCGTCGTGATAGTCGCGCAGATGCCAGGGGGGCATCGCCACCACCTCACCTGGGCCGGGAGTCCCATTCTCCTCCGGAGCCCCGCGGGAGTGCTCGGCGGACGCGCGGGCCGGTGCGGCGGTGGCCGGCGCCCGAGTCGGCAGCCGGCGCGGTACCCATCCCGATCGGTTCCGCCGACGTGGTGGGACTAGCTATTCCTGCGACGGTGCTTGCTGTGATTGATGGCCAGGTCAGGGGCTGTGTCCGCGTTGTTTGCAGTGGCTGGTGCGGGCCTGGTGTTGTCGTCGTCGGCGCCAGGTGGACCAGCGCAGGATGTGCTCGCTGCACCGTGGTGCGCGACACCCGGCCAAAACCCGGCGCGGTCAGCTCCTGCGCCTCGGCCTGCCCGCGTTCGGCCAGGGTGTGCCGCCCCAGGGTCGTACTGCGGCCGCACGCTTCCATCGCTGCCGGGCCCACCGGCAAGGCCGCACTCGACTTCTCGCACGTGCCGCTGCCAGGCCCTGGCCTTCTCGCGCGCCGCGACCTCGATCGGGTCGCCGGCCACCCCGGCCCCCTCGATCAGCGGCCGCGGCCGCGTGAACGCCTCCGCAGTCGCCGCCGTCGGACGTGCTCACCGGTGCCTCCCGGGCCAGGCTGCGGCATCGGATGAGCGATCTGCAGGCGACGGTGGCTCAGTACCCGCTCGTGGCGGGTCTCGCTCGGGAGGTCCGGCTGGGAGCCGCCGTGCCGGAAGACCTGGAGCAGCACGGTCCCGCCCAGGATGTGTGGATGCCTCTGGTCGGCGGTAGTCCTCGCCCGTGGACGGATTTGTGAGGTGAACGGCCGGCGGTGGCTCAGCGGGGAGGCCGCCAGTGGGTGAACACGCATTGGTCGGGGCCGGCGTGGATGCCGACGAGTGTCGTCGGTGCCTCGTATGCCTTCGCGCCCGCTTCCGGCCCAGGTTCCCGATGCACTCTGGGCGAACCGACGACAGCACACCGGACAGCGACGGGTCATCGGTCAGGGAACGGTCAGTGGCCCTACATCGGGCGCAGCCGCACGGGGACGGAGGCGTGTCCGTTGCTGATGAGGCTCGGCAGCTTCTTCAGCGCGGTTCGCTCCGTGGCGAGTTGGGCGTCGGGGAAGCGTTCGAAGAGCAGGCGCAGCGCGGTGGCGACTTCGAGTCGGGCCAGCGGGGCACCGAGGCAGAAGTGAACGCCGTGTCCGAAGGCGAGGTGTTCCTTGCTGGGGCGCGTGGCGTCGAAACGGTCGGCCTCCTTGTGCCAGTCGGGGTGGCGGTTGGCGGCGGCGTAGGAGGCAAGGATCGCCTCGCCGGCCTTGATCGTCTGCCCGTCGGGGAGCGGGATGTCGGTGCGGGCGTACCGCAGGGGAAGGTGCTTGACCGCGGGCTGGTGGCGCAGGGTCTCCTCGACGACGTCCTGCCAGGTGCAGCGGCCTTCCCGGATGTGGGCGAGCTGCTGGGGGTCGGTCAGCAGGGTGGTGATGGCCTGGTCGATCACGTTGACGGTGGTCTCGTATCCGGCGCTGATCACCAGCAGGAGCGTGTCGCGTAGCTCGGCGTGGCTGAGGGCGGAGCCGTCTTCCTCGTCGCGGGTGGCGATCAGCAGCGAGGCCATGTCCTCACCGGGCTCAGTGCGCTTGGTCTCGATCAGGACGTCCAGCAGGCCGTAGAGGGCGGCGGTGTTCGCGGCCTGTTCCTCGACGGAGAGATGGGTGGCGAACACGTTGTCCACCACGGTGCGGAACTCGGCGCGCTGGTCGGCGGGGACGCCCACGAGCTTGCCGATGACAGCGATCGGGAGCGGGTAGGCGAGGTGCTCGCGCAGGTCGACCGTCCCGTCGGCCGGGAGGCCGTCGAGGATGCCGTCGACGAGGGCCTCGATGTCCGCCTGGAGGGCGGCGGTACGGCGGGCGGAGAGGGCGGGGGCAACCATGCGGCGCAGGCGGCTGTGATCCTTGCCGTAGGCGGTGAACATGTTCTCCGCCGCGACCCACAGGGCCAGCGGCCAGGTGGTGACGGTCTCTGCGAAGGCCGGCCAGTGGGCGCGGCCGTCCTTGGAGACGTCCTTGCTGGTCAGGAGCTGCTTGAGGAGCGCCGGGTCGGAGACCGACCAGGCGCGCACGCCGAGGATGTCCACCAGCGTCGCCGGGCCGCGCTCACGCAGCGCCTGGTGTTCGGCGTCCGGGTCGGATCCGGTCGGGTCGAGGACGAGTATGTGCTGTTCGGACACGGTGAGGTCTCCTTCAGCTGGTGGGGAAGGTGACGGGCAGGGCGACCAGGCAGCGGTGGAAGGGAGGAAAACGCCAGAGGACGTCGTCCCGGTGGCCGTCGAGGTCCATCACGGGCAGAGCGTCGACGACGTGGAGGATGGCGGCTTCGGCGATGAGGTACGCATGCGATCTGGCCGGGCAGTTGTGCGGGCCGGCTCCCCAGGTGAGGTGGGCCGACTGCCCAGCGGCCGGTGGGATCCCACCGTGGAGTCGTTGTTGCAGGCGGCGGTGCGGGCCCCGGTGTGCTCTGTCCACTCGGCGCCGATCCGGGCCGCGGCCTCGGACTCGATCAGCTCCTGCAGCATCCGCTCGGCCGCACTCCGCACGAGTTCGAGTCGGTCCGCCGAACGTAGTGACTCCAGCAGGCGGAGTAAGTCAGGCCGGGACAAGGCCACCGCGCACCTCCTGCGTTGAACTTCCGTCTCACCATCGAGACTTGCACGGTGGCTGCCTCATGCGCAGGGAGCGGAGACCGTCACCGGATGCACGCCCCGGGCATCCGCCCGCGCACACCCGCACGGCGATCGGCTACACCATCACGCGGGAAGCCATCTCCCAGCGTGTCGTTGCACCCGATCTGAACCGGCTGATCGACAACGGGCTCAGGGTGGTCGTGACGGACGGCGCGGCCTCGTCCTCCGATCGCGCCCGCCGGCCCCTATGTTCGGTCCGCTAGTGCCGTGACCGGAAAGGATCACCGGGTGGTGCCGCCGTAGCGGGTGGCAGGATTCGCCTTATGGGTGAAGACGGCTACTCATTGCGCAAGGCAACGGCCGATGATGCGGGCTTCCTCACGGACATGCTCGTCGCCGCTGTGAACTGGGATCCTGCGCGGCAAGCGGTCAGCCGCGACCGCGTCCTCGTGAATCACCAGTTGGCGCACTACGTCGAGGACTGGCCGCGAGCGGGTGATTTCGGAGTGGTCGCGATCGGCCCGGACGGACAGCCGGTCGGCGCAGCTTGGCTGCGGCTGTTCAGCCGTGACGATCCCGGCTACGGCTTCGTTTGCGAGGATGTTCCGGAACTCTCGGTGGGCGTTCTCCCCTCGTGGCGAAGCCGGGGAGTGGGACGCGCGCTGCTGGCTGAGGTTGCCCGGCAAGCGGCGGAGCGAGGCTTCGCCCGCATCTGCCTCAGCGTAGAGCGCGCCAACCGTGCCCGCGGCCTTTACGCTTCCGAAGGATTCACCACTGTCGAATCGGGATCGGACTCCGACACCATGGTCATGGTCCTCTCCGAGAGGTGACATCGGTCATGCCGCGACAGGGAGTGCGCAACCCGCCCCAGCGGATGCCCTTTAGACGGCGAGTTTGCGGATGGACCAGCGGGTGAAGGGCTGGCCGAGCTTGGTCGGGCGGGCGGTGGCCGTCTGGACGACGAAGTCCTCGTCCTCCACTGAGCAGGCGGGGACGGCCTCCCGCCCGGCGAGGGTCCAGGCAGGCCAGGCCGACCTCATGTCACGCCGGCGCCGATCTCATGTCACGCCGGCGCGGTCGCTCGCTCGGTGGATGGCCCCATGCGGTGAGCTTCGTCCTGTGCGAGCAGGGAGAGGAGTGAGGCCACCGTCACGCCGAGGTTGGCTTCGGCGGGATGGCGAAGGGTCCTCGTGGGGTCGATCTGGTACGTGTTGCCGCGTCCCTCGCGGGTGTGGGAGAGGTAATCGTCCTGCTCCAGGTCGGCGATGATCTTCTGCACCGCCCGTTCGGTGAGGCGACAGTGCGCGGCGATGTCCCTGATCCGAGCGTTCTGGTTGTCCGCGATGGCAGCCAGGACGCGGGCGTGGTTCGTCAGGAAAGTCCATCCGTTGTGTGGCTCGGGCACGCCATCCATGCGGGGAGTTTACCGGCCCAGTGTTCACGCACTCAAAAACACGTACTACAGTTCATGCATCAGTCGGCGTGTCTGAGCCCCGGCGGGCAACGTTGCCCCCGGATTCAGTGGCACATGAGGGAGTGAGCCATGCATGAACCTTCCGAGCAGGCCCCGTCCCTCAGAGCGTCGGGTTGGCCCAGTCAGTACACCGAAAACGACGAGCCGCTGCCGCCGGGCCGGGCGGGCGTGTCGTGCACCTGGCGCGGCGACCGGATACGGGTGACGGTCCGAGGGGAACTCGATTTCGACTCGGGTAAGCTGCTTCGTGAGGACCTGGGTGAAGTGCTGGCCGGTCCGACAAGTGGAGTGGACCTCGACCTGAGCCGGCTGGACTTCTGCGACTGTGCCGGACTGAACGTCCTCCTCGACCTCCGGCGTTGCGCCTTGGAGCAGGGCAAGACGGTAGTCATCCGCACCAGCAACCTCGTGATCGACAGGTTGCTCACTCTCCTCGGGGCGCAGGAACTGTTCGCCTCCCCGCCACCGCAGTACAAGGAACGAGTCACCACGCGCCTTGCCGTCAGTGGCCGCAGAGCATGCTGAACGGCCACCGCCGTCTCGCCGCGGCACTGCCGGATTACCGGCCCCCCGGCGACAGGGCGCTCCTGCGGGCCTGACTCTTGTTCTTCGGTGAGGTGGTGGGCGCCCATGAGGATGCTCATGGTTTCGCCGATGGTGTGGCGGGTGGCGATGGCCTGTTCCATCTGGGGGTGGGTGCGGGCGCCGGAGAAGGCGACCGCGGAGTAGGAGGCGAGCAGCCAGCCGGCCACTCGCTGCGCCGCCTGACGGCGACCCGCGGGGTCGATCTGACCAGCCCTGGGACGCTGCTGTGCGGCGCCCTGGAGAACTTCGCCACCGGCCTGTGGCTCTGTGACGGCGCCGGGCCCTGTCGCCGTGGGACGAGGGCATGCGCAACCGGCAGCAGCACGCGGGATAGGTAGAACGGGAACGCGGGAAGCGGAACCATCGTGGGGAGCCCGGGCGTTGTAGGAACGAGGGAGCCGGGGACCGGTCCCGGCAGGGGAGACAGGGGGGTGTCGTGATCAGCCGCAGCCGCATTGCGCATCCTCTCGTGCCTGCCGCTTTCCTGCTGGTTCTGGTGCACCTGCTCGTGCTCCAGGCCGTGCTCCTCGACACTGGTGGCCTCTCCGCCGCCGTCGCCCTCGCCGCGACGGCCGCCGCCGGATCCACGTTCGCCGCCTGCTCGCTGCTGGCCGCCCGCTGCGCACCCGCCGTCCCGCCCCACCGGGTGCGCACGGCGATACGCGACCGGGCCCGCCGTACGGCCTTCCTGCCCCAGCGCGATCCCGACGCCCCGGGACGCCGCCGGCCCCGGGCGCCCGGACACGCCCTCGCGACGATCCGCGCGTAGGGCACCCCTTTATTCACCTTCACCGACGAGACCGCCGGTTTCCACCGGTGCCCTCGCGCGGGTCGTCGTGCCGCCCTGTCCACTCCGGTCATACCGGCACCGCCGCACCCCGTCCCGAAGGGCTCACCCGTGTCCGTCTTCGCGCGCCTCGTCGAGCAGCTCGCCGACCTGCTCCAGCCGCTCTTCCACGCCTCCGCCGCGGCCGCGGCGATCGTCCTGTTCACCGCTCTCGTACGGCTGCTCGTGCACCCCTTGTCCCGGGCCGCCGCCCGGGGCCAGCGCGCCCGGGCCGAACTCCAGCCGCGGATCGCCGAGCTGCGTGAGAAGCACGCCAAGGATCCGCAGCGGCTGCAGAAGGCGGTACTGGAGCTGCACGCCGAGGAGAAGGTGTCGCCGCTCTCCGGCTGCCTGCCGGGCCTGCTCCAGCTTCCGGCCTTCTTCCTCCTCTACCACCTGTTCTCGAACACCTCGATCGGCGGCGCGAGCAACGAACTGCTGACGCACTCCCTGCTGGCCGCGCCGCTCGGCGGCCGCTGGGCCGACGCCCTCGCAGACGGCGGGGTGTTCGGACCGGCCGGGCTCGTCTACGTCGTTCTCTTCGTCCTCGTCGCGGCCGTCGCCGCCTTCAACTACCGGCGCACCAAGCTGATGGCGGTGAAGAACCCGGTCACGGTGGCCGCCGGGGATGGCGGGCAGGTGCCGGGGCTCGCGGCGGTCGGCAAGGTGATGCCGTTCGTGTCCTTCTTCACGCTCGTCACCGTGGCGGTCATACCGCTCGCGGCGGCGCTGTACGTCGTCACCAGCACGACCTGGAGTGCGCTGGAGCGGGCCGTGCTGTACCGGGGCCCGGTGTGCTCCGCGCACACAGTGCGCAGCGGTTCCTCATCCGCGGCCGAAAGGGTCCCTTCACCGGAGACACGGCCCGCGGAGTGATCCGGACCGGTCTTTGGATCACCTTTCCGGAACTCCGCGAAATGAGTTGATCACTATGTTGCGCCTGCGCCGCTCTGCTCTGTAACGGACTGCGAGGCAAAGGTAACACTCTGCGTAGTGCCACGGAGGTGCGTCGGTGGCTGGTCTCGCGACATCACCGGGACCATCCGCGCACAGCACCCGGGCAGGCCGACCGATCTGCGGCGATGCCGAGGAGTCCAACAAAAGCGCATATATGCCGAACCATATGCCCCTCACTGTCCGTGGAGCCGGGCAGAAGCCGACTTGCACGCAGTTCCTCATCGATTCCCTACATGTCGAAGGGCGGATCAGAGGTGACTGAAACACACCACGCGATGCATGCGCTCCTGTCACCGGCCACGCTCGCCGTGCCCCCGCGCTGCGAAGTCGCCGCCACCGCGCGGCCCCGGCCCGTACTCGGCGCACACCACGGCGACGGCTCTGCGCGGCGACGGAGGCGTGCAGCGATCGAGAGAGGCCATGAACACGGCATCCACCACACATCCCCGCCCTCGCCTGCGCCCCCTGTCGGCGCAGTCCCCGTCACCGCCTGATCAGTGAGGAACCGGCACCATGCATCTGAACTTCCGCACACCAGGCCCGCGATCACGTGCCGCGGCCGGGCTGGCCGTCGCCACCATCGCCACCGCCGGCGCGCTGGGGCTCCTCAGCTCATGCGGTCAGTCGTCGCATCCCTCGTCCTCCGGAGCCGAGGCCATCACGCCCGGTCCGGGTCAGCACCAGACCCCCGGGATGCCCGGTGCCACGAGGCCGGGGAACGCCGCGGGCTCCCCTCCCGGCTCGTCGCCGATGCCCAGCATGAGCATGCCCACGAGTCACTCGAGCAAGGGCGCGGCGGCCGCGCCGGTGACCGGGAACGCCGTTGCAATCAAGAACTTCGCATTCTCCCCGGCCACTCTGAAGGTGAAGGTGGGCACGACGGTGACCTGGACCAACCAGGACACCGACGCCCATACCGTCACCAGTGCCGGAACGGGCGGCCCGTTGCATTCCGCCGCCCTGGCCACCCACGCCACCTATCGCCACACGTTCACCAAACCCGGCACCTACGCCTACCTCTGCACCATCCATCCGTTCATGACCGCCACCGTGGAGGTGACCTGATGACCGACTACTACGACAGTCACGACGGAGCGCCGGACGACGACGCCGGTCAGCCCGACACGGAACACGGTATGACCCGGCGACAACTTCTCCGACACGCCGGATGGTTCGGCGGCGCCGTGGTGCTGACCGTGGCCAGTGGAGAGGTGATCAGCCACATCGCCGACTCCCCGGGCGCCAACGCCGCGGCCACTGTCGGTGCCGCCGCCGCGGGAAGCGGCGCGCTGCGGTTCGTGCAGGTCTCCGACAGCCATATCGGGTTCCAGGGCCCCGCGAACATGGACGTGGCCGGCTCATTCACCGACGCGATCAACCAGGTCAACTCGCTCGGATTCAGGCCTGACTTCGTCATGCACAGCGGCGACCTCACCCACCTGTCCACGGCCGGACAGTTCGATCAGGTCAAGCAGATGATGGCTGGAATGAGGACGGAGCGCGTCTTCACCGTACCGGGCGAGCACGACTCCATCGGCGATGCGGGCCGCGCCTACCGGCGGACCTTCGGCATGGGCACGCTCGGCGACGGCTGGTACAGCTTCGACACCCACGGCGTGCACTTCATCGCCCTGGTCAACACCCTGAGCCTGGAGAAGCTCGGCCACCTCGGCAACGACCAGATCGACTTCGTTCGCAAGGACGTCGCCGGACTGCCGTCGGACACCCCCATCGTGGTCTTCAGCCACATCCCGCTGTTCGCCATGTACCCGCAGTGGGGCTGGAGCACCGACGACGCCCTCAAGGTCATCGCCCTCCTGCGCCGATTTTCCTCTGTCACCTGTCTCAACGGGCACGTCCACCAGCTGTTCACCAAGACAGAGGGCAACATCACCTTTCACTCCGCCACCACCACCGCCTACCCCCTGCCCAAACCGGGCCGTGCCCCTGCCCCCACCCCGCAGGTCGTTCCCGCCCGACAGCTCAAAGAAGCACTTGGCATCCGCAGCGTCGGCTACCGCCAAGGCGACCGCGAACTGGCCATCAAGGATCAGAGGCTGGCATGAACACCCGAAGACTCCCCATCCCGGCCTTGCGCTGGACGACCGCCGCCACCCTCGCCGCCGGCGGATACATCCACGCCCAGCTCTACGTCGACGAGTACCGCTTCATCCACATCATCGGCCCCCTGTTCCTCCTCCAGGCCGGCGCGTCCTTCGCCCTCGCTGCCCTGCTGCTGCTGGGGACTCCACCCCTGCTGCTGAGGGCCGCCGCGGCAGGCGTCGCGCTCGGGGCCCTCGGCGGCTTCACCGCCTCGCGCACCGTAGGCGTGTTCGGATTCACCGAGCGCGGTCTGCAGCCCGCACCACAGGCCATCCTCAGTCTCCTCGCCGAAACCGGAACGCTGCTGCTCCTCGCGATCTGGCAGATGACGGTGGCTGCACAACACCGTGCTGCCCGACCACCCGTCAGACCACCGATCCCGAACCGGGCCACCACCCGCACACCATTCGACTGAGCCACCACGGCGAAGCCCGCCGTCTACGACACCTGCCACTCTTCCCGGAACCAAGAGGCATCTCCCATGCACCTGGAACCACGCCCAGGAATCGCCTGGCCGAGTCCGCACCTTCGCGAACTGAGGGACGCTGTGCGCATCCTGCTCGGCCTGGACGACGACACCGCCGTCGTGATCCGCCAATTCAGCTGTGGTGAACTCGGTTACCCACCGCTGGAAACCGTCGTCGAGGTGCTGCCCATGGACGCCGGGCTCCGCCGCTGGACACTCCACCGCCCAGCCGACGAGATCACCGAGCACGACCTGGCCTCTGCTCTTCAGTTGGCTGCGGCTGAGCTGGGTTGAAGGCGTTGGTGACGTCCTGCCGGCCGTACGTGGTCGCGGGGCATGCCGAGGGCCCGACACGGAGAGGTCGGGCTCTCCGCTGCCGGAAGCGGTTGTGAACGGTCGACAGGCGCCGAACTCACCCGGCATCTCCCGCTACTGCCCGCGGTCATGAACCACCACATCACGCCCTCGAACCGCTGCCGCAGCCGTCCGGAACAGGGGCCGTGCCGAGGCCTCACGCCGAAATGGTGAGCAGCTTCTGGCTGCTGCCGGCGTAGATGTCGAAGTGACTGATCGCTCCTGGCGACATGGGTACCGTCCCGGAAATCCTGGCGCCGCCCGGATACTCGCCGGCCTGCCAGGTGGCGGCGGTCGCTGTGGCCCCCGTGACCCCGACCGCTTGCAACCTGCACGTGATCCCCGGGGGCGCTCCCTTGGCCGAGACGTGCAGGTCACTGCCCCAGGCGGCGGGTGAGACCTGCACCGAGGCGGTCACGCCGGTGGTGGGGTCGGTTCCGGAAAATGTGCGGACCGGGGCCGGTGATGTCGGTGCGGGCTGCGCCACCTGGCCGCTGGTGGCCGCGACGGTAGCCAGCCACGTGCCTCCCGACGCCGCCCCCGCGATGAGCGTCGCGGCCGTGGCGACCCCGACCAGCTGCCTCCGCCAGACGGTACGACGTCGGGACGCGGCCTGCTGGAGCAACCGGTCGAGCCGGCTTCCTTCGGTTCGCTGCGGGACGCCCGATACGGCGGCGGCCGCAGGCTGCGACTGCGCGCTTGCGGCGGCCCGCTGTACCAGCTGATCGGCCAGTTCCTTGCCTGCGGGCGCGGCCTCGGCCTCGGCCACGCCGACCGTCGCGAGCAGCGCGGGCAGCCCCGCCAGTTCGGCATGCTCGGCGCGGCACTCGCCGCATTCCGCGAGGTGGGCGCGCACCACCTCCGTCTCCGCAGGGGACAGCGCGCCCAGCACGTACCCGCCCAGGGACAACCGGATGGCGTCATGGTCGCCATTCATGGTGTGCACCTCCTCCACGCCGCTGTCACGGCTCGATACCCCGTTCCTGCAGCGCCAGCCGCAGAGCCTTCAAGGCGTAGTACGTCCGCGACTTCACGGTGCCTACCGGAAGGTCGAGCACCTCCGCGGCCTCGACCATCGTCCGGCCCCTGTAGTACGTCTCCAGCAGCACGGCTCGGTGTTCCGGGGACAGGGTCCGGAGGGCGTCGGCCACCGCCCAGCTTTGCAACGCCTGCTCGATCTCGTCTTCCCCGGCCGTCCGGTCCGCGACCCGTTCCAGCGCCTCGCCATCGACCTCGGTCGGCCTGGCCTGGCGGGCCCGGTGGGCGTCCACGACCAGATGCCGGGCAACCGTACAGAGCCATGCCCGGGCCGGACCGCGTTCGGGGTCGAACGCCTCGGGGTGCTGCCAGGCCCGCAGCAGTGTCTCCTGCACCACGTCCTCGGCCCATTGCCAGTCTCCCGAGGTCAATCGCAGGACGAAGTGGAACAGCGGCCCGGCGTGCTCGGCGTACAGCGTGCGGAGCAGTTCCTCGTCCGCGTGGGAAATGTTCCCCCCGCCAGAGACACGGTTCCCGGAGCCGTCCGGCTCACTCGTTGGACCGCGCTTCGGAAGACTCCACGGCATAAGACAATTATCGCATAGTGCGTAAATCTTCAAAAGCTTACAAAAGGCGCTTGCGTGCTGAGACATGCGGCTCAGGCATCCGTGGAACCCGGTAAGCACTGATCCCCGGGATCCCCCCTCCCGTCCCACAAGGAGTGAGCCGGGATGACCGAGAGGATTCCGACGCCGTTCGGGGCCCTCCCGCACCCTGCGGCCCATGTACACGCGGCGCGACCTCGTGGCTGCGGTGCCACGAGGCGCTGCGCGGGCACGGCGGATCACCGCCGTCCTCACCGCAACCAACTCCGGATCGGGCGGGCCCTTGCACTCAGCAGGCCGTACATCCAAAAGGCGAGAAATAGCTGAATCAGCGTCAGGCCAGGAGTTCACGGTTTGTCATGCCAGGCGCCGTCCCAGGAAGCAACCGGCTGTACGTCAAGGAACCCGCGCGAGAGGCTGTGGTGGAGCGCGCGATCGAGTGTCTGCTCCTCGCTGGAGGCCCGGTTCACCTTACGCCGGAATGGTGAGCAGCTTTCGGCCGTTGGCCGCGTATATGTCGAAGTGGCCGATGGATCCGGGGGGCACCGGTGCTGTCCCGGAAATCGTGTTGTTATCTGAGTAACCGCCGGCCTGCCAGGTGGCGGCGGTCGCCGTGGCCCCCGTGACCGCGACCGCTTGCAGCCGGCACGTGGTCCCGGGGGGCGCTCCCTCAGCCGTGACCTGCAAGGTGCTGCCCCAGGCGGCGGGTGAGAGCTTCACCGAGGCGAACACGCCGGTGGCGGGGTCGCTTGCCGACAAGGTGCGGACCGGGGCCGGCGCAGTCGTTCCCGGCTGCGCCACTTCACTGCCGGCGGAGCCCGCCATCGCCAGCAACGTGCCGCTGGAGGCGGCCGCGGCCATGAGCGTCAAGGCGGCCGCGACACTGACCAGCCGCCGCCGACGGGTCGCGCGACGTCGGGCCGTGGTCTGTTGGAGCAATTGCTCCAACAGGCCGGGCTCGGGCATCTGCGGGATGGACGGCTCGGCGGTTGGATCAGTCAGCTGTGGGCTGGGACGGGCGCGGTGCGCGGCCCGTCGCAGCAACCGGTCCGCCCGGTCCTCGCCGGGCGCGGGCGCGGTCTGACCCGAGGCCTCGGCCTCGGTGATCGACGCGAGCAGAGTGGGCAGCCCTGCCAGTTCGGCGTACTCAGCCCGGCACTCGGTGCATTCCGCGAGGTGGGCGCACACCCGATCCGACTCTGCGGGCGACAGCGTCTCCAGCACGTATGCGCCCAATGACAGCCGGATGGCGTCACGGTCCGCATTCATACTGTCCACCTCCTTCATCCGCCGTCACGATGCCCATGGGGACGCCGAGCGCTGCGCTGCTTTGACCGTCGTCCGTCCCTGGTACACCTCTCCAGCAGCAGGACGCAGGTGGTCTGGGGGAGTGGTGACCACAGGGTGTCACCATCACAGTTCGGTTGTCTGTTCCAGGGGCTGCCCGCAGCGGCATCTCCTGCGCGGCGTCCGCGGCCCATTGCCTGATTGCCGATGTCACCTTCCTCATCTGCCTGCATAGCGCATATTTCCCCCATAAGAGACACGGCTGCCGCAACGATTCGGATCAGCCATCGGAACCGTTTTTTGCCACCGGGATTACGCTTCGACGCGCGCTGCTACGACACGTAAGAATTTCGATACGATGTGTGACTACAAAGCCGTGGACCCGGCTTCTCGCTGCCGAGAAGACCGCGATCGAGCAAGTCGAGGCAGAGCAAGTCAGACCGGGATGCGGATGATCCCGGGAAGCTGCTGGTGCTGGTGCACGCCCGTTGTGTCCGAAGACGCTGTTCGGCGACTTGGGGTGTCGGCGTCGCCCAGCCGCATGTCCCTCATGAGGCGCTGTGGCCGAAGTGAGGAGGCTCGGGGGAGAGGCCTCCCCTGACATCGCGTGACCGAGGCGAGCGTTTTTTGCGGCTCCGCCGCCACCGCGCGAGCCGGTCATGGTGCCGCGTGCCGAGGAGTGGGTCTGCGTGCGGCCCGCCGGCGAAGGGATCTCGCGAAACGTGCGCATCCGTCGAACCGGGCAGCGTCCGCCGCCCGTGGAAATGACAGCGAGCGCTACTAGCCACGGGATCCCCCCGCACCGACCGCAAGGAGCGAGCTGAGATGACCGACACGCTCCACTCGCAGCATGGACCCGTGACGCCCGCGACGCTCACACCGACCATGCACGTGGAAGCCTCCGCCACCGAACGGCCGGCCCGTACGCGGCGCGAACATCACGCACTTCGGTCGTACGAGGCGCTCGGGGAACACAGTGGCTTCACCGCTCGCCTCCACTCGGGCACGCTTGTCATCGCCCGCGACGGCTACGTCGCAACCGGCGCCGACCGCGTTCGGCTCTTGGCAGATACCACGTACGGCATGTTCGGTTACGGCCTCGACATGCTGCTCACCCGGCGCCGCCGCATGGGGGCGATCGGCGCTCAGGACCACGAGGGTCGCATCGACCTGGAAGTCATGGAGATGCACACCTCACCCGGGAACCGCACAGAACACTCGCCGGATGCTCGACCGCAGCGCGAGGCACGATCCGCGCCCGCCCATCCCGGGCACCACCGAGCCCACCTGGATCTTTGGACGCAGCGCGGAGATGCGCCGGGTTCGAGCGCGCGCCGCCGGGCCGAAAGGGTGACGTCGTGAGCGTGTTCCTGCCGGGCATCGGTGCCGCCTGCTGCCTCGGCGTCGGCTTCGTCCTCCAGCAGCGACAGGCCCAGCGGGCGCCCCTTTCCGACTCTCTCTTCTTCCGGTTGCTGCTCGGCCTGATGCGTCATCCGCAATGGCTGGTCGGCATCGCCGCGATGATCGTGGGCATGGCGCTGAGCACCATCGCCCTTGCCAACGGCGAGGTGTCGCTGGTCGAACCGCTCACCGCGACCAGCCTGCTCTTCGCGATGGCACTGTCCCGCTGGCTCACCGGCCAGCCGCTCGGCTGGAACGGCTGGGGTGGGGTGCTGCTGCTGGCGCTGGGCGTGACGGGGTTCCTCGTCGCCGGACAGCCGTCGGAGGGAGGGCACCTGGCCGGGCCGCTGCGCCAGTGGATCCTCTTCGGCATCGTCGTCGGACTGGCCGGGCTGCTCGTCACGCTCGCCCGGCACCTCCGGCCGGCGCTCCAGGCGGCCGTGCTGGCCTGCGCCGCCGGACTCCTGTACGGGTTGCAAGACTCCCTCACCCGCATCGCGAGCCGGATCGTCAGCAGGCACGGGATCGCAGTGCTGTTCGCGCACTGGCAGCCCTACGTGGTCGCGTGCCTCGGCGTGACCGGCCTGGTGCTCGTCCAGACAGCATTCCAGGCCGCGCCGCTGCGCTCCTCGCTGCCCGCGCTCACCGCGGCGCAGCCGCTGGCCGGGATCGCCAGCGGGGTCGGCATCATCGGCGACCGGCTCCAGGCCACGCCGGCCGCGCTCACCGTGCAGACCGTCGGACTCATGACGATGGTGATCGGCATCGTGCTGATCGGCCGCCACCCCTGTGTGGCTCCAGAAGTCCCGCACGGGCGCTGAGCTGCGTGAGCGCCGATTCCACGGCTATGCGGGGGCCTGCGGGGCGTTCACCTCAACCTCCGCCGCGAGGAAGGCAAAGCCAGCGTCCGGATCTTTCTCGGTGCGCCCGACGGCTCCCGGGAGCTGGCCGCTCTCAGCGTCGGCTCCCGCGAACCGGGCCGGTCCTCAGCCGCACTTGATGCGTGAGAGCGCCGACGAGGCGTACGCCCCCTCCAGGCGGCCGGTGACGGCGCCCTTCACCTCAGGAGGGCCTGGCCAAGGTGTTCCCCTCTCGTGAGCAGAGGTACGGGGTTCACCAGAGGGCCGACGTCCTCGACTCTCCTCTCTTGCGAAATCCGTGCAGCCCGGAGCGAAGCAGGGGATCCAGGGCATCTGCACGCCGAGGGCCGCCGCGAGCGGGCAGGGTCGTTCGCCCAGCTCGACGGCGCGACGACCCCTCAGGGCCGCCAAGAGGACAACGGACGTGAGGACCGCGTCGCCGGTGTCCTGCCGGGCCGGGTACGGCATCGATCAAGTTCTGACGCAGGCGCGTGCGCCGAGCCAGGCCTCCGGTAGTGACGTGACCCGCAGGAAGTCGAGCAAAAGGTGCGAATCGCTCGAACCGAGGGGTGTGCGCCGTCCGTGGAACTGAATGAGCGCGCCTATCCAGGATCCGGCCCACCGACCGCCCCCCGACCTTGTCGGCGGTCTCCCCCCTGTTCCGAGCTCCGCACATCCACAGAAGAGCCAGAAGACCATGTTCGTGACCGATTCCCCCAGCCCGAGCTCACTGCTCGGCCGGCCCCGCCGTCACCAGGCGTTGCTCACCCTGCCCGCGCAGGAGGCGCACGTCTCCGCCGCTCGTCACTTCGCGGCCGATCTGCTCACGACCTGGAGTGTGCCCGCGAGTGACCGGGACTCCGCCGTTCTCATCGTCGACGAACTCGCCACCAACGCCGCCCAGTACGGCCGAGAACGCATGACCCTCCAGCTCGTCCTCGACGACGGCACCCTGCACATCGTGGTCACCGACTCCGGCAAGGCCGTGGAGCGCCACCGCCCCGACATCGCCCCCGACGAACACGGCCGAGGCACCGGCATCGTCCAGTACCTCGCCCAGTCGACCCAGGTGCACCAGACGCGCAGCGGCCGCGAAGTCCGCGTCTGCCTGAGGTGCTCGCCATGACCGGCCCGGACGTCCCGCACGGGCCGCGGCCCTCCGCCGGGGCCGACACTGCAGCACAACGACAGGCCACCGGGGGCGGCTGCGGCGCCGGGTCACCCGACGACCCCTCCGAGTGGTCCTCCGCGACCAACAAGCCGCGCTCCATCGACGGCTGCCCGGACCCGGCCCAGGTGTCCACACGGTTCCGGGCAAACCTGTCGGCCCTCGAGCACGCCGACCCCGACCACGGCACGGTGCTGTGTCAACGCCGCGGCAGAGGCGTGAGCGTGGAGATCAGCCCGAACAACGGCGAGGACATGGCCGCCCCGCCCCCGCATGAGGCGTACGCGGACGCCCCCGACCTGCGTCGCGAGATGCACCAGGTACTCGCCCTCGGTGCCGAACGCGACGGCCGCCGGGCCAGGTCCGTCACCGGCCCTCCGGTCGACGCACTGGCCGCCGAACGCGCCTGGCTACTCCGCCGGGCCGCCCTCATGGACCGGATGGCCCTGGACGACCCCGGCCCCGTCCCGGTCGCGGCCGCCGCACAAACCGCCGAACAGCTCGTCCTGCACGACCGCCGCCATCCCGACCCGGTGGCCGGCCCACACCATCCCGACGCCATCGCACTCGCCCCCAGCCGCCGCCTCTACGTCCGCCAGGAGTACGCCGCCTGGACGGCCGCCGGGCGCCCCGGAACCTGAAGCGACCCCACCCCGTCAGGAGAAGGACACATGACTCGCATGGATATCAACACCCGGAACGCCCCCACAGCAACCGACCGGCCCTGCTCGCCTCGCCTTCCACGCTCGAAAGCCCTGCGTGAACATTGCGCCGACCTGCGACAGGAACGGTCATGCCAGGGAAGGGCGATGAACGCACCATGGCCGAACGCGCAGACCTACCAGCCGCTCCAGGTGCCCGAACGTTGTTGCTCTCAGGGGGAGTGGCTGGGTGTCCATCCGGCCCGAACGCCCCCGCACATCCTGTGGGCCGGGCAGCCGGCGCAAGTGGCCCTACAGGTCACAGGTGGTGAACTGCGCCTCGTCATAGGCCTGTTGCCGATCGATCTCCCCGCGGTTGCGGTGGCGCCCCAAGGTCGTACGGTTACGCACGGTAGCAAGCATGCGTTCGAAGGGCTGGTGTAACGATGTTCCGCAATGGGTTGGAGCCCTGGCACCTGCTGATCCTGGTCGCGGTAGTGGTCTTGATCTTCGGTTCGAAGAAACTACCCGACACGGCCCGGGCGCTGGGCAAGTCCATGCGAATCCTCAAGAGCGAGACGAAGGCCATGAAGGACGACGGCGCCTCGAACGAGCCACGCCCCGCGCCGGAGCCTGCACCGGGACCGCCGACGGTCTCGGGCGCTCCCGAAGACACCGCCACCGCCCGCACCGTGCCCACGGACAGCACGACCAGACACCGAGACTGAGCCCGGTCCTGCGCGCCCCTGCCTGATCCCCCGCACGAGACGCTGCCCCCTGAACCAACTGCCTCCTGGACGTGCTACCTGCCGCAACCGACGCCGTGGCGAGCTCGCGCCCCACCGGGCGACAGAGACGATCAAGTACTGACGCGGGGCCGGTGGTCTCCGGCCCGGCGCACGAGATGAGGACGTGGCGTGCCCCAGTCAGCCCGCAACAAGGAGAAGGATTCCGGGAGGCGGATGCCGCTCGCGGAGCACGTTCGTGAGCTTCGCAACCGGCTCGGCAAGGCCGTCCTGGCCATCCTGGTCGTCACGATCGCTGCGGCCTTCCACTACAGGGACATCATAAACTTCTTCACCAGGCCGGTGCTGGACTCGGTCGGCTGCCCGACGTCCTTCGCCGATCTGGCCAAGCAGACCGCGAACACCACCTGCGCGCGGATTACGATCAACGGTCTGCTCGCGCCCTTCACCCTGGCGCTGAAGGTGACCCTGATGGCCGGCGTCGTGCTGGCCTCGCCGGTATGGCTGTACCAGCTGTGGGCGTTCGTCGCCCCCGGCCTGCACAAGCACGAGCGGAAATACGCCTACGCGTTCGTCGGCGCGGGCGTCCCTCTGTTCTTCGGTGGCGCCTTCTTCGCCTACGAGGTGCTGCCCACGACCGCGAAGGTGTTGATCGACTTCACCCCGCATGGGGTGAGCAACCTGCTGCCGCTGGATGATCTGCTCGACCTCGTCACCCGCATGGTGGTCGTCTTTGGTCTCTCCTTCGAGATGCCGCTGCTGCTGGTGATGCTGAACCTCACCGAGGGAGTGTCCGGCCGGCGGATGCTCGGCTGGTGGCGCGGCATGATCCTGGGGATCACGGCCTTCTCGGCTGTGGCGACGCCCAGCACGGACCCGCTGTCCATGCTGGCGCTGGCCGCGCCGATCTGGGTGCTCTATTTCGCCGCCGTTGTTTTTTCGCTTTTCCATGACCGGCGGAAGGCCCGCAGAGAGGCAGAGGGACCCGGCGACGACGAGGCCTCCCACCTCGACCTCACGCCGCAGGACATCGGCGAAGTGGAATCGGTGTCCGCCGGCCAGGCCCTGCCCGCGCAGCCGGACGCTGACGACGACCGCGCCGACGGGTAACAGCAGTGAGGGTGCCATCGTTTGCCGACACCGAGGACCGGTCTGGTACATGACCGGAGCCTGGGTGGGTTCGGCGGTTGCTCAACTGTCTGTGTGTCGAGCGGGTGCCGCCTGTGGTGTTGGTGCTTGCGCCGGGCGTGAGGCGGTCGAATCCGCCCCCCCGCCAGTTCCACGGCTCCGCGATGACTGTCACGGCCTCATCCCACGGGCGCGCCTCGTGCTTGGAAGCCGCTTTCACGAACCGGGGTTCGGGCCCTCGGAGCGCCGCTGCGCATGCCCGGGCGTCGGGTCCAGGTACACCCGGCGCACCGCCGGGAACGCCTCGTGCAGTCGCTGCTCGGCCCGCTCGCAGGCCCACTCGACCTCGGCGGCGGTCGACAGGTCACGGAAGTCGACCTTGGCCGCCACCAGGGCCTCTCCCGGCGCCTGCACCAGCGTCGTCAGCTCCAGTACCGCCTCGATGTGCTCCACCTGCAGGAGTTCCGCCCGGATCCGCTCCCGCACCGGCCGGGGCAGCGGCCGCCCGATGAGAAGCTCCACGTTCGACCGGCCGAGCACCCAGGCGACGTACAGCAGCAGCACGCCGATGGACAGGGAGGCTATGCCGTCCCAGACCCCGGATCCCGTGAGCTGCCCGCCCAGCAGGCCGCCCGCCGCCAGCACGAGGCCGATCAGCGCAGCCGAGTCCTCCAGAACCACCGCCTTCACGGCGGTGTCGGGCGTGTGCCGCAGATAGAGCCGGAAGGGCATCCCGCGGCGGTCCGCGTCACCGCGCGCCTGGCGCACCCCGGTCCGCAGCGAGAAGCCCTCCAGCGCGAAGGCGACCGCGAGGACGATGTAGGACACCCGCGGGTCACCGAGTGTCTCGCCCCTCGTCAGGGTGTGGATGCCGTCGTAGAGGGAGAAGACCGCGCCGCCGACGAAGGTGGCGACTGCGGCGAGCAGCGCCCAGACGTAGCGTTCGGGGCCGTATCCGAGGGGATGGTCCTCGTCGGGGGGTTTCCGGCTGCGCTTGAGCGCCGTCAGCAGCAACACCTCGGTGACCGTGTCGGCGACCGAGTGCGCGGCCTCGGAGAGCATGGCGCTGGAGCCGCTGATGAGGCCGGCCGCCACCTTGGCGATCGCGATGCCGAGGTTGGCGAGGGCGGCGACGACGACCGTGAGGGTACTACCGGCGTCGGTGTCCCGCCGGTCCGGGTGCAGAGCTTTCGCCATGCCCCTCAGTGTTCCCGCGGAACCCGTACCACGCCCTCCCGGATGACCGAGATGGCCAGGCGCCGGTCCTGCGCGCAGATGCGGGCCTGACCGAGGCAGCGGCCGCCGCATGCCGACGGGGACTTCTGGTCGTACAGCAGTCACTCGTCGGCCCGGAACGGCCGGTGGAACCACATCGCGTCTCGCCGGGCGCGGCAACCCCGGCCGGAGGTGCTGTTGCCGGTTTCCTCGTCTGGTCGGTCAGTGGCAGGTTCGGCAGGTTCTCCAGTTCCTCGACAACGCCAAGGTCCTGGTCATCTCGCCGGCCGCGCACGCGGCCGTCATGGCCGCGGCCGCCACCTGCGGTGGCGGATGCGACGCCCGCGAAGCCGTGTCCGCAGGTGTGATCTGCAAGACGGTGACCAGCTCGCTTCCGGCCGCTCAGCGCTGTTCCCCGTCACTCGCTGGTCTGGCGTTCCGCACCAACGCGAGAAGGTCTTGGGGCCTGGCCGTTCTGGCCCTTGACGGCGCTACCCCAGCCGCTGTTTGTACCAAGCTCGCAGTGCCTGACTGCTTGGAGTTCCGCCCTTCCGCTCGACCATCCACCCGCTGTCTTCGTGGCCTCCTCGGACGTCGTCGGCAGAGAGACCGGCCGCTCGACGCCCAAGTCCATGTGCCCCTGGATCCGCTCGGGATCGTAGGGCGCCACACACACCGCCACCGGAACTTACCGGCCGCCCGGCTGCCTGCGGTGCGTCACCGGTGCAGGGACTCGGCGACGGCCGGGTCCTCGAGCACGGTGACGCACCAGGCGAAGTGCTCGTCACCGCCGCCCGGCGCGAAGGCGTCGCTCGTGGCCATCGCATAGGCGGCCCGGTACAGCAGGAGGTCGTCGACCGCGTAGCCGAACTCGTCGGCGAACCGCGTGGTGAGCTGCCGGGTGATCTCCGGGGCGTGCTCCGTGTCCGCCGGGAAGATGGCCGCGGCCACGGCGGCGTCGAACCGGGGGTCCCCGCCCGTGGACAGGAAGCCGTAGTCCACGAGGGCCAGCGGCCGCAGGTCGTCGTCCACGAGCACGGTCTCCGGGAAGACGTCACCGTGGACGACCGCCTCGTCGGTACGGGGCAGCGAGCGTAGCTTCCGAAGCAGTCGGGCGCGCGTGTCGTCGAAGTCGCGGACATGAGTGGAGAGCCGGTCCGCGCACCGGCTGATCCGCCGGTCCACCAGGTCCGCCAGGGCGGATCCGAAAGTGGTGTGGCCTTCCCACAGCGGGCGTTCCTCGTCCAGCACAGGAAGCTTCTTGACCTCGTCGACGTCATGGGCGTCCGCGAGGGCGCGCAGCACGCCGACCAGGCAGTCGACCGCTTCGGGCAGCACCTCGTCCGGGTCGTCGGTGCGGATCCTGCCCGCCAAGGGCTCGCCGGTCAGCTCCCGCTCCACGGTCATCGGGACACCGTCCATGTCCTCGACGGCGATGATCTCCGGGGCGCCGAACGGCAGGTGCGCCGCGGCATCGGCGTAGAAACGCTGCATCCGCCGCAGTTCGGACCCCCGTCGGCGCTCCCAAACCGTGGCCACCGTTCCGTCCCCGAGTCGGTAGACGGCTCCCTCCACCGCCGCCTCGACGGGCCCGGCGTCGGGATATCCGGCGTCGACGAAGTGTCGTACGCGCCGGGCCGTGGTGTCCCGTATCGCATCGGACATCTCGTGCCTCCTTCCGCCCCCGGAGTGAACGACCGGCCGGTCGGCGGGCCGACGTCGGGCCATCTCCCACGGTAGGCCCCTCGCCCGCGCGACACCCGGTGACGGAGCGCTGCCGGGCGCCGTGCGGTCCGCCACGCGTATACGGCGGAACAATGCCGGCGGATCCTGCGTATCCGGAGCCGACGGCCGCGTCCGGCCACTGCGCGGGGGCCCGCCGACGGGCACCACGCACGGCAACCCGTCGGTCACGCTAGGCCGACGCCCGCGACAGGACTACTCGCGTCACCCGCTCGACCACCAGCGGGGACGACACGCACACCTCGGCGGGCAGCTCCCGGTGGGGCCATACGACCATGCGCGCCACGAACGCGGCGTGCGAGGCCACCGCCCGTCGGCGCCGGCGGGCGGGGCCGCCCGGAGCATTTCCTCGACCATCCCGGGCGCCGCCCCCGACGACCGGTCCACCCGGTGTTCGCGCAGGGTGGCCCACGGTCCGCAGGCGGGCGCACCCGCACCGGGTTCACCCCGTGGCGCTGGGGCAGGGGGGAAGGACCCGGGTCTTGCGTCGCATCACGGCCCGGCGTACGCGGTGCCGCGACGGCTGTCGGCGGCCTGCGCGCCTCAGGGGTCAGGACTCCGTGCCGGACTCCTGGGAGAAGAAGGTGATCAGCGTGGCGGCGCCGTCCTTGTCGACTATCCGGACCGCCGGCTGGGGAATGTCCTGCGTGGCGACGTCGATCTCCGTTGGGTGCCACACCAGGTGCCGAAGGACGACGGGGTAGCGGGGCGACCGTCCGCCGACGGAGACGGCCACTACGTCGTCCTTCGGGTCGTACACGATGGTGGCGAAGGGCAGCCGGTTGGCTTCGCTCTGGTGCCCGACCTCGGGGTCCAGTACCTCGATGGTGACGAACTCCCCCTGGTGTTCCTCGGTCATCTGGTTGAGGGCGGTCTCCCAGGTGCTGCGGTCGAGTGTTTCGGTACCGGCCATCGTCGTTCCTCCTCCGGTGGCAATTTGCTCTCCCGACGGTAGCCGCAGCCCTGAGCGACTGCCTCGGCCTGACAGGTCGAGCCGTCCGGCCCTGCTGGACCTGCCTGGACGAATCCGGGCCGAAGCCCCAGGGGGCGGGCTCCGGTACGGGCGGAGCGGGGGCGGGCACCACCTGCCGGACCCGCGTAAGGCGCCACGCGCCCCCGAGGACCACCGTGACCAGCAGGAACAGCACGGTGAACCAAAGGAAGTACCAGCGCCCGCCCGCCGGGCCGTACACCGCGGCGCGTGGCCAGGTTGGCGGTCATGAGCAGGCGATACAGCAGGTCGAGGGCGTTGGCAGGGACTCCCCAACGACCGAGCGAGAACAGCGGCGCCCCCGTCTCGCCGGTGCCGTCGAGGGCGAACTGCCCGCGCAGCCGGCGCACCAGCAGCGGGTCGGTCACCATCGCATAGGCGACATACCGCACTATGATGCAGGTGGCGCCGATAGCCAGGAACGCCTCCGGCGGGGCGAAGTCGAGCAGCAGGAGGGCCGCCGCCAGGACGCCGACGATCGGGGCGGGCGTGCTGGGCATGCCGGTGCGCGGATTCGCCCGGCCGAGTCCGTCGCGGCGTGGCGATGCGGGTGCGTTTCCCGCAGACCCTGTCGACGGGCGGGCGCGCCGTGGTGCACCGCAGTAATGGAGGCAAGCCCATTCACCTGTTCCCTGGTACCAGGACGGCGGAGCTTCGGACTTCGTTCGAAGGGCCCACGGACAGGAGCGGGTCCTTCGGCGGGGGCTCCAGCTCGGTGCCGGACTTCCTCACCACCTTCGCGATCGCCGACTTCCTCGGCCCGCTGTTGCTCGGCCGGCCGTTCGACACCGTGGGCCGCAAGCCGATGATCGCGGGGAGCTACTTCGGCTCGGCCGCCGTTGGGGACGTCCGGCACCCCGGCGCCAGGCTGGTCCTGCGCAGGGGCCTGGACGCCGTAGAGCGCTGCGCAGTCGGCCCGTGTTCCCTGTGCCGGACTTTCGCCCACCTACGACTCATGAACGAACTCAGACGCCACCTGCGCGCCTCGCACACCGAGGACCGCCCGGAAGCCCGGCGCCGACGCGACCGGACCACGCGGGGAGGACTGTTGCGTTCGCTGCGGTCCGGCGAGCTGCGGGGGTGGTAGGGCGGTCGCATCCATCCGAGTAGGAGCTGGCCGTTCGGCCGCTCCGGACGGTGAAGAACACATCGCGAGCTGGGAGGAACAATGCGGAACCGGACATTGAGCAAGATCGGCACACGGCTGTTGCGTCTGCGCCACGACTCGTCGCAGAGCTCACAGGACCGGGCGGCGCCGGCCGACTACGGACTGGACCAAAGGCAGGTCGCCGAATTCGTCGCCGGCACGCTGGACGCGGAGGGCGAGGCGGCGCTCGCCCATCAGGTGGCGCGGCTGCTGCCCTTCCACTGGACCTTGCCCAACCGGGTCGCGGAGGCGATGTCGCAGATCATGGACCACTTCGGTGATCAGCGTGAGCTGATGGCCTGGCTGGATCGGCACCCCGGCCTGCCACGGCTGGTGGCCCGCCTGTACGTCTTCATAGGCCTCCTCGACCGGTACAGCGCGGTGCCCGCGGTCGTGACCGCGATGCGTGAGTACCGGGAGCGGACACCGTATCCGCCGGGCCTGGAGTCCTACCTGGTGCCCGCCACCGATGACGACACGCTCGCGAGCATTGCTTTCAAGATCGAGAAACTGCTCGGCGAGGAGCGGACCCGGGAGGCCGTCGAACTGGCCCTGGCCACTGCGACATGGCTTCAGCAGATCGCGCCGCGCGCGCGGGAACTCGATGGTGAGGTCGGCGACCTGGACGAGCTGATGGGGCAGGCGCGGCAGGATATCCGGTCTGCAGCGGACGACATCTGAACACGACAGCCGATACGGCGGTGAACGGCATGACGGTGAAACTGAACGCGACGGCGTTCGGCCACGCGAAGAAACTGGCCGAAGAGGGCCGGATCGTCCTGGACGACCGGGACGAGTGGAGTGAGCACCGGCCTTCGGCAGCGGACGAGAATGCCTACCTCGAGGAGCACGGATTCGCCGAGTACGCCAGGTGGTATCTGGGCATCGACGACGAAATGGGAAACGAGACCAAGGGCCGGTACAAGTTCCCCTACGGCGATTTCGATCGTGTCCACCGCTGCGGTGTGCTCTCCGCCGAGGTACGCGCCGGACAGCAGAAATACGCGGATATCCAAAACGCCGCCGCGCATCTGCACGGACTGCTGGACGGCAGACGGGCCGGGAACCGGTGACAGCGCCGACAGAAAGTGCACGCGCCGCGCACCGCAAGGTCCGCGCCCGAGTCGAGCGCGTGATCGGCCGGATGAAGAACCACAAGATTCTCCGCGACTGTCGGCAACGCGGCAACGGCCTCCATCACGCCGTACAGGCCGTCGCCGGCATGCACAACCTCGCCGTCGCCGCATGACCGGATCCGTCAACAGTCCAGCCCATGCTGCTTGTTCAGGGTCTTCTGCAACACGCTTCAATTCCCGGCCCCCAGCGCGCGGGCATGGGCCATGAACCCGGTCAGACCCACCTCGAACGCCCGGTCCGCCCGGCCCCTCGCCCACCGCGGCGAGGGCCTCGGCCAGGTGCGGGGTCGGGGTCCCCTCCGTCAGCTCCCGCCTTGCGCCCGGCGCGGGCGCGCCTGGCGGCTGCGGGACCTGCGGGACGCGGGGGCGACGGTCGCCCTGGGCTCGGACTGGCCGATCGCCCACCAGGACGTACGGACCGTCCTGGCGACGGCACATGCGTCGAGGGGTGCGGCGGCCGCGCGGGCGGGGCTGACCGGGCTGGAGGCGCTGGAGGGCTGCACGACCCAGGCGTAGGCGGCCCCGCCGGATGGTGCGGACGGCGCGGCGGCCGGGGGAGTGGGCGGTGCGGCGTGGTGGCCCGGGGAGTGGGCGGTGCGGCGGCGGCACACCGGGATCAGGCGGGCCCCGTACGCCGGGTGGCCGCTGACCGTGCGGGCTTCGGCGAGCTCGTAGTCGTCGGGCGCCAGATGGTGGTTTACCACGGCCAGCCGTGCGGACGGACCTCGACGGGGTCCGTCCGCACCGCGGGGGGTGAGGGTGGTTACGAGTGGTACAGCACCCGGACCACCATCGTCTCGGGCGGCAGGGTGTCGAGGTAGGCGTTGAACTCCCGGCGGTAGTCCGGCCCGCCGTACTCGACCCACCGGCCGTCCAGCGTGAGCAGGGCGGGGGTGGGCAGCACTTCCGCGACGCGGTCCGCCACGAACGCCTCACGGTCGGGGCCGAAGAAGCCGATCGGGTCGTAGGGCAACCGGTCCTCCAGCTCCGGGTCCTCGAGGATGGCCCGGATCAGCGGCTGGGCGGCGTACTCGGCCCGTGCGCGCTTCTCGGGGTAGCCCACCGGGTCGAGGTAGGCCCGGTCGAGGTAGGGGCCGGCGGGCAGCGCCGGGGGGTGGCCGGCGGCGAATCGCGCCCACTCGTCCCACCGCCGGGCGGCCTCGTGCGCGGCCGCCTGCCGATCGGTGTCGAGGTCGAGGAGGCCGCGCGGCCCGCCGTGGCAACGGCCCCGGGGCAGTTCATCGGACGACTTCTCCCACTCGTCGTACCGGACCAGCCGGGTGTCGTCCTCGTGGCCGGGGAGAACCGCAAAGGGGCAGTTGGAGCCGGAGACGAACCAGTAGTCCCACTCGCCTACCCAGTCTGGGTGCGGCCGGTCCTCACGGTCGTAGGAGTACGGTGCCATGGCCTCCCTGATCGACCGGTGCAGGGCGTCGGGGTCGGCGGGATCGCTGGGTGGTGGGACGCAGACGGTGATGCGCTGTTTGGCCATGGCTGTTCTTCTCTTGACGAGGGCGTTGGGCGGGCTCAGTCGCTGGCGGCCCGCATCAGACCACCAGATCGTCGCATCCGCGCCGCAGGGGCTTCACGCCCTCCCGGATCCAGGGCGGGTCGCCGAGGGCGCCCGTGCCACCCAGCAGCTTCCCGCGAGGCGGCGGCCGTCCCTCTTTCGGGCCGGTTGATCCGGGCCACGGCCGCGCGAGAGTCTTGGCGATGGGAATCCAGGGGGTTGCTGGCGCTGTGTGTTGGGGGGCGATGCCGGCGGCGTCGAGGGCGTCAGTGATGTCGCTGCGAGGAAGCAGGGTTGCTCCTGTGCGGTTTCTGCCTGCTCTTCCGTCACGCTGATCGAATCCCAAGGTCATCCGGTGGCCAGCAGCACCGTGCCGAGCAGTGCCAGGCTTGCGCCCACCGTCTGCAGCCCTTGCAGCCGTTCGCGCAGGAAGCCGCGGGCGGCCAGGGCGGTCACCACCGGGTACAGCGAGGCCAACACGGCGGCGATGGTGACGGGGCCGTGCTGCGCGGCGATCGAGTAGGTGCCGTTGGCCGCGACGTCGGCCAGCCCGACGAAGGCGAGGGCCGGCAGGGAGGTACGTGGGAAGCCGGTGCCCGGCAGCGCGGGGGCGCCGCGCCGCACCGAGACGCAGAGTGCGGCACCCCCGGCGACCACGTTGGTGACGCGCTGGACGAACAGAGCGATGAAGAGCCCGGTCACCGTCGTCGACGCCTCGGCGATCAGCGCGAAGACCGTGCCGAAACCCAGCGCGGCCACCAGGGCGAGCATCACGGCCCGACGCTGCACCGGAGCCCCTCTGAGCTGCGGTCCACCCGCCAGCACCACGCCCGTGACGGCGATCAGGATGCCTGCGACCGCCACCAGGCCCGGCCGCTCGCCCAGGACCAGGCCGACGCCGACAGGGACCGCCACCCCCAGCGTGCCCAGGGGTGAGACGACGCCCATGGGACCCAGGGCCAGCGCCTGATAGAACGCGATCATGGCGACCGGTCCCACCACTCCGGCCGCGACAGCGAACCACAATCGCGGCCCCGCCTCGCTCCACGCCCCGGTGGTGACGACGGTCAGGCCGAGCACAACCACGGAGATCAGCTGCGAGACCACGACCACCGTGAGCGCGGGTATGCGGCGCGTCAACAGCCCGCCGCCGAAGTCGGCCAGTCCGTACAGGACGCTGGTGGCCAGGGCGAACAGTGCCGTCACAACTCGCCTCGCAGTTCAGTAGAGTGGGCGGTCAGATCAGTTCAATGAGTGCAGTCCATTAGCCGCACCATTCAAAATAGTAGACTATCTCATGGGTGGGACGTGTCTGACCTTGATCAGTTGACCCAGTCCCTGGCGGGCAACGTCAGGCGCTGGCGCACCGAGCGCAAGCTCACCCTGGACGCGCTCGCCGCGCGGTCCGGTGTCAGCCGCGGCATGATCGTCCAGATCGAGCAGGCCCGCACCAACCCCAGCATCGGCACGGTCGTCAAGATCGGTGACGCCCTGGGAGTCAGCATCACCTCCTTGCTCGACTACGCGCAGGGACCCAAGGTGCGCATCGTCCCCGCCGAGCAAGCCGTACGGCTATGGCACACCGAAGCCGGCAGTTACAACCGCCTCCTCGCAGGCACCGAGGCCCCCGGCCCCCTGGAGATGTGGGACTGGCAGCTGATGCCCGGCGACAGCAGCTCCTCCGACCCACACCCCCCGGGCACGGTCGAACTCATCCACGTCACCGCCGGCGAACTGACCCTCACCGTCGATGGCACCGAGTTCCACGTCCCGGCCGGCTCCAGCGCCTCCTTCGAAGCCGACATCCCCCACACGTACAGCAACGACGGTGACACCCCGACGACGATGGTGATGACCATCTCCGTCCCGCCCTCACGCTGAGTGCCCACTACTGGATGTCTCCCTGGGGCTACCGGTTACGCGCCTGCTGCAGGTCCACGACAACGTGGGGGCGGGGCGTGCCGGTGAGGTCCAGGGCTCGGCCGAGCGCGTCACCGGTGTGACGGTCGATCTCTCCGGCCACCGTCAGGACGTGGACGCCGTCGGTGGTGGTGGCCGCGACCGACAGTCGGCCCCACCGCACAGCCTGTTCGATGTCCGCCACTTCGCCCTCAGCCATGTCGGTGATCGTGGCACAGCCAGACCGTCGTCCGGAATCCGAGGCCCCGTATGTAACGGGTGATGCCCGGGTGAGACGAAGGCAACGCGCGGGATCGTGTATCACTCTCACAGGTGTGGGTATCCGCGCCCAGTGTGAACGGGGTATTGAAGGTGGCCAGGATGGAAGCAGTGCCTGTAGGCGAGGACGGCACCACACCCGGGGAGCGGGACCTGCAGGCCACCGTGGCCCTGGAAGGGGACGGCCTAGTCATCGCCCAGGCCCGTCACCTGGCCGTCGACTTCCTGACCCGCGTGCAGGCCGACCACGGGATCCCCGTACCCCAACGTGCCATGGATCTGACCCAGCTGGTGGTCAGTGAGCTGGTCACCAACGCCCGCAAGTACGCTCCCGGGCCGGTGCTGCTGGACCTTCGAATCACCGGGGACACGGTCGAGGTCGTGGTGTGGGACTCCGATCCAGTGCTTCCGGTCGCGCGGGCCGCGGACGCCGGCCGGGTCGGGCAGCACGGCCTGGAGATCGTCATGGCCGTCGCGCAGGCTTTCGAAGCGCAGCGGGAACCGGTCGGCAAGCGCATCACCGTCCGCATAGCCCTGCTGGACGATCCCGGCGGAGCGGTCGCCGGCCGCCGCCCCCTGTGACAGCAGGGCAAGCGGGCGGTCCGCACGAGGTCGCCCCAGCGGGTGGCACGCCCGGGTGAGCAGCCTGGTTCGAGGCCCATTTCGGCCTCGGACCTCACTGAACGAAGAAAGCGGACCCAGCCGGCGTACGTTCGCCACGTAGTCCAAGCACAGATAAGGAGAAACCGGTGCCTGGTATCACCGGCCTGCTGGTGCGGAAACTGACCGTGTCCATGAAGGCCACAGGCAGAAGTCGCGCATGCGGCCGCCTCACGCAGCACCTCGCCTCACTGAGCCGGGTCCGCTCCTGCCCCTGCTGCCACAAATGGATCGGCGAGGGGATGGACATGTGCGCGGGTGGACACCTGGTGTCGTGAAGAAGCGTTTCGCGCTTTGCCCTGCCGCATTCAAACGCAATGATCGTCCCACACAGCAGTGCGCAGCCGTCCGGCTGCCCGTCGTGATAAAGGAGTCAGGTATGGCCACTGGCACGGTGAAGTGGTTCAACGCGGAAAAGGGCTTCGGTTTCATCGCCCAGGACGGCGGCGGCCCGGACGTGTTCGTCCACTACTCTGCCATCGCTGCCACCGGCTACCGCGAGCTTCAGGAAGGCCAGAAGGTCCGCTTCGACATCACACAAGGACCCAAAGGCCCACAGGCCGAGAACGTCACTCCCGCCTGACGACACGGAACAGCCCGAAGGCAGCTTGAAGCGATTGCGCGCCACCGCCGGCCACGATGCACCAGGGCATGCCGCTGGTCTGGCCGGGTGAACCGGGCCAGGTTCCCGCCTCGCGTGTTCCCGGCCGCTCGTCGGGAGTTGCGTGGATGCTCGCCATGAAAGTGCAGAGCCCTGCGCGTCCCGGCCGGTGGCCTGCCGGCGTCCGGGCGATTCCGGTGCTGACCGCAGGAGGACGGAGGGGGCAGGCGGGAGACTGAGGTGCACGGCGTCGCACGGACGGGCAGTGACGGTCGCCATCGCGGTGACCACCGTGTTCCTCGCGGTGGTCACCGCCGCCGTGCGTGACCTGGTGAGGTGAGTGTCTGTTCGCTGTTCGGGGAACCGGTGGTGAGCTGCTCGCGCGCCGTGACCGGCCAGCTTCCACAGGGCCAGCAGGATGACCAGACGGAGATCCCGGTTCAGTGGTGATCTTGTGTAGGTGCGCCCCCACCCGTAACGTGCAGGACCTGGAATGCGCTGACCAGAGTGACTCCTGGCGGATCACGCCGCTTGCCTTCCAAGGGAGTTACGCGGGCGATGCCAAGACAGGCGCGGGCTCGTTCACGCCTCCCGGTGGCGGGCCCGCCCTTGTCGACCTCGCAGCGCACCGTTGTGCCGTGCCCATGCTTTGGGAGACCGTGACGTTCTCCTCGGCGTGAGAAGCGGCCAACGCCCCAGCCGTCCGTCCACGCCCGCCCAGTGAAAGCCCCCCACATCTTGACCGTCTCCCTGCACGAGGCCCAGTCGGCCGGCCGGCACGCTGCCATCCCCACAGGCAGCCTGTTCCGGCAGATCTACGCACCACGCGTCTGCGATGGCCTCGCCTACTCCATGTCGACCTACGCCATGCCTCTCGTCGTGCTGGCCACCACCGGCTCCGCGTCCCTGACGGGCCTGGCCTTCGCACTGGAGTGGATACCCCGGGTGGCCGCGTTCGGCTTCGCGGGCGCCCTGGTGGACCGCAGTGGCGCGGCGATCGTGTCCTTCCTCGCCTCGCTCGCCCGCGCCCTGTTGGTGGCGGGCGCCGCTGCCGCCCTGATCGCGCTGCCGCCGGGTACGGTCGAGACCGTCACCGTCATTGCACTGGCCGCCGTGACAGGGGCGCTGACGCAGTTCAGCTTCATCGCCAACGAGGCGGTCGGCGCCGTCGTCAGCCGCCGCACCGACAGGCAGGCCCACAAGGTGCAGTCGGTGCTGGTCGGCATCGATCAGACAGCCACCGTCGTCGGCCCGGCTCTGGGCGGCGTTCTGCTGCTCACCGGCCCGACTCTCATGCTGGCGTGCCTGAGCGTGCTGTCTTTCCTGTCCGCCGCACTCGCGCTGCAGACACCGCCCACCCCTCTGCGTGCCGCACGCCACGGCGGACCGGCGCCGGGCGGCGGCCTGCGGGGAGGATGGCAGACCCTGCGCTCGCTGCCGTCCCTGCGGCGGCTGGTGGCCGGACTGGCCTGCTCCAACCTCATGCTCGGACTGCTGCAATCGGCCAGCCCCATCCTCGTGGAGGACCGCTTCGGCCACTCCCCGGCCGCCGCCGGCGCGCTCTGGTCCATCGCCGCTGTTCTCACCTTGGCCGCGGTCGCCTGCTGCCGGGCCGGCCTTGACCGGCTCGGGCTGTGGGGGATCGGCGTCATCAGCGCATCCGTCGCGGCTGCCGCCTGCCTCGCCGTGCCGCAGGCCCTCTCCTACCCCGGCTACGTGACCCTCGTGGCCCTCTTCATGGCCGCCGACGGCGGCCTTACCGTCGTCCTGCGCACCCTCCGTTCGCAGGTCATCCCACCTGCGGCCTTCGGCACGACCCTGTCCCTGACCGTCCTGTTCCTGCTGCTGCCCTTCCCTGTCGCGGGCGTGTTGCTCGCCCTCACTCCGCCGCCGTACCTGGACGGGCTCATCGGGGCGTGCGCCGTGGTGCAGGCGCTCGCTCTGCTCGTCACCTTCCTGCGCCTGCGCAACGACCCCATTCTTCGCGCCAGGACATCGCCGGCCCGCCACGAGGCCGCCTGACCCGGCTCCGCGGCCCCTGCCGTCATCGCCCCCCCATCTCGCGGTAACAACTGTTACCATGCCGGTATGGCGAAGACACAGCTGGGCGCGCGCGTGGACGAGGACGTGGCGGAACTCGCGAAGAAGCGCGCCGCCGACTTGGGGCTGAGCATCGGCGACTACCTCGGCCGGCTGGTGCAGGACGACACCAGCGGCTTGCGCGCCCGCGCGGTGGACGCGGCCGCCCGCTTCCTGGCCGAACACCAGGCGGTCTTCGACGAGGCCGAACAAGCTCAGCAGACGCCTCGGGGAGCGCGCGCAGCCTGATGGATCTGAACATCGACGTTCCCTGGATCCTGCAGGTCGCCGAGGCCGCCGGTGCGAACGATCCGGCCCCCGACGACTACGGCGTGCCCGTCTCCGCGGTGGCCCGTCACCGGGCGGAACTGTTCGAGCAGCCTGTCTACGACGGCCCCTACGCCAAGGCCGCGGCCCTGGTGCACACCCTGGGGCGCTGCCGCTGGCTGGAGCGTTCCAACCTGGCCGTCGCCGCCGCGTCCGGCGTCATGTACCTCGAAGCCGCCGGGATCACCGTCAAGCCCGCCCGCGAGGATGCCCTCGCTCTCAAGGACCTGCTTCTCGACCCGGCCTGCACCGCGGGGAAGATCGCCGCTCTGCTGCGGAGCTGGCCCACCACCACCTGACGCCTGCCGACCCGGCACCGCTTCCCGCGGTGCTTGAGAGAGCGGTACCGCTCACGGCTGCGTGCAAGAGAAGCTCCCCGCAGCCGTCTGAGCCGCTGTGTCGCGGCTCCCGAGTGCGAGGCCACGCGGTCCAGCCGTGGAGGTCGGCCACGCACTGGCGGATACGAGGTGGAGGGCTGACTCTGCCGGCCAACGGCAGGTCGATTCCCATGAGCCGGCCGACGAGCCTGGACTCGTCCGGTCGATCACGTCCGGAGCCGGTTGGTGAGCGAAGCCGACGTGAAGCCACTCGCACTTCGCGACACGGGCTTCTGCGGCCGCAGTTGCGACGAGCGCGGCTCCGACTCCTCTCGACCGGCAAGGTTGCGCGACCACCGTGTCGAGGATGAAGGCATGAACTCCGCCGTCCCAGACAACGTTGACGAAGCCGATCAGAGAGCCGTCTTCCCATGCGCAGACCCAGCCGAGGCTGTGGCGCTGCAGTCGTGCTCGCCAGTCGGTCTGCGCGACCGGATGGCCGAAACCATCGGCGTGCAGCGCGTTGAGGGAGGCGTTGTCGAAGTCGCCCCGCCACTCGTACTTGATCGTCACGCGCCGATCGTCGCTGAAACCCGATTTGTTTCAGCCATCCGAAGGTGTCGTCAGTGTGCCTCCCGCACCTCCGACTTCACAGGAAACACGGAGGGCTCGTGCGGATGCTTCGGATTCCGTGCTGGTGCTCGGTTTCGGCCTGCCCTTGACAGTCTCTTGCTACCGCCGGTGACCGTGTGCGTAGAGTGCTGATGTGTCAGCCGGAGGTCCAGATAAAACCGTACGGCTGCACATCGCCATGCAAGGGGGGCACCACGTAGCTCCCCCGCCTACCCCCCCCAAGCGCGGGGCGAGCCGGTTGGTGAGGACCCTTCATGCCCAGCAGAAGAACCATCGTCGGCTTGCTGGCGATGTTCGCGGTCGTCTTCGGCGCGGCCGCTTGGTACATCGAGACACAAGTCAACGCCTCACCCAAGCCCGTCCGTGAGAGGACGCAGGTCGAGGTGACGCAGTACGGCGTCGACCAGAGCCACGGACGCCGGATGGCGGTCGCCGAGTACGTCATCCACAACGACGCATCTCCCGGACCGGTCACCTACACCGTGACATTCGGCTTCGGCGACGATCCCACTTCCTTCACCAAGACCGTCGTCAGCCAGGTCGACGCCCACGACAGCTACACCGGCAGCGTCAGTATCCCCTGGAACCGGCTGGAGACCCTCGACAAGGTTCGCGTCCTCGAAGTCCCGCAGAACTGACCGGTCCCTTCTCTCTTCTCCTCGAGCCCCCAGGCCTCTTGTAGGTGCAGGGCGGGTCGAGCCGTGCCCTGCCGAAGGGGCTCGGGACGTCCCCATACTCAACAGTGCGGAAGTCCCGTCTTGAGACCCAGGCCGGCACCACGACTCTCTTCGCCGCTCTGGAGGTCGCCACCGGACGCCGGCCGGGGGCCTGAGGCCGCTTGGAGGCACGCAGCCCCGCCGCGGCTGTCTGTCGTCGACGGGGCACACGACTTTGCATGGTCGCTCTGTGGCGTCAGTCGGGTTGTGAGTCACGGCCGGTGCGGTGGGCCTTCCCCCAGCAGGCGGCGCCCGCACCCCTCAGTCGCGCCGCCCCGCCCCCTCGATACGCTCCACGAGCTCGGCCGCCATCGACTTGATGGTCTCCAGGCCCTCCTGACCCCAGGCACGCGGATCCTGGTCGACCACGCAGATCGTGCCCAGGACCAATCCCGTGTGGTCGATCAGGGGGGCGCCCAGGTAGGAGTGGATGCCGATGGCGTCGACCACGTGGTTGCCGGCGAAGCGGGGGAAGTCGCGGACGTCGTCCAGGACCAGGGCCTTGCGGCGGCGCACCACGTGGGGGCAGAAGCCGATGTCGAGGTCGCGGGGCATGACCCGGCCCGGGACGGGCTCCTGCAGGAGCGGGGTCTCCAGTTCGACGGTCGTGTCGGAGGCCGCGCTGTAGAGGCCGGCGAAGTACTGGCGGTTCTCGTCCATGAAGAAGTTGACGCCCGCGTAGCAGCCGCCGGTGCGCCGGGCCAGTTCGCGGGCGAAGGCGTCCAGCTCCGGGTCCGGTCTGTCCTCGATGCCCAGTTCCCGCAGGCGGCGCGAGCGGGCCGCCGCCTCAGGGTCCTGCGGGGGCAGGAGCAGGTGCCGCATGGCGATCCCGGTCTCCGTGCCGGAGGGGGTTTGGGGTGCCCTCGCTGCCATGGGAACTCCTTGAAGTGATCAGATGCTGCACAAGGGAAAGCAGGACCCGGACGCCCGAGCTGGACAGGCGGGCGTCGCACAGCACCACCGGCACCTCGGGCTTGAGGTCGAGCGCCGCCCGTACCTCTTCCGGCTCGTAGGGGTGCGCCCCGTCGAACTCGTTGACCGCGACGACGAAGGCGATGCCCCGTGACTCGAAGAAGTCGACCGCCGGGAAACAGTGCTCCAGACGGCGGGTGTCGGCGAGGACGACCGCGCCCAGCGCACCGGCCGACAGCTCGTCCCACAGGAACCAGAAGCGCTCCTGCCCGGGTGTGCCGAACAGGTAGAGCACGTGCTTCGGGCTGAGAGTGATGCGGCCGAAGTCCATGGCGACCGTGGTGGTGGCCTTCTTCTCCACCCCGTCGAGCCGGTCCGTGGCCGCACTGACCTCGGTCAGCAACTCCTCCGTGTTCAGGGGCTCGATCTCGCTGACCGCTCCCACGAACGTGGTCTTGCCCACCCCGAAGCCGCCGGCGACCAGGATTTTGATGCCCGTCGGAAGGGAGTCGGCGCCGAGTGCCTCAGAGTCGTTTGAGGAGCCCATCCCGCAAGGCCTCCAATAGATCCAGATCGGGGGCCGCAGTCGGCCCGTGCATTGCCAGGTTGAAGGGCCGTGCGACGACCGCGTCCCGCTCGACCAGGTCGGACAGCAGCACCTTGATCACCGTCGCCGGCATCCGGGTGCGCCCCGCGATCTCAGCCACCGACACCGGCGTCCGGCACAGCTCCAGCACCCGGGCGTGATCCAGTCCCAGGGTGCCGCGGAGCGTGGCACCGGTGGCCACCACCATGGTCATGAGGTCGAAGTGGCAGGTGGGCCGGGTGCGTCCCTCGCTGACGGTGTACGGCCGGACCATCCGGCCGAGCGCGTCGTCCAGCAGCGGCCGGTTGGCTCCACCCGGGTCGTCCGGCATCCGTCACTGCCCCACCGACTGGCGCGGAGAGGCCCCCAGATGGCGGCGGACGCCCTTCACCATCATGGTCATCTCGTAGCCCAGCACCGCCACGTCCGCCTCGTGCCCGGCGAGCACCGCCAGCAGGGCGCCCTGCCCGGCGGCCGAGACGAACAGCAGCGAGTTGCTGAGTTCGGTGACGATCTGCCGTACGTCGCCGCCGTCGTCGAAACGCTTGCCGGCGCTGCGGGCCAGCGAGTAGAGCCCGCTGGACAGGGCCGCCAGGTGGTCCGCCGCGTCCGTGTCCAGTCCGTCCTGGGCCATCACCAGGCCGTCGGAGGACAACAGCAGTGCGCTGCGCGTGTGCGGCACACGCTGCAGGAGGCCGGTCAACAGCCAAGAAAGGTCTTCGCTCACCACGATTGCGTACAGCTCCTCAGTGACGTGTATCTGCTAGACGGCGGGGTCCGGGGCGGCGGCCGTCGGCTCCTCGGCCGGCCTCGCTTCCTCGTCGTGCTCGGTTTCCTCGGCCCGGCGGACGCCTGTTCGGAAGGCGGCCATCAGGCCCGGGTCGTGGTCGGCTTCCTCGGCCGGCACCTCCGCGGAAGGTGTGTCCCGCAGTTCCGGGGCGAGGTGTTCCTGGCGGCGGCGCTTGGGGAGGGACGGGCGGCTGGACTCGGGCGCGGTGGTGTCCGGGTCCGCGGTGTGCGCACGGTCAGCGGTAGCCGCATGGTCCGCGGGGTTCGCAGGCCGTCTGCCGGGGGCTTGCGGGGAGCCAGCCTCCGGAGAGGACGAGGCGCGTACGGAACTCGCGACCGCCTCCCGTACCCGCTCCGCCGCTCCCGCCGCGTCCGCGGCGCGGCCGTGGGCGGGTGGGGCCGTGGGGCCGTGTGGGGCCGGGGTGCCGGTGCCCGCCGGCTGCCGGCTCGTCTCCGTCGTGTCCTCCGGACCGCCCAGCAGTGCGTGCGGGAGTACGACGACCGCCTGGGTGCCGCCGTAGACGTTGTTCTGCAGGCGTACGGCGACGCCGTGCCGTCGGGCGAGCGCGGAGACCACGTAGAGGCCGATCCGGCCGTCCGTGAGCAGTTCGTCCAGGGTCACCGCGTCGGGCGAGTCGAGCAGGGAGTTCATCAGGTTGCGCTCGGAGGAGTCCATGCCCAGGCCGCGGTCCTCGACCTCGATCGCCAGCCCGGCGGTGACGTGCTCGGCGCGCAGCAGGACCTGGGTGTGGGGAGGGGAGAACACTGTTGCGTTCTCGACCAGTTCGGCCAGCAGGTGGACCACGTCGACGACGGCGTGTCCGCGGACCGTCCCCTCGACCGGGGGAACCATCTTGACCCGCCCGTACTGTTCGATCTCGGCGGCTGCGGAGCGCATCACGTCGGCCATGCTGACCGGCTGGGTCCACAGGCGGTGCGAGACGGCCCCGCCGAGCACGGCCAGGTTCTCGGCGTAGCGGCGGATGCGGGTGGCCAGATGGTCCACCCGGAACAGGCCCTTCAGCAGCGCCGGGTCCTCGACCTCGTTCTCCAGGTCGTCCAGCAGCCCGATCTCGCGGTGCACCAGGGACTCGAGCCGGCGGGCCATGTTGGCGAAGACCTCGAAGTGCTCGCCGCCGTGCGGCTCTGCCACTGCTTCCCGGGCCTTCGCGGCGCGCGGGCCGGAGGCGGCTCCTTCGAGCCCGACCAGCACCTCGCCTGCCCCGACCAGCGCCTCCGCCGCCTCGTCCAGGGCGTCCGCCGCCCCGTCCGGCACCGGGCCGCCCTCGAGGCGCCGCTGCTCCAGCAGCCCCTGGGTGCGCGCCAGTTCCGCGCGCAGCCAGGCCACTTCGGCCTGGCCGCGGGCGGCGAAGCCGCTCACCTCGGTGTAACCGCGTTCCATGGTGCGGGCCTTCACGGCGGCGGAGAGTCCGGCGCCGACGAGGATCGCACACACGATCACCAGTGCGCCGGTGAGCAGCCCCCAGAAGGCGGCCCTGTCGACGTGGGCCACGCCCGCGGTGCCGAGGAGGGCGGCGGCGACGGCTCCAGTCGCGGCGACCAGCCCGGCGGGCAGCATCGCGAGCGGCACCAGGTGGCGTGCGAACGTCTTGCCGTACCCGGCATCGGGCATGTTCGGGACATGCCATGCCGGAACGCCGACGGCCGCCTCCTCCTGCGGGGCGGGTGCGGGCAGAGTGAAAGGTTCCTGCATCACGGTCCCTGATCGCATATCGGCCAGCAGGCCGAAAGTGTGCGAGGCACGTTACAGGTACCAGCCCTCCGCGTCACTACTAGTTATCTCATAGGCAGTGATTTCGAGACGCGCCGCGGGCCGAGAGCCGTCTTCTCCACACTCCGAGCGTGCCGGCCGCTTCGAAGGCGCAGAGCATGGTTTCTCCCAGGTCAGCGGCGGGCCGCTGGCGGCGTCCGGGCGCTCCGGCGGCGGCCCGGATACGGTTACCGGCCCCGGGGTCAGCGGCGGTAGCAGTAGGAGTCGGAGGAGGCGTCACCGCCCTGCAGGCGTGTCTGGTGCACGCGCAGGCCGGCGAAGTCCTCGCCGTGGGGGAAGAAGCGGCCGTCCACCGACAGCCCGCCGCGTGAGGTGTCGGCGTCCAGCTTGACCATCCACGGCTCTATGCCCGCGGGATAGAACTGCTCGTCCCAGGCGGCGTACAGGGAGTTCGTCAGGTAGACGCGCTGCCCGTCGCGGCTGACCTCTACCATCTGGGCCCCGCCTGTCAGAGGCACGTCGGGCGCGGCGGGGTGCGGTCCGCGGGCGGTGATGCCGCCGAGCCGCACGGCTGCGGTCCGCCTGGGTTGCCGTGGGTCGCTGACGTCGTACTGGATGAGGTCGCCGGTGCCCCACGCGGAGACGTACAGCCACCGGTCGTCCACCGAGAGGTCGATGTCGGTGATCAGCGGGGGCACGGCGCCGAACGGCTGGAGCGCAGGGGGCAGATCCTCGGCCGGGGCGGGCTCGGCGGGGAGGGTGATCACCTTGGTGACGTGGAAGTCCTCGCCGTCGCGGTGCCACCGCCACACCGAGGCCGACAGGTCCTCGACGTCGATCACGGTGTTGGTGAACCCCCAGGTGGCCTCGGGGTCGTGGGCGGGACGCAGTTCCAGCACCATCTGGTGGGCGTCGCCCAGGTCGACCTGCTGCAGGTGCCGGCCGGTGCCGAGTTCCCAGAAGTGCAGGCAGTGGCCGTAGCGGCGCTCCAGCAGCAGGTCGGGGACGAGACCGTCCTCGATCATGGAAGGGGTTCCCCACTCGCTGGTCACGGCGATGTTCTGGGCCAGGTGCCACCAGATGTCGTAGGCGAGGTGCTGCGGCCCGCGCTCGCTTTCCCAGCCGCGCAGCACGTCGAAGCTCTCGTGGTCCAGCAGCGCCACGCCGCCGGGGCCGTCCGCGCCGTCCGCGCCGCCCAGGCAGGACAGGAAGACGCCGTCGGGGCCGCAGTGCAGGGTGTGGGGGCGCGAGTACCCGGCTTTGGCGGCCAGTTCGCCGGGCTCGACCGTCTTGACCAGGCGGGGGCGGGCGGGATCGGGGACGGTGTCGAAGACGTGCAGCTTGGAGGAGCGCAGCCCGGGGACGATGAGATAGCGGCGCGTGGCGTGGTGGTGACCGGCATGGGCCAGGGCGCTCGAGCAGGCGTTCCAGCCGAAGTGGTGCAGTTCGTTGCCCACGCCGGGCACCTCGGCGTGGGCGATCACCCGGCCGTACGCCACGGAGCCGGGGTCGGTGCCGACGGTGAACAGCGCGTCCGGGCGCGCTCCGGCCGGGTCGAACCCGACGACGTAGGCGAGTTCCTCCCCGGGCGCGGCGACGGCGTCCGCCGGGGTGCGGTACAGGGTCGGATCCTGGTGGCCGTCGTGGTCGTGCGGGTGCTGGGTCGTCGTCATCGTGTGTTCCCCACTCGGCGAACAGAGGACAGGGACCGGGTGAACCCCCATCACGGACGGGCCGGCTCTCTCGTCCGCCGTCGACGTGCGGTGAAGGACGGATATGCCACTGTTTCCGAGCGTTTCACAGTCCCCGGGGCCCTGCCACGGCGCCGGGCGCGACAGCGCTGCCGGTCACCGGAGACCAGGGCCGATGGTCCAGGTGCCGGCGCATTCCTGGTGTCCACGCGACCGCCGGCGTCCTCCTCGCGGCCGCCTCGAGACAGCCCGCCTTCCCCGCACTGCGACGCCGCTCCGTTTCGGCCCCGGCACCGTGCAGCCCGGACTGGCCCCCGGCAGGGGGTTCCGGCAATCGGCAGGGCGGTGCATCAGGTCGAGCTACGGTCCGGGCTCCGACTGCTCGCATGCGTACGCGCACTGTACGGACGGCGTATACGGGAGGCGCGCGCGACTCAGCCGGTGACGAGAGCGGCGCTCCCGTCCACCATCCAGGCCGCCCGACCGAACCGATGGTGCATCAGCCCTGGCTCTGAACCTCTTTGACAAGCGCGTCGGCCGCGAGCAGGCCGAGGCCGTGAGAGGCGAGGGGGCTGTCACCAGTGAGGAGCTTGCGGTCCCGGTGCGTCTTCCCGGTCATGTCGTCGTTGATGACGTTCACTCCCTGCTCTCGGAGCAACCTCGCGACGAGCCACCGCAACCGGCCTGGAAGGTAGCCGATGTCAAGGTTCAGCCCCTCGTCGAGCGAGTCGGGAAAGACGCAGACGTCGTACCCCTTGAATGGCGACTCCTCCTTGCCCAGCGAGGCGGCCAGCAGTGCGGCCGGCCCGTGGCACAGGGTGATGACGAACTTGTCATTGTCCAAAGCCCAGTCAAGCGTCTTCGTGACATCCTCACTGGTCGGCAGACCGACGACGGCCCCGTGCCCGCCCGGGATGAAGACGGCGATGTAGTCCGAGTCCTCACCGAGATCGTTGGCGACGACGTCGGCCAGATCCTTGGGCTCCTTCAGCTTCGGCTTGAGGGCCTCATAGGTCGCCTGCACCGCTTCGTCCTCTCCCGGCATGGCCCACAGCTCGAGTTTCGCCGGGAAGCCACCCACGGTGGCTACGTCGACGTCGAAGCCCGCCTCCATCAAGTGGTGAGCCGGAAGAAGCATCTCGACCGGGTGATTGCCGGTGGAGAACATTGCTCCGTTCTGCGTCAAAAGGTAGCGTTCCCCCGCCGCGATCATGAGCACCTTCCACTTCCCCCCGGTGTAGGCGCCCTTGTGTTGCACTCCGTCGAAATTCGTCTTAGAGGTGGTGTACTGACTCAGCGAATATGGTGACGGGAAAAACGCATTGTCCTCGGCCGGATCCGGAGTCGGGGCCCTGCTGGAATCGTCTGTCGCAGATGGCATGCTGAGGACCTGCTTTCATGGCGGGCTGAAGTCTCGGCAGCGGCCGTTCGACGGGTGTACCGCCGAGAGGGCGGAAAAGGGCTAAATCGAACACCTCTTTCCGGAAAGCCGCAATATTATAACTTGCATGAGTTTGCCCGGCAGATGGATCTTGTCGAGCCGTGGTCTATTCGGTGCTGCCGCACCCTGCCGGCGACCACCGTGATCGCCCTGCACGACCTCAACCTCGCCGCGATGTACTGCGACCGCCTGCTGGTCCTGCGAGAGGGCCGCGCCGTCGCGGAAGGCACCCCGGGCGAGGTCCTCACCCCCGCCCTCATCAAGCAGGTCTACGGCGTACACGCCGAGGTCGGCGACGCCCCCGGTCACCCCGTGATCCGCTTCCTGCGCCCGGCCGCCCGGGACGGACTGCCCTCGCACGGGCCGACGCAGCGAGGCGGGACGCCCCAGCCGCCCATGGCCCGGACCTGATCGACCGGAGCCCGTCGCTTTCCCCCGGCCGACGTCCATGGCCCGCCTGTGCGTCGAGGCTCGAAAACGCACATGCGGGACAAGCGGCCGGCTGTTCGGCGGCGTTCCGAAAGCGTCAAGTGAAGCAGCGCCCGGCCCCGGGGCGGAACCGGTGCGCCATTCCCACGGTGCGGCCCGCCTCGGCGCGGGCCGCGACGGCCGGTGGTGCCGCGCCGTCACCGAGGCCCGGTGGTTCGCGGTCACCGTCTTCTGCCTCATCCTCGGCAACGCCGCACTGCTGGGCGCGGAGACGTACACCGGGGTGGTCAGCGACTGGCGCGGCTGGTTACGTCTGGCCGAACACGCCTGCGTGGCCGCCTTCACCGTCGAGATCCTGCTGCGCCTGGGGGCCCACGCCGACCGGTCCGCCGCGCCCTGGGCGACCTAGAACGCGAACTGGCCCAGGCGGCTACGCCACAAGCCGTCGAAGCGGGACGGACCGTCCCGCACCTCCGGCCGGCCGGGGCGCCCGCGGACGGGAGCGGCGAGGCGGCCGCGCGGACAGGTGGATGACGCCTGGCGCCGCCGCCGCTCAGCCCTCGTCGAAGAGCAGATCCTCCACCGGGTGCGTCATGCGGACGGAGTGGCTGTTGGTGACGGTGACGACGTGGTGCAGGCCCACGAGCCGCTCACCTGTGGACAGGACCGTCAGCGTGTCCCCCTTGCCGGCGAGATACGCGGTGAAGCAGGAGACGGACATGCCCAGGTCCAGGTAGTCCACCAGACGCCGGAACAGCTTGGGCAGGATCACGACGTCGTCGGTGATGGTGGACAGGGAGGTGACCTTGATGCCCGAGGTGGTCACGTCCTGCGGCCACAGGCCCTGACCGGCGGTCCGGGCGTCCTGTGCGACCTTGGTGAGTTCCTCCCGCAGGTCGCGGAACAGGCTGGTGTAGAAGGTCGGATAGACCAGGCCCAGTGATGCCAGGTGGTGGTTGGCGGTCTGCCGCAGCAGCGGCACGTCGACCATGACGGCGGTCCCGCTGGCCGCGGGCGGTCCGCCCCGCCCGACGAGGGCCACCGCGCGGTTGTGGATGTCGCCGCCCCCGGTGAGGATGTAGCCGGGCATGGTCTCCGGCGCCGAGGCGGTGACCTTCTCCCGCGAGTCGCGCTGTACGGTGTTGAAGCCGAGCCAGGTCAGCAGTTCGGTCGCGGCGGCGTGGCCGAACCGCAGCGGCTGGTGCTCTCCGCCGTAGTGGGTCTCCAGCGCGTCGACGCCTTCGAGGCGGAGGGCCGCTTCGCCGCCGGTGGCGTGCACCGGGCGCGTGTCGCTGAGGAGTTTCCAGTCGTCGGGATCGTCGGCGACGAAGTGGACGGTGTCCCCGTCCGGTTTGGTGTCCTTCAGGCGGAACTTTCCCTGGATAAGCAGGACGGGCATGACGACTCCTGTGTGTGCGGGTGGCTCACGACCGTGGTCCCGGGCCGTCGGCCCCGGTGGCGGCGCGATCCGGTCGTACCGGCAGCCGGGCGGTCGTCTCCGGAGCGACGAGCTGCTGGCCGCCGTCGATGTCGTAAGTGGCGCCGGTCAGGGCGCCGTTGGCCATGATGTGCAGTGCCAGCGAAGCGACGTCCGCCGGGCCCACCACCCGGCCGATGGGCAGGGTCCTCCGCAACTGTTCGCGGCGGGATTCGAGTTGCTCACCGAGGAGGGAGGCCGACAGCGGTGTGTCCACGACTCCGGCCGCGATGAGGTTGCCCCGCAGCGGGGCCACCTCGAGCGCCAGGTTGGCGGTCAGCGCCGGCAGCGCCGCGGTGAGCGCTCCCGTCACGGCCATCCCGGCCACGGGCGGCCGGCCGCCGGTGCCGCCGATGAACAGCAGCGTTCCCCCGGCCCTGACCCTCCCCCGGCTCGCCCGGGCCGCCGCCAGCATCATGGCGATACGGCCACCGAAGTCACGTCCCGCGTCGGCCAGGTCGAGTTCGTCGAGGGGCGTGTACGACGGGCTGCCCGCTGTGACCAGCACATGGTCGACCCGCCCCGGCAGCTCGTGCAGGAAGCGCTCAAGACGATCGGTGTCCAGGGCGTCGAACACGGCCGTGCTCAGCGGGCTCAGGTCCGCCGCCGCCCGCTCGAGACGATCGGGGTTCCGGGCCGCGAGCACCACCTCGCCGCCGGCCGCGCGCACCTCCCGCGCGGTCTCCAGACCGATTCCCGCGCTGCCCCCCACCACCACGACCGTCTGCCCGGCCAGTCCTCCGTCCGCCGGACGGGCCCCTCCGTCCTTCGTGCTCACGGCAGGTCACCGCCGTACGGAACCGGTTCCCGGACGTCCCCGCGCAAGCCAGACATGCTCATCTCCGTGTCTCCTGGGCCTTGTACGAGCCGGCCCGCACAGGAGCCGTCTCGTGGGCGGATCGTGTGTGTCGACGGCCACGGGAGGTTCCCGACGGCCCAGCGAACGGATCGGCCGCTGGAGGGGTGCACCACCGAGGGGACGGGGAGCGGGTGGTCAGGGTTCCTCGCCACGGACGACCGGACCCGTGATTTCAGTCTGGCACTCGTCCGGTGGGGGCGCATCCGGGCTGAGTTCGCACTTCGCCGGGTTGAGCGGAGAGCCTGGGCGCGAGGCTGTCGCTCACTGCGCCGGGGCCCTGTCCGGTGTTCCGGCCGCGCTCCTGACGCGATCAGCCTTCGGGTCCAATGTCGGTGCGTCTCACTAGAGTTGCTTCGCCGGCCGCGCCGGTGCGACCGGATCCCTTCACGAAGGAGTTCAAGGTGCGAATGCGAATACGAAGACGTGCGGCGGGTGTCGCGCTGGTCCTGGCGGCCGCGTCGCTCCAGCTGCTCGGTGCCCCGGGCACGGCGGCGGCACAGACCCAGGGGAGCGTCGTGCTGCCCGTGCGGTCGCACTGGCAGACACTCGCGGACAGCCGGCGTGTGTACGTCAGCGCGCCCGGCGACGACGCGGTGCTGGCCACCGACCACGACGGGCAGGTCGTGAAGAAGGTGGAGGGTCTCGACGGGGCGCGGGGCATGGCCGAGTCGCCCGACGAGTCCACCCTCTACGTGGCGCTCCCGGACGCCGACGCGATAGCCGTCATCGACACCGCGACCCTGACCGAGACCCGGCGCATCCCGACCGGGGCCGACACCGGACCCGAGACCGTCGCCCTCGCCGGCGGCCGGCTGTTCTTCGGCTACCAGGCCACCGTCTTCGACGCGGGCATCGGGTCGGTCGACATCGCCGGGGCGACCCCGACCGTCACCCTGGACGACGACCCCGTCTGGTACGGCAAGCCGCGGCTCGCCACGTCGCCGGGCGCGCCGGACCGGCTCGTCGCCGCGGAGAGCCTGGGCGCGGCGGGCATGCGCGTGTACGACGTGAGCTCCGGCACGCTTCGGCAGACCGCCTCCAGCGACGCCGTCGGCGATGTCGAGGACGTGGTGGTGACGCCGGACGGCAGCAGCGTCATCACCGCGGACGGCCACGACTACTACCACCAGCGGTGGCACCTGTCGGACCTGTCGGAGGAGGTCCGGTACGACACCGGGCCGTATCCCAACGCCGTCGCCGTCGACTCCCACGGCACGGTCGCCGCGGGGATCGTGGCGGGAGGGGACTGGGACGTCTACCTCTACCGCCCGGGCGAGACCACCGCGTACCGCACGGTCTCGCTGTCGCCGGGGTACCGCGACCTGCTCGACCGGGGCCTGGCCTGGGCGCCCGACGGCAGCAGGCTGTTCGCCACCCGCTTCCCCTACTCGGGCGAGGTCGTCCTCGACGTCGTCACCGACGTCGCCAAGGCATCCAGCACGATCACCCTGTCCGCCCCGCCGACGAACCCCGTGGGCACGCCGGTCACCGTGACGGGGAAACTGACCTCGCTGATCCCCTTCCCCAAGCGCAGGGCGGTCGTCACGGTGACGCGCAGCGGCGTTGAGCTGTCGGATGTGAAGGTCCGGCGGGACGGCACCTTCAGCTTCAGGGACACCCCGCCCGACTGGAACACGTATCCGCAGTACACGGTCACCTACGCGGGCGACGCCCGGCACGTGTCCGGCACGGCGACCGTCATGGTCGAGTTCGTCGGCTGACCGGTCCGGCCGGTCCGCGCGAACCCGTCACGACGGTGTGAGGCCGGTGCTCCGCGGAGGGCACCGGCCTCACTTCCCCTCGGTCACGGCGTCACGGCCACCGTCCGGTTGCCCGAAGCCTGCCCGCCGTCGGCCTTGTACGTCGCCGTGAGCGTGGCACTTCCGGTGGCGCCGGCGGGGTGATGGTGATGTCCGCGCAGGTGCCGCCGAGCCACTGCAGGTCGAAGGACGACTAGGTGACGTACTTGTAGCCCGCGCGCTCGTAGAGCAGGCCGAGCCGGCCGTCCGGCAGCCGGGTCAGTGTCGAGTACGCCGCGCTGCCCGCGTCGACCACCTTCCTGATCGGCCACGTCCGCCCGTTGGGCAGGACATCTAGACGGTGGCCGGGTGCGCCCCTGCAGGCACACGCCCCTTGGCGTCGCACCGGGTCTATTCGGCCCAGGCACGCTCGAGCAAGGTGCCGAAGGTGGCGGGTTCTCGCCCGATCAGCTCGGCGAGGGTCGAGTCGACGGCAGTGAACTCGCCCTTCCGCGCCGCTGCGAAGATGCTCAGCATCAGGTCGGCGATCGGGGCCGGGGCGCCGCGCTCCAAGGCCTGCTCGCGGAAGGCGTCGTCTGGGACGACGGTGCGCACGAAGGGCCGGCCGGTGGCCTGGGACGCCATCTCGGCGACGGCGCCGAAGTCGAGCGCCGCCGCGCCGGTGAGCGGCGGGGTGGGCCCCTCGAAGCGGCCCTCCTCGGCGAGGATTGCGGCGGTCGCGTCGGCGAGGTCGTCGTGGCCGGTCCAGGCGACGGGGCCGTCGGCTGGGAGGGCGATGCGGCCCGTGAGGCGGGCCGGCTCAAGGAACTGCAAGGCGCTGGCCGCGTAGAAGCCGTTGCGCAGCGCGGTCCAGGGCAGGCCGGTGGCGCGCAGCATGTCCTCGGTCCGTGCGTGGTCGCGGCACGCCTGGAAGCGGGAGTCGTGGGCCGCGCCCATCTGACTGGTGTAGAGGATGCGTCCGACGCGAGCCGTCAAGGCGGCGTCGACGGCGGTGCGATGGCCCGTGACGCACTCCTCGCCTGTGCGGTCGAGGGAGACGAGGAGCAGTTGCTCGGCCTTCTCGAAGGCATGCACGAGCGAGGCGGGGTCGTCGAAGCTGCCCTTCCGGACGCGGACGCCGCGATCGGCGAGGTCCCGGGCCTTGAGGGGGTCGCGGACGCTGACGCCGACGCGGTCGGCGGGGACGCGCTCCAGGAGGCGTTCGACGATGCGGCGGCCGAGCTTTCCGGTGGCTCCGGTCACGATGATCATGGGACATCCCGAGGTTGTTTCCAGTGGAATCGCGGAGACGTTAACACTGGAATATCGCTGGAATTAAGAATCCGTTATCATCGATTCATGCCTACACGCGACACCACCGACAGCCCTCGTCGACGCATCGTCGAGGCGGCCGTCGAGCTACTGGAGAAAGGTGGCTCGGACGCGGTGAGCACCCGGGCGGTCGCCGCTGCGGCAGGCATGCAGCCGCCGGCGATCTACCGCCTCTTCGGCGACAAGGAGGGCCTCCTCGAGGCCGTCGCGGAGCACGGCTACGCACAGTTCCTGGAGAGCAAACGCGCGCAGCTCGATTCCGAACCGCAGGACGCGGTGGAGGATCTCCGCCGCGGCTGGGACACGGTTGTCGAGTTCGGAATCTCCCGCCCCGAGCTGTTCGCGGTGATGGACAGGGCCACCGGCCGTGGGGCGGACATGGCACACCGCGCAGGCTTGGAGATCCTCCACAGCCGGGTGCGCCGACTGGCAGCCGGTGGGTGGCTGCGGGTCGACGAGGAGCTGGCTGCCCAGATCATCCAGGCCACCGGCCGAGGCGCGGTCACCACCTGGCACTCCACCCCGGCAGACCGCCGCAAGCCGGCCCTGCTGACCGCCCTCCGCGAGGCCATGGTCGCCGCCATCACCAGCGTCGAACCCACGGTCCCCGCCGCGGAGACCGGCCCCGCCGCAGCGGCCCGCGCGCTGCGCGCCGCGCTCCCCGACGACGCCGGTGTCCTGAGTGACGCCGAGCGGTACCTGCTGCGCGAGTGGCTCACCCGCCTTGCGGCGGACAGCAGCGCTCCGGATACCTGAGCGAGCATGCCGGCTGCCGGAGCTGCTGACCCAGAGCCGGCATCTGCGGGGGCCGGTGCTGCGTGCCGTCCCCCGTACCCCTCACCACGAGAGGGAGGACCCCTGCGACGACCGAGGCTGGTCGCGGTCGTCCGAGCGGTCAGACCAGGCCGATCCTCTGGGCGACGTCCTCACCGTTCCGCAGGTGTTGGTGCGCCGTCTCGCCGAGCGACAGGATGACAGCCGCGACGACGGTCTCGATCACGGCCATCGTCGGAACCAGGCTGTCGTACGGTGAGGGGGACGTGACCTGGCTGGGCAGGACAACCTCTGCGTGGGCGGTCACCGGGGAGAGCCAGGTGTCGGTGAACAGGACCACCTTGCCGCCCCGGTCCCGCAGGAGCTGGGCCATGGCTACCTTGTCGTCCTCGTAGCGCCGGTAGTCGAACACGACGAGGACATCGCGCCGTGTCAGCGCGGCCAGGGCGGCGGTGCGCTCGACGTCACGGTCCGGCAGGAAGGCCACGTCGTCGCGCAGTTGCATGAGGTGAAGACCGAGGTACTGCGCCAGTAGGTGGGTGAACCGGCCGCCCGCCAGGACGATCCGCCGCTTGGGGTCGGCGAGGAGTTGGGTCGCCCGGTCCAGGTCGTGCGGCGGGAGTTCGGCCAGGGACCGGGTGAGCGCCGCCGCGAACAGCCGGCTGCCGCTCGTCAGCAGCGGTTCGTTGCCTTCCACGTCGCCGGAGTCGTCGGACCGGGTGAGGGGCGCCGACTCGTACAGCGAAAGCGGTGAGGCACTGCGGGCCTCGAGTTCGTCGCGCAGCGCCGCCTGGAAGTCTGGGTAGCCGCGGAAGCCGAGGCGTCCCACGAACCTGAGCACGGTCGGTGCGCTGACTGCGGCACGTTCCGCGATGGTCGCGATGGTCTCGAATCCGGCTGCCGGGTATCCCGCCAGCATGACCCGGCCGACCTTGCGTTCGGCTGGGCTGAGTTCACCCAGCTTGAGCCGGATCTCGTCGGCCAGTGTGGCAGAAGCCATCGTGAAGTTCCTTTTCCGAGCCGCGAGGGCCTTGTCCGTGAAGCCTACCGGGCAGGTCGGGGGCAGAGGAGCGCCCGTGGTGGACCGCGGTCCCGAGCGATCCGCCGCCGTCCGTCCGCTCACCGGGGGCTCCATCGACGCTCAGGAGCCCCCGGCGGACCCGCCCGGGTGGTGTGGTCACTCGGGCGAGATGGACACGGTCATCCCGATCAAGGTGTCCGCCGTCGTGCCGTCAGTCGTGAGCGGGACGAAGTGCCGGTACTTGTCGAAGGTCACGGTGAACCGCGGGCCGGACTCGAAAGTGGTGGCGGTGGCCTCGCGCCGGCCCGCGGTCTGCGCGAGGGCGCGCGCGGTGCCCAGGAAGCTGTAGGGGACACCGTCGTCGTCGGCGGGTGAGTGGAACACGTCGTTGGTGGCCGGCACGGCGTCGAGGTCGTGCGGGCGGAGCCGCTTCTTGCCGGAAGCGGCCCGTACCCGCCAGTGGCGTGGTTCGTAGCGGTCGCCGTCGGTGAGGTAGTCGTACGTCGCCCCGGTGAGCGACCAGCCGTCACCGCGTTGCACGGCGCGCGCGTGCCGCAGGTCGAACACCGCGAGTCCCTGGGGTCCGACCACGCGCATGCTCTCGTCGGGTGAGCCCGGATGCTCGACGACGAGCGCGGTGTTCTCCTCCAGGGCGTAGACCCGCTGGTGGCCCGTGTCGGCGGCCAGACGCAGCGAGCGGCCCTCGCGTCCGGAAGTGCCGGTGTGGGTGTCCAGCAGTCCCGAGCGCAGGAAGCCGAAGCCGCCCTCGGGCAGGTAGGCGAGCTTCGACGCGTCCTCGAAGTAGCCGGGGGTGCTGCCGTCCCGCAGAGCCTCGTAGGAGTCGCCGCCTGTGATCATGTCTGCTCCGGCCGCGATCTGGGCGCCGGCGCTCGATCCGGCCACGACCGCACCCTCGGCGAGTTTCGCGCGGACGGCGGCCAGCACCTTGGAGTCGGTGTGTGCGGAGCCGTGCAGCAGGCTGGTCACGTACCGGTACTGGTCCCCGCCGCCGAAGAAGAACCCGGTCATGCTGTTGACCTGGGCGACGACATGGTCGGAGTCGGCGGCGGAGACGTGATCGATGTCGACGGGGATCCACTGCGCGTCGGCCGCGCCGTGACGGGTGAACAGGTCGGCGTAATAGGCCCCGTTGCACGCGGAGTTGGAGCAGGTGGCCGGGTCACCCGCGTGGGGGTCCTGGCTCTCCGGCACCGAGGCGGCGGTCAGCACACCGATCCGTGCGTGTCCCTCGCCTCCGGCCCGGTCGATGATCTCGCCGTACACCTGGTCGTTGTCGTCCTTCAGCCCACCGCCGACCAGGACGAGGGACCCGGCGGAGCGGTGCTCGGCGGCCGGATGGGCCACGGCTGCCGACCCGGCTGCCAGAGCCACGAGGAGCGCGGTGCCTGCGGTCAGTACGGTGCGGCCGGCTCTGTGCGGGGTTTTCACGAGGTGCCTCCAGGGTGTGTGAGGGCGGGGGAGAAGTGCCGTACGTAGGCCTCGCCGAGCCCGATCGCGGCGCGGCTGCACGTCCGCGGTGCCGGCGACCGAGAGACCGTGCGCGGCAAGAAGGACGGCGGGACGCACCGGCCTGCGTTCGCCGGGTCAGCCGGCCGGGGAGTACGCGCAGCCGAGTTCGGCGATGAGCGAGGCGAGCAGGGCGACGCGGGTGACGACCGTGGTGGTGTCCAGCCACTCCTGCGGGCTGTGATCGCCGCCGCCGACCGGTCCGAGTCCGTCGAGAACGGGCACTCCCACACCGGCGATGAGGTTGGCGTCGCCGACTCCGCCGGTCATGGCAGCCCCGATGGACAACCCCATCTCCTTGCCGATGGACTGGGTGGCCCGCAGGATCTCCCGAGAGGCGTCGGTGTCCTCCATCGGCGGGCAGAGGTCGAGCTGTTCCACCGTCACGGTGGTCCCTGCCACGGCTGGGCGCGCGGCGAGCTCCTCGATCGCCCGCCGGGCCTGTCGGATGCCCCGGGTCGTCGCCGAGCGGACCTCGACGTGCAGTTCGGCCTCCGGGCAGACGATGTTGATGCGGGTGCCGGCGTGCACCATGCCCACGTTGACCGTCACGTCGTCCCAGCGGCCGTTGAGCCCTTGCAGTGCGACGGTGAGGTGGGCCGCTTCCAGCGCGGCGTTCGCACCGCGTTCCGGTTCGATGCCGGCGTGGGCGGCACGCCCCGTGACGGTGAGCCGGAAATCGGCCACACCCTTACGGGCGATCACGACGTCGCCGTTCTCCCGAGCGCACTCGAGCGCCAAGGCGTAGTGCATGCCGCGCGCCGTCTCTTCGGTGAGGGGACGGCTGGCCGGAGAGCCGATCTCTTCGTCGGGCACGGCCAGGAACACGAGCTCGGCGTACTCGTGGAAACCCGCGTCCTCGAGGATGCGCAGCGCCGTGAGACCGGCGACCAGTCCACCCTTGTCGTCGCTGACTCCCGGTCCGCGGGCGTGCGGGCCGACCATGGCGAACGGGCGCGCCGCGGCCGTCCCGTCCTCGAACACCGTGTCCATATGGGCGACGAGGAGGATGCGGCGGCCGCCGTCCGCGACGGAGAGCGATCCCTTCTTACGCGCCACGACCAGGTCACCGGTCTGGCGGGTGCCGACGGGCGGCGGACTGACGCGCCGGGTGTCGAAGCCCGTGGCGCGCAGCCGCTGCCCAACGATGTCACCGACGCGGTTGATGCCCGCGGGGCTGTACGACCCGGAGTCGATCGCGACGAGTTCGGCGAGTTCCTCCAGGAACCGCGTCTCCTGGGCACGGGCGAGCGTCAGCAGTGCGGCCATGCGGGGCTGCTGACGGACCGAGGCGCTCACAGGACCTTCGAGAGGAATCCGCGGGTGCGTTCCTGCTCGGGATCGACCAGGACCTGCTGCGGGTGTCCGGCCTCGACGACGACGCCCTCGTCCATGAAGACGGCGGTGTCGCCCACCTCGCGGGCGAAGCCGATCTCATGGGTGACGACGACCATGGTCATGCCGTCGGCCGCGAGTTGCCGCATGACGTCGAGGACGTCGCCGACGAGCTCCGGGTCGAGTGCCGAGGTCGGTTCGTCGAACAGCATGAGCTTCGGTTTCATGGCCAGGGCACGGGCGATGGCGATCCGCTGCTGTTGTCCTCCGGAGAGCTGCGCGGGGTAGTGCCCGGCGCGGTTGGCGAGGCCGACCTGCTCCAGCAGGCGCATACCGTCCTCCCGGGCCTCGGCGCGGCCGGCGCCGGTGACGCGCACGGGTGCCTCGGTCACGTTCTCCAGGGCTGTCAGATGAGGGAAGAGGTTGAACCGTTGGAAGACCATGCCGATATCGCGTCGACGCGAGGCGACCTCTTTCTCACGCAGTTCGTGCAGCCGGTCGCCCTGCCGGCGGTAGCCCACGAGCTGGCCGTCGACAGAGAGCCGGCCGCCGTCGACCGTCTCGAGGTGATTGATGCACCGCAGGAACGTCGACTTGCCCGAGCCCGAGGGGCCCAGCAGACAGCACACTTCTCCTGCGCCGACGGTCAGGTCGATTCCCTTGAGGACCTCCAGCTTCCCGAAGTGCTTGCGCACGCCCTGTGCGTGCACCATGGGAGTGCTCATCGCTTCGACTCCTTCTTCGCGCGGCCCAGCGTGGTGGCGCCCGCGAGCATGCGCTGCAGGGGTGAGGTCCTGCCGGCTCCCGAAGTGCCGCGGCCGTAGCGGCGTTCCATCCAGGCCTGGGGGATGCTCAGCAGGCTGACCAGAGCCAGGTACCAGATGCTGGCGACCACGAGCATGGGGATGACCTGGTAGTTCTGCGCGTACACGTCCTGGATGTTCGACATCAGGTCGTGGGCGGCGATGACGGAGACGAGAGCCGTCATCTTGAGCATGTTGATGGTCTCGTTGCCCATCGGCGGAATGATCACCCGCATGGCCTGGGGCAGGACGATCCGGCGCATGGTCAGCGCGGGCCGCATGCCGAGTGAGTGCGCCGCCTCCGTCTGCCCCGCGTCGACGGACTGAATGCCGGCACGCACGATCTCGCTCGCGTAGGCGGCTTCGTTGAGACCGAGCGCGAGCAGGGCGGCGACCGCCGGGGTGAGCAGGGAGTTGGTGTCGGCCTGGACGAACGTGATGTCGGTGAACGGGATGCCGATCAGCACCTTCTTGTACAGCGCCGCCGCATATCCCCAGAAAATGATCTGGACGAGGAGCGGCGTCCCCCGGAACACCCAGACGAACAGGGAGGCCAGGCCGTACAGGACGGGGTTGGCCGACAGGCGCATGACCGCGATCAGAGTACCTAGGAGCAGACCGAGGGCCATGGCCGCGGCGGTCAGCCACAGCGTCGTCGCCAAGCCGTCGAAGACGAGCCCGGCGAAGAGGTAGTGGCCGATGACGTCCCAGTGCAGGTTGGCGTTCTTGGCCAGTGAGCCGATCAGGCCGCCGACGGCCGCCACGGCCGCCACGGCGGCGATCCAGCGGCCGTAGTGCCTCACCGGTACGACCTCCAGGTCCGCGGGGGCGGACTCGCGGTGCGGTGAGGCGCTCACGGGTGCGGAAGTGAGGGGCATCGTCAGTCCACCGCCGCGTTGCGGGTGGCTTCCTTGACGGCGATCGAGGCGACACCGTACTTGTCGAAGATCTTGGCGGCCGTGCCGTCGTCGATGAGGGCCTGAAGGGCCTTCTGCACCGCGTCGGTGAGCCCGGGCAGTCTCTTGCTGACGGCTATGCCGTTGGGGGAGGCGTTGTAGCCGCCCGGCGCCTTCGGGTCCTCCACGACCTCGAAGGCCTTGCCCCCGTCCGCCGTCTTCGCGGTCCAGCCCGCGGCGGGCTTGGTCAGCACGTCGGCCACGACCTTGCCCGACCGCAGCGCCAGCTGGGCGTCGGAGTCCTTGGGGAAGGTGGAGATCGCGATCTTGGGCTTGCCGGCCGCGGCGCAGTCCGACTGTGTCGCGGTCAGCAGTCTCAGCTGATTCGTGGCGGCCTGCACGCCGACCGGCGATCCGCACAGGTCGATCAGCGCGGTGATCTTCTTCGGGTTGCCCTTGGCGACCAGGACGCCGGACCCGGACTGGGAGTAGTCGACGAAGTCGACCACCTTCTGGCGGTCCTTGTTGTCGGTGATCGCCGACATGGCGGCGTCGAACTTGCCGGCCTGGAGGGCGGGCACGATGCCGTCGAACTTCTGCGGCGTGAAGGCGAACCTCACGCCGAGCTTGACGCCGATGGCCTGACCGAGGTCGTAGTCGAGTCCGGTGATCTCCTTGCCGCCCTCGCTGACGAACATCTCGAAGGGCGCGTAGGGAACGTCCGTGGCGACGCGGACCGTGCCGGACCTCTTGATGGCGGCGGGCAGTGCGTCGTGCAGGGCCTGATCCTTCGTCACCGTCACTCCGGCGACCTTCGCGGCGGCGGCCGGCGCGGCGTTGCTGGTGTCCGACCCGCCGTCGCAGGCACTGACCGCCATCAGCGAGACGACGGCGGTCGCGAAGCTGATCACGGTGCGGCGGGAGGAGTGTGGTCTCACGGTCGGTCCCTCTCGGAAGTACTGCCGGGGAAGGTCTGCCCTCGCCCTCTGACAGGGCAGGAAACTACAGGCGCACGGTGAATCTGCATAGATGTAATGCCGATTACATCTCTGCTGCTCCAGTCGGACACCGCTCAAGACGGGCAACTGACCCGGTATGACCCAATTCGGCGGTCCCCGGCAACGCGTATACCCGAATCCGGCGTTACATCTTTCCGTAACGACTGACTGCTTGTATGTTCCGCTACTGCCGCCCGCCTCGCCCCTGTTGGTTCCAAGCTGGTGAGCAGGGCGCCCTGACCCGCCCGTCCCCTCGGAAACTCAGGAGCACCGATGACCTCACGCGCGCTGAGCAGACCCCTCGCCTCGCTCCTCGCGACGGCGGCCGCCGCCGCGACTCTCGCGGTCACCAGCGGCCCCGCCCAGGCCGCCGTCGACCGAATCCGGCTCGGCAGCGCCTCCGACGTCAGTCGGCCGAGCTGGTCCGGCCCCGCCTTCACCATGAACGGCGACGGCAGCGTCGTCGGCGGCTCCATGACCAAAGCCATCGACGCGATCCGCGGTGGTACCGGAAGTCTCGACGTGGTCGTGCTGGCCGGCTCGGCTCCCACCTCGGGCAGCAAGACACCCGAGTGCGACACGATCACCACGCTGTCCGGCGTCAACTCCTGCACCACCTGGACGCTCACCGCCGCGTCCGACGGCGACAACACACAGCTGAACACCGACATCCGCAACGCGGAGTTCGTGTACTTCGCGGGCGGCGACCAGTGCCGCTACGCGGCCTGGAAGGGCACCGCGCTCCAGGCCTCCGTGCAGTCCGTGGTGGCCAAGGGCGGCGGCTCCGGCGGCGGCAGCGCCGGCCTGCACATCAACAGCTCGATCGTCTACGACGCGTGCACCGCGAGCGCGACTTCGGCTGTCGCCCTCGCCAATCCGTACGACAAGTCCGTCACGTTCACCACCGGCATGTTCAACTGGCCGAACTACGGCGACACCATCAACGACTCCCACTTCGTCGCCCGTGACCGGATGGGCCGCACGATGGCGTTCGTCGCGCGCGCCCTCAAGGACGGGCTGACCACGCAGGGCAAGGCGTGGGGTGTCGGCATCGACGAGGGCGGCAGCTCCCTCTACATCGACGAGAACGGTCTGGCGACGCTCTACGGCAGCGACGCCTATGTCGTGCTCGGCGACCACCAGCCGGAGAAGGCCATCGCCGGCCAGCCGCTCACCTTCTCCGGATACAAGATCTGGCACCTCACCGGCGGCCGGACCTTCGACTTCAGGAACCGCCCCACCTGCGGCTACTACCGGCGCAGTGTCACCAACGGAGTTGCCGACCCCAACCTGTACAACGGCACACCCGAAACAGACTGCGGCAACTCGGGGGGCGGTACCGCGGTGAACGAGAGCGAGCCGAACGACTCGCGCTCCACCGCCGACGACGTCAGTGCGAGCGCTCTCCCCGTGACTTTGACGGGCGCCCTGAGCACCACCTCCGACCGGGACTACTTCAAGTTCGCCCTGGCGTCCGGCGGGACCGCGGCCATCTCCTGCGCCGTACCCGACGCCTACGACGCGGATGCCTATCTCCTCGACTCGTCCGGATCCACACTGACAAGGTCGGTCAACGACGGCCGGGGCAGCGACGAGGCCCTCACCTACACCCGCACGGCCTCGGGCAGCGGGACGTACTACCTGGACCTCGAGGCCTACGCCGGATCCGGCTCCGCCGCCTACGCCTGTGACCTGAACGCGGCCTGAGCACGGGCCGGGGGCCGAGGGACGTCGCCGGCTGCCGGACTTCGGCGGCCGACGCCAGGTCTCGGGCCTGCGCCAGGCGGCACTGGTGCGCCGCGCCTACCCCGACCCGGCCCGCCGCGCCCGCGCGGTGGGGGTGTGGGCGATGGGCGGGGCGCCGGCCGCCGCCGCGGGGCCCGTTCTGCTCCTCACTCTCCTTGTGCGGGTTCGCGGGCGGCCTGCTGCGGGCGGGGCCGCGGCCGTCTGGCCGCGGCCCCGTGCCGCTGGTGCGGAATGGTCACCGGTCGGGGTGACAGTCTGGTGCGCTCGTCTCGGCGTCAGACCTGGTTGGCGCCGCCGTCGACGTAGATCTCGCTGCCGGTGATGTAGCTGGACTGGTCGGTGGCGAGGAACAGGGCGACGTTGGCGACCTCTTCCGGCTGACCCATGCGGCCCAGGGGGACGCCGGCGGCGAGGGTGTCGCGCAGTTGCGCGGCCTGTTCGTCGTCGGGGGCGAGGTTGTTGAGCCCAGGGGTGGTGATGGGGCCGGGGGCGATGGTGTTGACGCGGATGTTGCGTCCGCGCAGTTCGTTGGCCCAGGTGCGGGAGAAGGAGCGGATGGCGGCCTTGGAGGCGCCGTAGACCCCGAAGGCCTCGTTGCCGACGGTGGCGGCGATGGAGCCGGTAAGGATGACGGACGCGCCGTCGACGAGGAGGGGTAGCGCCTTCTGCACAGTGAACAGGGTGCCCTTGACGTTGGTGTCGAAGGTGGTGTCGAAGTGTTCCTCGGTGACCTGTTCGAGGGTGGCGAACTCTCCGCCGCCGGCGTTGGCGAACAGCACGTCGATGTGGTGTCCGGCCTCGGCGATGGTGGCGTACAGCCGGTCGAGGCTGGCGAGGTCGGCGCTGTCGGCCCGGACGGCGGTGACGTCCCCGCCGATTTCCTGTGCCGCCTTCTCCAAGGTCTCCTGGCGGCGCCCGGTGATGTAGACACGCGCGCCCTCCGCGGCGAACCGCTCCGCCGCGGCCAGGCCGATGCCGCTGGTGCCGCCGGTTACCACGGCCGTCTTGCCGTCCAGCTGTCCCATGATCTGCTCCTGTTGGTGTGGGGGTGGCTCGGCCCTGCGGCCGGACCAGGCATGTCGTTTAGCTTTCAACGACAGTAAACCCGAGAAGATGACGTGTCAACTAACTTGGCAGACGTGTCGTCTGCTTGGCCGCGGCACGTCATGGCCCGGATCTCGCGCCCGGTGTGTCGAGGTGCTCGACGTCATGGCGGGCGCCCTGGGCGCCGCCCCGGCCGGCGGCGCTACGGCCGCTGGGCGTCTGGCGGCCGAAGCGTCCCGGCATGCGGCCCCGCCCAGGCGTCAGCGCCAGCCGAGTCCGGGTGCGACATGGGTCAGGATGCTCTCGATCAGATGTGCGTTGTACTCGACCCCGAGCTGGTTGGGCACCGTGAGCAGCAGGGTGTCGGCGGCGGCGATGGCCTCGTCGTCGGCGAGTTGCTTGACGAGCACGTCGGGCTCGGCGGCGTAGGACCGGCCGAAGATGCTGCGCGTGTCGGCGTCGATGTAGCCGATCTGGTCGTTGGAGTTTTGGTCGTGGCCGAAGTACGCGCGGTCACGGTCGTCGGTGAGCGCGAAGATGCTGCGGCTGACCGACACTCTCGGTTGCCGTGTGTGTCCCGCGGCCTGCCAGGCCTCGCGGTACGCCTCGATCTGCTTGCGCTGCTGGACGTGGAGTGGTTCGCCGCTCTCGTCGTCCTTCAGTGTCGAGCTCTGGAGGTTCATCCCGAGTCGGGCCGCCCAGATGGCGGTGGCGTTCGAGCCGGAGCCCCACCAGATGCGCTCCCGCAGCCCTTCGGAGTGTGGCTCGATCCGTAGCAGTCCTGGGGGGTTGGCGAACATCGGGCTGGAACTGGGCTCCGCGAAGCCTTCGCCCTTGAGGACGTCCAGAAACCTCTTGGTGTGCCCGCGGGCCAGGTCGGCGTCGGTTCCACCCTCCGGTGGTACATGGCCGAAGTGCTGCCAGCCGTCGACCACTTGCTCCGGGGAGCCCCGGCTGAGACCGAGCTGGAGCCGGCCGCCGGAGATCAAGTCGGCCGCGCCCGCGTCCTCGGCCATGTACAGCGGGTTCTCGTAGCGCATGTCGATCACGCCGGTGCCGATCTCGATCCGGCTGGTGCGGGCGCCGATGGCGGCGAGCAGCGGGAACGGCGAGGCGGCCTGCCGGGCGAAGTGGTGGACGCGGAAGTAGGCGCCGTCGGCGCCGAGCTCCTCTGCGGCGACCGCCAGGTCGATCGCCTGGAGCAGGGAGTCCGCCGCTGATCGTGTCTGCGAGTGCGGGGATGGCGTCCAGTGCCCGAAGGACAGGAACCCGATCTTTTTCATGCCGCTTTCAACAATCGACGGTCCGAATCATTCCGCCCTTCCCGCGCGCTGTCGGAGGTGGAGAGCCGAACTCGTGTCGGGACGCCTGATCAGGGAGTGCGGCCGGGACGGAAGGGGGCGGGCCGGGTGTGCGCGAAGGGCCGTTCAGTCGTGCAGTCAGACCACTGATTCGTTGCGGGTCACCTGCACAGCAGCACATGAAGTGCCGCCGCGCAGTCGCACAGCGCGGCGGCCGCCTCCGCAGGCCGGGCGGTCACCGATTGGCGTCGTTCTTCGTGACCGCGTCGGTGATCTCGGCGAGCATCGCGGTCCGGCCGGGGGTGAGGTGGTCGAGGAGAAGGCGGCAGGCGTCCTCCACGTGCCGCGGCGCGACAGCCGCGTTGCAGGGATCGCCCGGTCCACAGCCGCCCTGTTGGGAGGCGATGAGACCCGCCGCCCAACGAACGCCGCGCCGGCCTGAGGCGCCGGGCGGGCCGTTTCCCCCTTCCCGGGACCGGCTCGCCTCGGTCGGTGAGCCCCGCGTAGACCCGGGTGTGGGTGTGGGATGCAAACGCTTCGGAACTCGGGGTGGATCGCCCGGCACCCAGAATACCGAGATCTCCTGTACACGATTAAGAGCGAAGTGAGCGACTGCTGTCTGCGCCGTCTTTCGATCCCGGAAATCGTACACGACGTCCGGGCAGGCCGTGGATCGACCCCGCTGCCGCGCCGGTCGACGACATAGCCGCCGTCGTGCGGCGTTGCCTCAGTGGAGCTCCGCAATATCACCTGGCTGAGGACCAGGACGAGGAACCATTCTCATCCCACTCGAATACACCGGCACCGGCACCCGGAGGGAACGCTCTATGTGCGTGGTGCTCTGCGGATAGAGACGGCAATGGGCAGCCGCCACGAACCACGGGCGATGCTGTGCGGATGCGGTGCGTCTGCTAAGGGCCGTCCCGTAATCCCCGGCGGGCACGCGACGACAGCTACGGCGCCTCGCCGCATTGTCGGATCGCCCGAATACGCCCAGTATGAGGACGACCCTCCGCCTTGCGATGCACCGCATCTGACGCCGCGCGCTGATCCACCGGGGATTACGGGACAGCCCTTAGCCAGCCTTTCTGTGATCACAGCGGAAGCTGCGCGAAACGCTCCTGAACATCTTCGGCCGGCGGGACCGGACAGGCGTCGGCGTATCTGGTGTGGAATCCGGCGGCGGGCGAGCCGGTCGCCCCCGCTCGATCGGTCCGGTCGTCGCGGCATCGTTGGCGACGGTGTGGGCTTCTGTCAGCCGTTCGCCTCCTCTGGCACCGCATGGCCCGGTCCGGGAAGCTCAGCGGCCATCGGGCCTGCCGCGCCGGTCGCACGCCCCGGACCACGCCAGGAAGCGGGCGTCATCGCGAGCATGGCCCGGTCCCGGCCGGGCGCGGCCCCGGGGGAGCACGCCCCCACTGTTTCAGCCGTTATTGCCGTTCGTTTGCCAGAACGTCACCTCCGCCAGGTGTGCCGCTTCAATCCGCGAGCCCTCGGCGCGCTGGCAGCACCGTATTCCGTACGGCCGTCGGACGGGTCAATCACTCCGGGGGACCCGCGATGAGGTGACACGTGTAGTGCCGGAATAGGCCAGAGTGAATGAGAACCGGCCATTTCGCGGAGCGGAGTGCTTCGTTGCTTCGGCGCGGTGAAGTCCGGGGCCTGGTGCAATCTTACATCCGGACATATCTGAAATGACTTCACCAAATGAGCGCGCGATCGGTGCGGAGTCGTGGTTGACACAGCTCGCGCCGGGTCACACCATGCAGTGCGGATCACGGCGCGTGATCCACCCGGTCCGGAAATGGTCGGGCGTACGGGCGACCGTCTTCCTCGCCCGCCCCGTCATTCAGTTCTGCCTGGAAGGAAATCTCAGGCCTGAGGAAGGAATCCGACAGCGCTTCGCGTCCGGCTGTGGATCAAAGCCGTGGAAGCCGACCTCCGATCGGCGAGGTCGCGCGTGGACGGCCCAGCTGGAGAATTCATTTCGCCGTCATATCCGTCACCCAATGATGACACCCGCTATTCCGTATGCCCGGAGGCGGGTGACGAAGGAGTGTGCACATGACGTTCAGCGCCCTGGTGGGCACTTCGCCGAACGGCGACGAACTGCCCCGGGCCGGCACCACCGCACGGCTCCACAGTGTGATCAGCGGCCACTGGTCCTCGGAGGTCCTGCTGCGCCTGTGCCTGAGCCGATGGCCGGACCCGGCGGAACCGCAACCGCCGGGCCACGAGGTGGTGGCTCTCGACGACGGCGGCTACACACACGTTCTGGACACCGGCACCGGATTCGTCACCGTGCAGTTCACCCCCGAGCAGGACTCCGCGCCGCACTCGCTGGAACACAGCGACCCGCCCACCCCGCGCTGGCGCGCCGCCGTTCTCACGGACGGCGTCCGGCCGGACGATCCAGGGCCGGCCGCGCTCGCGCGGAAGCTGGCCGAGGCCCTGCGCAGCGAGGGCGCCGCCTTCAGCGAAAGCGAGGTGGCGATGCTGTGGAAGGCGATGCCGCTGCTGCGCCGGTACGCCACCGAGGACGGCGCCCTGGCGGACTGGGCCCTGATATTCCGCGACCACTACGTGGAGAACAGCGTCGGCTTCCTGCTGGCCGCCGAGCGCGCCGGCTTCTCACCACGGTGGATCTACGCCCTGGACAAGGGCGACAAGACGTTACGCAGGAACCGCGTGCACGGATGGTTCCTGTCCCGGGGCTACCGCAGCGCCACACTCGACAACTCCGTGGTCAACGGCACCGCCACTGACGAGGAGGTGCGCCTGGCGCGCGAAGTGGGCTCCGACGTCGACGCGTTCATCCGGGCGGCCCACGCCGAAGGCCGGCGCGTGCTCATGGTCGACGACGGCGGCATCATCGCCCTCGGCTCCGGCAACGACCGCCTGGTCACCGAACAACCCGACGCCGCACTGGAGTTGACCGTCAGCGGCCTCAAACGCATCTCGGCGGCCGCCGACCTGCGCCTGCCCGTCCTCAACATGGCGCGCTCCCAGGTCAAGACGTACCTGGCCTACAACGAGATCGCCGACTCCTGCGTCCGGCGCCTGCGCGCCATCGTGCCGGGGGAGAAGTTCGTGGGACGACGGGTGCTTTCCCTGGGCTTCGGCACCCTGGGCTCCCGGGTGGCCAGGGCGCTGCGCGCGACCGGATGCCGCGTGACCGTCGTGGACACCGACACACTCGCACTGGTACGCGCCGCTGAGGAGGGCTTCGACACCAGCCGCTCGGCCCACGAGGCGCTGCGCCGCACTCGCCCCTTCCTGATCATCGGCACCACCGGCGAGGACGCGCTCACCGAGGCCGACCTCGCACTGCTGCCCGACGGCGTGCTCCTGGCCGGATTCGCCACCCGCGACTTCAGCCTGCTCAGCGAGCGCCGCGTAGCGACGACGCCGTCGGACGTCCCCGGCGTCGGCGTCCGCCACACCCTGTCCGAGCGCCGCTCGGCCGTCCTCCTCGGTGACGGCCGGTCCCTGAACCTCTTCACGTACGAGGGCATACCCAACCGGGGCTACGACGCCTACCGCGCCGCCACCCTGATAGCCGCCAAACACCTGTGCCGCTCGGCCGCCACCCTGTCGCCAGGCATCCACCTCGGGGTCGTGGACGACGTGGTGCGCGACGCAGGGCTGTTCGACGCGTACTACGACACCTATCTCGCCGATACGGCCGAGTCGGCCGGAGAAGCCGCCGAGGACGGTGGGGACGCGCATGAATGATCTGCCCCGCGTCTGCGTCGTCGGCTACGGAGTGGCCGGCCGACTGCACCACCGCCTGCTGGAAGCCGCCGGTCTGCGTGTCTGCACCGTGGACCCGGCACTGACCGGTGTGCCCGTCGGAGCCCACCGCCGCCGGCCCGTCGAGCACAGCCCGGCCGTGCGGGACATGCCGGGCCCTGTGAACCTGTGGTCGCTCTGCACACCCACCCAGGTCCACACCGACGTCCTGGCCGAAGTCCTCGAACGCGACCCCCGGGCCCGCGTCATCATGGAGAAACCCGCCTGCCGGGCGCAGGACGTGCCCCGCCTCCTGGAACTGCTGGAGCGATACCCCGAGGCGCGCGTGGTCGTGATGAACCAGTACCGGCACGCCCATGCGCTGCGCCTGCTGGACGACCTCCGGCGCCAGCACATGCCCGACCAGCCGGTGACGGCGGTGCGCGTCGCCTTCAGCAAGGACCGGCGCGCCGACATGGCGGCAGGCCGGTTCATCGACCGCGACCACGGTGTCTTCGGCTACGAATGGCCGCACATGCTGGCGGTGGCGAGCCGGCTGCTGCCGCCCGACACCTACCGCGGCTACGCCGAGAGCCCGGTCCAGGACGTACACGGCGTCGTCCACGACGACTACTTCGTCACCACCGCGCGGGAACGCGCCGTGCTGGCCGACGGCGTGGAGCTGGAACTCTACTCGTCGGTCGTCGGCGACCCGCCGGGAGACACCGGCGCCCCCGACTGGACCCGACCCTTCCGGCACTCCACCGGCGGCCGCCGGCGACTCGCGCAGATCCAGACCGGCTCGGCGCTGTTCACGGCCGAGATGGACCCCGTCGCCCTGCCGAACGGTGGCCGGCTGCCCGCCAACACCCACCGGCTGACGGCCCAACTCCCCACCGGCTGCCAGGAGGTGCTGGTGAACGACTCTCCCATGGACAACGCCCTGCGCACCGCTGTCGCACGGCTCCTCGGAGACCTGCCCCTGCCCCCGGTCGACCTGACGCCCGTGCACCGCATCAGCGCCCTCGCGGCCCGCTTCGGGCGCGGTCGCGTGACCGCCGCCGCGGCCGGACACCTCAGCGGAGGCGCCGTATGAGCAGGCTCCGCTTCGGCGTCGTCGGCTGCGGCGTGATCGGCGGCCTGCACGCCCGGGTGCTCACCTCCTACCCACCGCTCGCCGAACGGGCGCGACTCGTCGCCGTCGCGTCACCTTCGCCCCAGCGCGCGCAGCGGCTGGCGGCGGAGACCGACAGCGAGGCGGCGGACGTGTCCACCCTGCTCGAGCGCTCTGATATCGATGTCATCAGCGTGTGCACCCCCAGCGGCCTCCACGCCGAGTTGGGGCTGCGGGCACTGGCCGCGGGCAAGCACGTCGTAGTGGAGAAACCCATCGACGTGACCGCCCAGGCGGCGGACCGGTTGATCGCCGGGGCACGACGGGCCGGACGCGCCCTGGCCGTCATCAGCCAGCGCCGCTTCGACCCCGCCTCACGGATGCTGCGCTCCGCCCTCGACGCCGGGGAACTGGGGACGCTGACGTCGGCACTCGTGGAAGTCCCCCTGTGGCGCGGCCAGTCGTACTACGACTCGGGCGACTGGCGTGGCAGCCGTGCCCTGGACGGCGGAGGCGCGCTGCTCAACCAGGGGGTGCACGCCGTCGACCTCGTCCAGTGGCTGATGGGCCCGGTCGTCGAGGCCGCCGCGCACACCGCCCTCAAGGGACATCGCGGCATCGAGGTCGAGGACGTCGTCACCGCGAGCCTGCGGCACGCGAACGGCGCCCTGACCTCCCTGCTGGCGACGACCGCGGCCTACCCGGGACGCACCACGCGCCTGACAGTGCACGGCGATCGCGGCAGCGCGGTGATCGACAACGACGAACTCGTCTACTTCCACGCCACCGGGCCGCAGGACGACACCTCCGCCTACGGCGCCTACGGAGCGGGCAACCAGGCCGCCGAGCGCCGCCCGGCCGCCCCCGCACAGCAGCGCGACGCCAGCGGCCTGCTCCCCTCGCCGCACGGGGACCAGCTCCTCGACTTCTGCGACGCGGTCGCCGCGGGCCGGGCGCCCGGCGTCGACGGCGAGGAGGGCCGCAGGGCCCTGCTGACCGTTCTCGCGGTGTACGAGGCCGCGCGCACCGGGGCCGTCACACGGGTGCCGCCGACGGCCGCCCCCGACATGTCACCCGCCCCATCCGCCCCCATGACCCCGGAGCCGGCATGACCACCGTGACCTTCGTCGTCGTCGCCGACGACGAGTTCGAACGCGACTTCCTGCAACTCCCCCTGGACGTGGCCAACGCCGGCGCTCTGCTGCGGCAGGGCGGGGTGGACGTCGCCGTCTGGGACCGTCGCCTGAGCGCGGAGGCGCCCCCCGTCGGCGCCGTCGACGTGGCCGTCGTCGTGACGGCGATCGCCGACCGCGCCCAGTGCTACCCCCTCGATCTCCGACCGGTGCGCACCGCGGTGGAAGAAGTGCGACGGACCTGGCCGCGGGCCACCGTCCTCGCCGTCGGCCCGCACGCCACCCAACTGCCCTCGGCCACGCTCCGCGAGCTGGGCGTGGACCACGTGGCGCGCGGCGAGGCGGACGCGGCGGCGGTGCACGGCGTACAGGAGCTGCTGAGCGGCAGGCCCGTACTCGGCGAACTGCCGCTGAGCGGGACGTACCCGCCGCTGGTCTTCGACGAGACGCCCCTGCCCGCCTACGACCTCTTGGACCTGACCGCCTACACGGCCGAGACGTTCGCCGGCGGGCGGGTCAGACGCGGACCGTGCGGCATGGTGCTGGGCGTTCGAGGCTGCACCTACGGCTGCACCTTCTGCCATCTGCCGTTCGGGACGCGAATGCGCCCACAACCCGTGGAACGCACGCTCGCGGAGATCGGCGCGATGCGCGAACGCGGCGTCGACTCGCTGTTCTTCCTCGACTACGTCTTCGGCCTGCACCCGACCTTCTACAAGGACCTGTGCACCCGGCTCACCGGAAGCGGCATCGGCTGGAGCGGTCAGAGCCGGGCGGAGGTGGTCCTGCGCCAGGACGTCGACCTGTGGGCCGCCGCGGGGTGCAACGGCATGTGGCTGGGCGCGGAATCGCCGGCCGTCGCCGAGACGGCCGTCGGCAAACGCGTCCCCCCGGAGAAGATCGACGCGGCGATCCGCCGGCTCTCCGCGGCCGGGATCACGCCGTTCGCCTTCATACTGCTCGGCCTGCCCGGTGATCCGGCCTGCCTGAGCGGCGAAGTGGTCGACTGGGCCGCTTCACTGCCCGGATACTTCGGGCTCAACCAGCTCTTCCTGCGCCCCGGCACCCCGCTCTACGACGAACTGGCGGCCGACTACAACGACGGTGCCATGCCGACGACATGGGCCGAGGTGGAGGCGGTGACACGGCGCTACCGGGAGCGCTATCCGGTCAGCCTCGACGAACTGTGGCAGCGGCTCGTCAGGCTGCCGAACTACATCGGTAACGCCATGGCCGCCGTATGAGCGCCGGCCGCCCCCTCGCCGGCGACCGCCCGACGCGCCACACGGCGTCCGGGACAGAACGGCGGGAGTCCGTCGTACTGTGATCGCGGATGCCCGGAGCCCTGCGCGCGCGGCGGCCGCCCGGCCGGTACTGCCGCGCGCGTTCTGGTGGTTGTGGACCGCCACGCTAGTGAACCGGCTCGGCGGCTTCGTCGTCGTGTTCCTGACGCTCTACGTGACAGTCGACCGGGGGCACTCGGCGTCCTTCGCGGGCCTGGTCACCACCCTCTACGGCGTCGGCGGCGCCGTCGGCGCGATCGTCGGCGGCCTGCTGGCCGACCGGCTGGGCAGACGGGCGACCCTCATGGGCGCCCAGCTCCTGAGCGCCGCCGGCACGGGGGCGCTGGCATTCACCCAGGGACGGGAGGCGCTCGGGGTCACCGCGTGCCTGGTCGGCCTGGCGGGCAACGCCTCCCGGCCGGTGATCCAAGCCGTGGTCGCCGACATGGTCACCGCGCAGGCGCGTGTCAGGGCGTTCTCCCTCATCTACTGGGCCGTCAACATCGGGGTGGCGGTGTCCGCCGCGCTCGCCGGTCTGCTGGCGCAGCGCGGTTACACCCCGCTGTTCCTCGGTGAGGCGGCCATGACCGTGCTGTGTGCGGTGACCGTGTACCTCACGGTTCCCGAGACCCGGCCCGATCCGGCACGGTTCGAGGACGACACCGGCCCGGACGCGGGGGCGGGGGGACCGTCGCGACGCCACCGCTTCCTGGCCTTCGTGGCGGTGACCTTCCTGGTGGGGCTGCTGATGCAGGAGGTCAGTACCGCGCTGCCGCTCACCATGACGACGGCGGGCCTGAGCGCACGCGACTACGGCCTGGTCATCAGCCTCAACGGCCTTCTCGTGGTGGCGCTGCAGCTTCCGGCAGGCCGGGTCCTGGCACGCCACGGTCCGGCGGGCCCGCTGGCCGTCGGGACCCTGCTGCTGGGTGGAGGCCTGGGGCTGACGGCGGTGGCGGCTTCCCTCGAGACGTACGCCCTGACCGTCGTGGTGTGGACGGTCGGCGAGATCCTCCTGGCCCCGACCGCCACGGCCGCCGTGGCCGGCCTCGTACCGGGCCACGCTCACGGACGCTACCAGGGGGTATACAGCTTCGCCTGGTCGGCGGCGGCGTGCGTCGCGCCGGCGAGCTCGGGATACGCACTGGACACCGTGGGCCCGGCCACCTTGTGGGGCGTGAGCGCCGCGCTGGGCGTGCTGGCGGCCGTGGCGTACCTCATCATCCTGCGCGGACGGCGCCACGACTGACGAGCAGAAAGGTGCAACGGATGGCCGATGAGATGACGTTCTGGGACTTCTCGAGGTCGCAGGCGCTCAGCAAGTACAACGGTTCGAGAATCGACGTGCGGGAGATCGCGGAACTGTGCGGCCTCCGCAAGGAGAAGGAGGCCGTCGAAGTCCCATGCCTGTCACCGGAGGAGATGGTGCGCATTCATCCCCTGGCGCTCGAGCGGCCGCGCCGGTGGGAGGCGGCCATCGCCGCGACGATCTACGCCTGCAGCGGTCAGATCGCCGCACGGCAGGAGATCATCACCGCGCGGGAGCTGCTGGACCGGCTGCCGAAGCCCGATCGCAACGCACTCACCGTGCCCCGCATGCTGGCGCTGGTCCCCGCACTGATCGCCGGCTTCCGCTTCAGCAGGCGGAGCGAGACGTTCAACCCGGAGGCGAACCGCTACCTGGAAGGCGCCCGCTTCCTCTCGGTGCTGCTGCGGGAACGGCCGGCCCTGGACGTGGAGATCGGGCTGTGCGCCCACCGGGCCGGTGTGAGCGACCCGGTCCTTCCCGAGCACGTCAACCGGACCGAGGCGCACCGCATGGTGGCGTTCGTCGCCTCACTGATGGACAACTCGCTGGCACAGGAGCGCACGGTCACCGTCTCCCAGCAGACGGCCACCGATCGGGCCGCGAGCACCGTCAATTCCCTCGTCTTCCTGCACTACGCGAACGAAGGGGGACTGGAACACTTCCTCGGCACACTCGACCGCCACGCGGACGACTTGAGGACCGTACTGGCACGCTGCGACACCCTCTCGACGACACGATTCCGGTTCGCCCCGCTCGATCCCTTCAACGAGGCGGTCGAGCGGGACATGCACGACGCGTTCGGACCGGACTGGTCCGGAGCGCCCGCCGACCCGAGGTGGGGCCGCGGGGGAACGCTGGACGCGGCCGTCAGGGAGGCGAAGAGGAAGATGGCGCGGTTCATACGGGACGCGCCGCTCGACATCGACCGTCTGCTCAGGCTCCACAAGGCCTCCGGGAATCCCAGTGAGCGCGGCGTCTCGGCGCTCCACTGGTTCGACCGGCACCAACGGCAACCGCTGGAGGTCCGGGCCCGTTACGACGTCGCCTTCCACCACCGGCTGGCTCTGCGCACCATGGAGAAGGACGGTGTGGGAATCGGCATGGAACGGGGCTGGGACGCCTACCAGTGGCTCGCGTGGAGCGCTGCGTACGGTTCCGTCGGAACGCCGATGCCGCTCCTCTACGCCAGAAGCTCGACCGAACCCGCGAGCCACGTCTCCCTGAGGAGCTTCAACCTCCGACAGTTCTGGTGAGGACGGGGGTGGCGGGCTTGTGCCGCGCTGAGCGAGGGATACGACGGCGGCCCGGCGTCGGCCGGGGGGGCGAGGCGACGACGGTGTAGGTGACGACCGTGCGCCCGGGGTCGGCGGGGACTTCGAGGGCGTCGTAGTCGGGGTCGGGGTCCCCGGCCTCTGGGTGGTGGAGGCGCTGCCGGCCGCCGCGGTGGTACTCGACGTCGTGGGCGTCCCGCCGCGGCCGGCTTCGAGCACGGCCTGCGCCTCAGTCTCGCCCTGACGGTCGCGCCGGTCGCCGCGTTCGCCGCCGCACGGATGGCCGCCGGCCATGGCCCCCGCACCCGCGAGCAGTGATCCTCCGCGGGTGGATGCGGGGCCCTCTGCTCACCGCCCGCCGGCTTCGGCGCCGGTCGTCGGCAGGTACCGCGGCGCACGCCAGGCATGGATTCGCCTCTCCACGGCCGCTCCGAGGGACAGCAGCTCGGCGTCCCGGTGGCCACCGGTCATCAGGAGCATCCCGACGGGCAGTTCCCCTGCGGAACCGGCCGGCACGGACAGCGAGGGGTAGCCGGCGACGGCCGCCGGTGTGGACGAGGGGATCACATCGTTGTCGCCCCGTGCGCAGTCCGTGGTCCACGCGGGGGGATTCGTCGGCGCGGCGATCGCGTCCAGGTGATGGGCGGCCATCGTCTCGTCGATGGACCGCCGCGACAGGTCCCGCAGTTCCGCCCGCATCGCGCGGTACCCCGGATCGGTCGTGGGCGGCGCGGCGAGCGCCTGCTGGAAGAGTTCCTGCCCCGCGAAGCAGGTCCGCTCCGCCGCGTGGCCGCTGTTGAAGGCGATGAGGGCGGCCAGGTCGCGAGGCCCCTCGCGGGTGGCGAGATAGGCGTCGATGTCCCGGTGGAACTCGGTCAGCAGCGCCGGGAACTCGAGCGCGGCGAGCCGGTCCTGGTAGGGCGGCGTCACCTCGACGACCTCGGCGCCCGCGGCACGCAGCCGGCGCGTCGCGCGGGTCATCACGTCGTCCACGGCCTGGCCGAGGGTCGGCAGGCGCCACAGGCCGATCCGCTTGCCCCGCAGGTCCCGCACGCCGCCCGAGCCGGTCGGCCGCCCGGCGGCCGCCCGCGCGAAGGCGCTGGTGTCCGCGTCGCCGGCGCCCGCGGGCCGCTCGGCGATGGCCGCCAGTGTGAGCGCCACGTCCACGACGTTGCGCGCCATGGGACCGGCCGTGTCCTGCTCGGCGGAGATCGGCACCACACCACGGGCGCTGACCAGGCCGAGGGTCGGCTTCAGGCCGACCACGCCGTTCATGCCCGCCGGGCAGACGATCGAGCCGTCGGTCTCGGTCCCGATCGCCACCTGCGCCAGGGAGGCGGCGAGAGCGGCGCCCGAACCCGCCGACGAACCGCACGGATTCCGGTCGAGGACGTACGGGTTGCGTGTCTGCCCGCCCACCGCAGACCATCCCGAAGTGGGCTTCTCAGCACGGAAGTTGGCCCACTCGGACAGGTTGGTCTTGCCCAGGATCACCGCGCCCGCCCGGCGCAGGCGCGTCACGAGTGCCGCGTCCGAATCCGGCGGGCTGCCCGCAAGGGCGAGCGACCCCGCCGTCGACGACAGGCCCCGTGTGCCGACGTTGTCCTTGATCAGCACCGGGATGCCGTCGAGCGGGCCGCGGACGGAGCCCGCGCGGTGCCGCGCGTCGCTCGCGGCGGCCTGGCGCAGGGCCGAGGGGTCGGTACGCAGGACGGCGTGGATCTTCGGATCGACAGCCCTGATCCGCTTCAGGTAGGCGCGGGTCAGCTCCGACGGGGTCAGCGCGCCGGCCGCCATACGTGCCTGGAGCTGTGGAATGGTCACCGTGTCGAGGTGCAGGCGGCCGAGGTCGCGCGCCGGCGCCCCGCCCGTGGTCCCGAGCGCGCCGGCGGGTTCGGGGGCGGCGGCCCGCGCGGGCTGGAGCGGGGACGCCGCCCACAGTGATCCGGCGAGCACGGCGGCTGCCAGAGCCTTCGCGCGTCTGCTGCCGGCCGAGCCGCCGCGGCGGGCCGTGAGGCGTGAAGCCGGTAAACGATGTGCCGTCAACTGTCGCATGGGGACACCCGACTACACCCTTCACGCCCGCACAAGAGCGCCGGAGGACTCGCGGTCGTCGAGCCGGCCGAGCCCGAACTCGTACGTGCCGAAAAAGGGACGTCCGCGGCCGGGCGGGGCGAATCGTGGGCGCGGCGCCGGGCCGGAGTCTGCGGCAAAGGGGTGAAGACGCGGCGATCGGATGACGCCGGCGTGCGTCGGCTCGCTGACCCGGGGAACCTGTGCTGCACGTGGAAGACGGAACGTGTGGGGCGGACGCTCCGGTCGCACCGGTCGCCGACGCGATCGTGGCCGGGATGCTGTCGGCTCCGGACCGGTGAGAGAGGCGAAGTGATGAGTACCCCTGAAGAGAACGACACGGCGCAGGTCGACGAGGAAACGAAGGAGCGGTCGGCGGAGCAGCGGAACATCACCGCGCCGACCCCGCCGGACGTGCGTGCCAAGGGTGAGGACGAGGACGGCGACCCGCCGGGGGCAGCGCCTGAGGCCTCCTAGGCGAGCTCGTTCGGATCGGCAGGTCGTCGGTCCGGTGTGCCGTTGACCGATGCGCAGTGGGCGCGGATGGAGCCGTCGCACCCGGACCGGACGACCTGGCCGGGGCCCGCGAGAAGGGCACCGGACCATGATCCGGACGGCCGCGCCGACCGGATCGCTCCGCAGCGCGCGCACCGCCATGGCGGCCTCGTCGAACGGCGCCCGGGTGAGGACGGCGGCGACCCGGCCGGCGCGCAGCCCGCACGTCGGGTCGGTCGGATCGGTATCGCGGACGCGGACGCCGGCATCGGGGCGGGTCCCGGGGCGGGCCGCGGCCGGCCCGGCCACTCGCGGGTCGGCGCCGTCTCCAGGCGCTTGGTCGCCCGGCTCAGCCGAGGCTGACCCGTGGATCACCGTCGGCGGTCGGCCGCCGAGGCCACCGGCCGGCATCGACGCCACGAGCCGCTACGCGACCGGGTCCGCCACCGACCCGCCTGCTGGTGCCGTAGCCGTGACGCCGTGACCGCCCAGCACCGCCGGCCGGCAGCCTACGGCCGCGGCGGCGCAAACGCCGCTCGCGCCGCGGCCTCGGGCTGCCGGATCGGCAGCGGGCTCATGGAGCGGGCGGGCAACGACATCGCACCGATCACATGGTCGAGTTCACGCAGTATGCTCGTCGCCGCGTCACGCACCCGCGCAGGAACATCTCCACGCTCCGCGACAAGCTGGTGGTAGATCGGAGCGTCCTGAAACATGTGGTGCCTTCCAGTAGTGATCATGACTGGTACGGGCGCCGAGTCTAGTGCCGCGACCGCATGGACACCTCACGCCGCCCTGCAGGCCCCTCACTTCACGGCCTCCGGCCGGCGGCTCTGCAACACCCCTGGACTTACCGGACTTTCGCCCCGGACGTTCGTGACGGGCGTGACATTCTGTGTCGTCACAGGACGTCATGGAGTGTCGGGCGATGAGGGTGGGGCGCACGGTGGGTCGGGGTACTTCGACGATGAGACTCTGCTTCGTGGTGGAAGAGCAGTACCGGAACGACGGTATGCCGGTGGAGGTGATCCGCCGGCTGACGTCGTGGGGGCACCAGGTGGACGTACTGCGGCCGGCCGGCTCCCTGCTGTGCCTGACGGAGGCGTTGCAGTGCGCCGCGCATGACGCCTGGGTGCTCAAGACGGTCTCCGGTGGTCCCGGGCTGACCTTGCTGGAGGCCGCCGCCGTGGGCGGGGTGACGACCGTCAACGACGTCCGCTCGATCCGCGGGGTACGGGACAAGGTGCTGGCCGCGGCCATCGGCCGCGCCCACGGGCTCCCGCTGCCGCCCACCTACGCGGCGGCACGGCCCGAACTGCTGGCGGAGATACCGGAGTCGATGTACCCGATCGTGGTCAAGCCCGCCGACGGCAGCTCCGGACGGGCGGTGCACCTGGTGACGTCACAGGGCCGGCTCACCGAGAGGGCGGCCGAACTGGCGGGGGAGGGCATGCTCATCGCCCAGCCGTACGTGCCCAACTCGGGCGTCGACATCAAGGTGTACGGCGTCGGCGGCGAACTGTACGCGACCGAACGCCGTTCCCCGCTCCACCCCGACCACGCGGTGCCCGAGCGCCGGGTGCGGCTGCCGGACGAGGTGGCCGCCTTGGCCGCCCGCGCCGGAGCCGCCTACGGCCTCGATCTGTTCGGCGTGGACGTGGTGCTGGGGCCGGACGGACCCGTGATCGTCGACGTGAACGACTTCCCCAGCTTCCGCCAGGTCCCCGACGCGGCCGCGCGGGTGGCACGGGCCGTGCTGGAACTGGCCGCCCGCGGAAGCCGGGCCGCCGAGACAGCCGAGCCCGCCCGAGTGCGCATGCCGGAGCAGCGGGAGCCGTCCCAGGCCGCCGTGTCCTCGTCCGCACCTTCCGTCCCACCGGCTCCGCCGGCGGCACCGGCCGTGTCGCCGGCGCGCTCCGGCTCGGCACCGGTTCTGACGGCGGTGGGCAGGACCGTATGAGAATCGGCCTGATCACGTCCGACCCCGGCCACCCGCTGCTCGCCGCCACCACGGCGCTCCTCGCCGACGAGCACACCGTGCTGACGCTGGACCCGCGGACGGCACCGGCGCCCGAACCGTCCGGGCCCGTCGCCGACGTGTATCTGCTCAAGGCCCGTACCCCGCAGGCGATCTCCCTCGCTCGCGCGCTGGAGGAGCGTGGGGCGCGGGTGCTGAACTCGGCCGCCGCGACCGAACTGTGCCAGGACCGCACGGTGATGGCCGAGCACGCCCGGCGGGCCGGCCTGCCGTTCGCCGCCACCCGTACCTACCCCACGCTCGCGCGGCTCGCCGAAGACCACAGGATTCGCGGTCCGTTGGTGGTCAAGAGCCGGCACAGCCGCAAGCACGACCTGGTGGCCCGCGTCGACGACAACGCCGGACTGCGCGCACTGGCCGCCGCGCACCCCCACGAACCGGTGGTGGTGCAGCAGTTCGCCCCCAACGACGGCTGGGACCGCAAACTGTGGGCGATCGGCGGCCGGATCTTCGCGGCGCTGCGCCGCTCCGAGCTCTCGCCCGAGGGGCGCGGCCCCACAATGCCGCTCGCCCTCGACAGCCTGCCTCCCGGCTGGGCCTCGCTGGTCCGCCAGGCAGGTGAGGTCTTCGCCCTGGACGTGTACGGCGTGGACATCCTCGACAGGGGACCGGACGGCCCGCTGATCGTGGACGTCAACGCCTTCCCCGGAGTCCGCGCCCAGCCCGGCGCCCCCCAGGCCCTGGCGGCCCTCGCCCTGTCGAACGCGGGCGCCCGGCACATGTGACGCGCGCGTGTCGGGCGTGGGCCCGGCACATGTGACCCATGTCTGTCGGGCGTGGGCCCGGCTCATGTGACGCGCGCGTGTCGGGCGTGGGCGCTACCGCCCCCTCGGCCGGTCCCGCTCACTGACGTGCGCGGCCGGGCGCTCATCCGCCGCCGGGTCCCGCGCGGGAGGCGCGGCGGCCGCGGGGAGGCGCAGTTCGAAGAGGGCGCCTCCGGACGGCGCCTCGCCGACGGTGAGCGTGCCGCCGTGGCGGCGGGCCACGTCGCGGGCGATGGCCAGGCCGAGTCCGGCGCCGCCGTCGTCGCGTGCACGGGCGTCGTCCAGTCGTACGAACCGCTCGAAGATCCGGTCGCGCTCGGCGGCCGGCACACCGCCGCCGTCGTCCGCTACGGTGAGGACGATCCGGTCACCCCGGCGCTCCACGCGCACGGCGATCTCGGCACGCGCGTGGCGCCGGGCGTTGTCCAGCAGGTTGCCGATCACCCGGATCAACTGGCCTCGCGAACCGGTGACTCGCTGCCGGCCTTCGGCACGGACGGCTATCGGCGTTCCCCCGGCGGGGCGGCGCCCGACCTCTTCGCGGACCAGCTCGGCCAGGTCGACCGGCGCCTGCCCGGGCCGCTCCCCGGCGTCGAGCCGGGCGAGCAGCAGCAGGTCGGCGGCGAGGTGCTGCAACCGCTCGGTGTCCTTGACCGCGCCGGGCACGTCCAGCAGTTGCGGGTGCGCCGAGCCGACCTCGAGCTGGGTGCGCAGCGAGGCGATGGGGCTGCGCAGTTCGTGGGACGCGTCGGCGACGAAGCGGCGTTGCCGGTCGACGGCGGCCTCCAGAGCGGTCAGCGTCTCGTTGGTGGTGCGGGCCAGATGGGCCACTTCGTCGTTCGAGGCGGGTTCCGGTACGCGCCGGGAGAGGTCCTCGGAGGCGGTGATCGCGGCCATCTCCCGCCGGATGCCCTCGACGGGGGCCAGAGCGCGCCGGGTCACCAGCCAGGTCACGGCGCCGACGGCCAGCAGTACCAGCGGCAGTCCCGCCAGCATCGCCACCCCGGCGCTGCGGACGGCGCTCTCACGGGTCGTCAGTGAGGCGCCCGCGTGGACGAGCACGGTCCGGCCGCCGAGGTCCGTGGCCTTGATGGTGGCGAACCGGTAGGGGCCGCCGCGGCCGTCGATCACGGCGTGCCCGGAGCTCTCCTGGATCGTGTCACCGATGGTTCCGATGGCCGGGTCGTTCGTCTGGGGCGTCGGGGTGCCGGCGGCACCGTGGTCGTCCGTGCCGTGACCGCCGGATCCGCTGTCGTCCGAGCCGTCGTCGCCGCCGCGGTCCCGGTCCCGGCCGCGGCCCCGGCCATGGTCGTCGGCCGCCGAGGTCGCCGAGGTGGTGAGTCGGGTCGCGGGGGCGGGGGACGGTGCCGGTGACGCGGACGGAGGGCTCGGCGAGGGGGCGGCCGGCGGCACACGTACGGCAGTCACACCGGTGCCGCTGATGCGCTCCAGCCCTTCGCCGACGGCCAGCAGACGGCCGTTCTCGTCCGTCACCTGGACCGGGACCCCTTCCCGCGCGCCGTCCGGCAGCGGCAGCCGGGCGTCGCCGCCACGCCAGGTGGCGACGCCGAGGGCGATCCTGCGGGCCGTGTCGTTGGCCTCGTTCTGCGCCTGCTCGGTGAGGTTCGTGCGCAGTGACAGCAGCACAGCGGTTCCGGCGGCCGCCAGGGCGACCGTCATCACGGCGGTGGCGAGCAGGACCATCGTCGCCTTCACGGAACCGAACGGCCGTCGCCTCACGAGGTCACCATCCGGTAGCCGGCGCCGCGCACGGTCTGGATCGTGTCCGTGCCGAGTTTGCGGCGGAGTGCGCTGACGTACACCTCGACGATGTTCGGGTCGCCGTCGTAGGCGAAGTCCCATACGTGCTCGAGGATCTCGGGCTTGCCGACCACCTGCCCGGCCCGTGTCGCGAGCTGTTCCAGCACGGCGAACTCCTTGGCGGTGAGCGTCACTTCCGTCCCGTCCCGGCACACCCGGCGCGTGGCCCTGTCGACGACGAGCCCTCCGGCGCGCAGGACCGGCGAGGCCCCGGCGGACCCGCTGCGGCGCAGCAGCGCTCTGACCCGTGCCACCAGCACGACGTAGGAGAAGGGTTTCGTGAGGTAGTCGTCGGCGCCGGTGTCCAGGCCCTCCGCCTCGTCGTACTCGCCGTCCTTGGCCGTGAGCATCAGGATCGGCACGTCGTGGCCCGCGGCGCGCAGGGCGGCGCAGACGCGGTAGCCGTTGAGGCCCGGCAGCATGATGTCGAGCACCACCAGGTCGTGGACGCCCTCGGCGGCCAGCCGGAGGCCCTCGGTGCCGTCGTGGACGACGTCCACGGCGAAGCCCTCGGCGCGCAGGCCCTTGGCCAGCGAGACCGCGAGCCGCTTCTCGTCCTCCACGATCAACAGGCGCATGTGCCCAGCCTCCCAAACGGAACCTGAAGGGATCTTCAGGTGGCTTCAGGTGGCCTTCAGCTTCCCCCAGGCACATTGGCGTTGCCGAACAGGCAGGCCACAGATTCGACACAGGCCGGGCGACCGCCCGGCCGGGAAGGCTCCTCATGAAGCGCACCGCTTCCATCGCCACCGCCCTCGCGGCCGCCGTGCTCGTCGGCGGCAGTGGGTACTCGGCGCTCGCCTCGGGCGGCACGGACCGGCACGGCGGTCGTACCGAGGACCGGCCGTCCGCCACGGCTTCGCCGGCGCCCTTGCCGTCGCCGTCGTCGGCCTCGCTCACGGCCGCTCAGGCGGCGGCCGTCGCGCGCAAGCAGTACCCGGGGACCGTCACCCGGGTCGAACTCGACGACCGCCACCCGGGTCACTGGGAGGTGCACATCCTCGGCGCCGACCACGTCCGACGCGAAGTGCGCGTCGACATCCACACGGGCGCGGTCGTCCTGGACCGGCGCGGCGGGGACGACCGTCGTGGGGATGACCGTGGTGGTTCCGTGCGTGGGGATGACCGTCGGGGGGACGACCGTGGTGGTTCCGTGCGTGGGGATGACCGTCGGGGGGACGACCGCGGTGGCTCGGGGCGCGGAGGTGACCGTCGGGGGGACGATCGCCGGAGGGACGACAACGGTGGCTCCGCGCGTGGGGACGACCGCCAGGGGGACGACCGCGGCGGCTCCGCACGTGGGAATGACCGCCCGGGGGACGACCGTCGTGGGAACGACCACGGTGGTTCCGCGCGTGGGGACGACCGCCGGAGGGACGGCCACGGCGGCTCCGCGCGCGCGGACGACCGGCCGGGGGACGACCACGGCGTTCACGTCGGCGGGGACGACCACCTGAAGGTGCGGGACGATCACGGCGGTGGCCGCGGCCACGGCCGGGACCGGAACCGTGGCGGACACGGCGGCGACGACCGCTGACGGCTGAGCAGAACGGTCCCCGGGGGTCCGGCGCCGGCGGCGGTCGGTGTGCCGGCGCCGGACCCGACCGGCGGCGGATCCCGGCCGGCCGGACCGGGCCGGCCCGGCCGGTGCTGCCTCGGCACGCCGAGGACACGCCCCGGCGTCAGGGCGACCCCGGCGGAGCCAGCGCCGTGAGGCAGTCGGCGATCGCGTCGGTCATGGCGGCCCGGGCCGGCGCCAGATAGCGGCGCGGGTCGACCAGGTCCGGCCCCTCCGCCAGCGCCTCGCGGACCGCACGGGTGAAGGCGACGTTGAGCAGCGTACCGATGTTGATCTTCGTCATGCCGTGCTCGACGGCGGCCCGGAGCGTCGGGTGCGGCACGCCGGAGGAGCCGTGCAGGACCAGCGGGACGGGCACCTCCTGCCGTATGCGGGAGATCAGTTCCAGGTCCAGCTCGGCGGTGCGGGAGACCATCGCGTGGCTGCTGCCCACCGCGACGGCGAGGGCGTCCACACCGGTCTCGGCGACGAACCGGGCGGCGTCCTTCGGATCGGTGCGCACGCCGGGGAGGTGCGCCGAGCCCTTGCCGCCGATCTCGCCCAGTTCCGCCTCGACGAACAGACCGTGGTCGTGCGCCCAGCGGGCGGCCGCCCGGGTCGCGGCGATGTTCTCCTCGTCCGCAAGCCGCGACGCGTCGAACATCACCGAACTTGCTCCGCACTCGGCTGTGCGGTGCAGCAGGCCGGTGTCCTCGACGTGGTCGAGGTGCAGCGCCAGCCGGGCCCGGCCGCCCGCGGCCGCCGCGGCCGCAGCGGACGCCAGGGGCATGACGTCGCCGCCGTAGTGGCGTACGGCGTTCTGGCTGATCTGGACGATCGCCGGCCGGCCGGTGCGCTCTGCGGCGTCGGCGACGGCCTGGACGTGCTCGAGGGTGATGACGTTGAAGGCGGCTATGCCTGAGCCCGACGCGTGGGCCTCGGCCATCAGATCAGCGCTGCGGCAGAGCATGACGTCCTTTCGGATGGAGCGGTCGCGGGCGACCGGGACCGGGAGGCCCGGCGCTGGGCGCGGGCGTGGGGGCCGCGGTGCCGCCCCGGGTGCGGGGCGGCACCGGGCGGGCGGCGTTCGTGGGGTGTGCGGCGTGTCCAGGGCGCGCGGTCAGGAACCGGGGCGGTCCAGGACCACGGAGCGGCTCAGGGCGCGCGGCCGGTCCGGGTCCAGCCCCCTGCGGACGGCGAGGGCCTCGGCGAGGCGCTGCACCCGGATCAGGTCGGCCTGCGGGTCCTCCGGGTGGTCCACGAAGTGCGCGCCGGTGGCGGCGACGTCCGCCCGCAGCCCGTCCTCGTCCGGGCCGAAGTGCCACACCAGGCGGCCGGGCGCGGCGATGGCGATCGGACCGTGCCGGTACTCCAGGGACGGGTAGGACTCGGTCCAGCTCTGAGTGGCCTCACGCATCTTCAGGGAGGCCTCGCGGGCGATTCCGTGCGCCCAGCCCCGGCCGAGGAAGGTGATCTGGTCGGCGGCCAGCCACTCCTCGGGCAGCGGTGTCTGGAGAGCCGTCCGCGCGGCCTGCGCCAGCGGTTCGGCCGGCTCGCCCAGGCCCGCGCGCAGGGCGGTCAGCGCGGTGGTCGCGAAGACCGTCTGCACGACCGACCTCTCGTCCGCGAAGGACAGGTCGAGGACGTGTTCGGCGGCGTCGACGATCGGGGTGGAGGTGTCGGCGGTCAGGGCGAGGGCCGGGAAGCGGCCGCGCCGCCGTTCCAGCAGTTCCAGGATCTCGGTGGTGGTGCCGGAGCGGGAGATCGCCACCAAGCGGTCGTAGGTGCGGTCGTGGGGGAACTCGGAGGCGGCGAAGTGGTCCGTCTCGCCCAGGCCGCGCCCCTCGCGCAGTGCGGCGTAGGCCTCGGCCATGAACCAGGAGGTGCCGCAGCCGACGACGGCCACCCGCTCTCCCTGCCGGGGCAGCAGGTCCGCGGACTCGGCCGCGGTGCTCGCGGCCTTGAGCCAGGTCTGGGGCTGGCGGGCGATCTCCTCGCCTATGAACGTCATGCGTGTGCTCCTTGGTGTGCGGGGGTGTGCGCCGCCGACGGGGGCCAGGCGGGGCTCGGGGGCCGACGGCGGGCGGGGCGGGACCCGGGTGGCCCGGGGGACCGGGCCGCGCGAACCGGGCTGGTGGCGCGCGAAGTAGCCGGCGAAGTGCGGTTCGAGGGCGCGGACTTGTACCGAAGTGCCTTCACGGAAGAACAGGGCCGGAGCGGTGTGCAGGTCGTCGGGGGTGAGCACGGAGACCGGGCCGAGGGCCGCTACGGTCCGGTCGACCAGGGTGGCGAGTGAGGCGCGCCGGCCGAAGCCGACGACACCCAAGCGCAGTTGGGGCGCGGACGGCTGGTTGGTCATGGGCACCCCTTCGTCGCGGACGGGGAGACGCGCACGACGCCATGGCGTCGCAGGCCCGCACCAGGCAGCGGGCATACACGGGTTACCGGCCCGGAGCCGGGATCGCACCTCGGATTCTTCAGGGACGCCTCGACCTTAGATGCTCGAAAGTGCTCAATCAACGGCTCCAGCGAGCAACTTCAAGCACCTTGGTCGCGAGCCGCCTCAGTCCGGTGCGCGCACATCAGCGGCCGTGCCGCGCCTCCGCCGTATTCCTCAGCCTCCGGCGGAACGACAGCCGGATGCCTCAACAGATCGTCCGCCAGAGGGACTTGGTGGCCGCGTTGACATCCGCGCAGGCGATCGCTTCACTCCCGGACAACGCCGGAGCCCCGCTCCGCGTCAGGGGTACGCCCAGCTGGTATGCAGACCCCGTACTGTGAGCCCGGCCCGAGCCGCCAGGGCGCCCCCACGTGTCCAGTTGGCGGCGCTGAACTGCACTTACCTCAGCGTCGACGACCTGGTGCTGCGGGCGGCGATCGATCGGGCCGCCGGTGAGCGCGGCGGCCCCGAGGTCCTGCGGTACGAAGAGGTGCCGGTTCCCGTGCCGGGGCCGGGGGAGGTGCGAGGCGGAGGCCGCGAAGGCGGGTGTCACCGTCTCGAGCGCCCAGGTCCGCTCGAACGGCGCCCAACTCGCCGAACTGGGACGGCGAGGCGACTGCCGCGACAGGCCCTGGACGCGGCCGGGTCGCCCGGGCGGCGGCAGCCGTGCCCGGGCGGTGCGGAACGGGTGGGCTCAGCCGTTGGGGAGGATGACCGCGCGGCCGTTGACCTTCCCGGCGTGCAGGCGCTCGTAGGCGAGCGGGGCCTCGTCCAGGGAGTAGGTCTCGGTGTGCACCGAGACCGCGCCCGAGCGGGCCAGGCCCAGCACCTCGATCAGCTCGCTCCGGCTGCCCCAGTAGGGCGCCGCGACCGACACCTCGAAGGGCAGGGACCCGAAGCCGACGGGCAGGGCGCCGCCGCCGATGCCTACGATCGTCACGTCGGCCTCCACCGCGGCGACCGCGCCCGCGGTCCGCACGGTGGGCTCGGCGCCGACGAAGTCGAAGACGGCCTCGGCGCCCAGACCGCCGGTCAGCGCGCGCATGGCGGCGGCCGCGCCCGCGTCGGAGAGCACCGCCTCGTGGGCGCCGACCTCCTTCGCCAGCCGCAGCTTGTCCTCGCTGACGTCGAGGGCGATCACCCGGGCCGGCGTGAGCGCGCGCAGCAGCTGGATGGCGACGTGCCCGAGGCCCCCGGTGCCGATGACCACGGCCGTCGAACCCGGGACCAGCTTCGGCAGCGAACGCTTGATCGCGTGGTAGGGCGTGAGCCCCGCGTCGGTCAGCGGGACCGCGGCGACCGGGTCCAGACCGTCCAGCGGCACGAGGTGCCGCGGGTCGTCGACGAGCAGGTACTCGGCGATGGCGCCCGGCGACCCGAGCCCGGGCGGCCGGATGCCCAGCGCGTCCGCCCGCAGGCAGTAGTTCTCCTTGCCCTCCGCGCACTTGGCGCAGGCGCCGCAGCCCCACGGCCCGTACACGGCGACCGCGTCGCCCTCGCGCACACCGCTCACGCCCGCGCCGAGCGCGGCGACCGTGCCGACGCCCTCGTGGCCGAGGGTGAGGGGCAGTTCGTAGGGGAAGTTCTCGGCGGGCCAGCTCATCACCGCGATGTCGGAGTGGCAGACGCCGGCGGCGGTGACCTTCAGCAGGACCTGGCCGGGGCCGGGCTCGGGGTCGGGGACCGTGACCACCTCGGGGGCGGCGCCGATCGTGCGGTACTGCAGTGCCTTCATGATGTGTACTCCCTTTCCACGGCCGCGGCTCAGACGGCGGTGTAGGCGCCGTCGACGAGGTGGTAGCCGCCGGCCACGAAGGAGGCGCGGTCGGAGAGCAGGAAGACGATCAGCTCGGCGACCTCCTCCGGGCGGCCGAGGCGGGCTATCGGGTGCAGGCCGACCAGACCGTCGTAGGCCTGCTGGTCCATGCCCTTCAGCAGCGGGGTCTCGATGAAGCCGGGGCCGACCGCGTTGACGCGGATGTTCTTGGCCGCGTACTCGGCGGCGGCGGTCTTGGTCAGACCGACCACGCCGTGCTTGGCGGCGACGTAGGCGACGGAGCCGGCGAAGCCGACCGAGCCGAGGATGGAGGCCACGTTGACGATCGAGCCGCCCTCGCCGCCCGCCTCGATGGCGGGCAGTTCGTAGCGCAGGGAGTAGAAGACGCCGTCGAGGTTGGTGCGGACGACCCGGTTGTAGGCGTCGAGGTCGTACTCGCCGGTCGGGGCGCTGGGGCCGCCGATGCCGGCGTTGTTCACGGCGAGGTGCAGGGCGCCGAAGGTGTCCACGGCGAAGGCGACGGCGGCGGCCACGGATTCGGGGTCCGTCACGTCGAGCCGCACGGCGGCGGCCTTGACGCCCTCGGCCTTGAGGTCCTCGGCGGCCTGCTCGGCGCCCTCGGCGTTGTAGTCGGCGAGGACGACGTTCGCGCCGCCGGCCCCGAGACGGCGGGCGGTGGCCAGGCCGATCCCGGAGGCGCCGCCGGTGACCAGGGCGGTGCGGCCGGCGAACTCACTGCTGCAGGTGGTGCTCATGTGCTGTTCTCACTCTTCGGAAGATGGTTCGGCGGCCGCGGTGGCGGCCTCCGAGATCAGGGCGTCGTAGGCCCGCTCCACCAGGGCGGCCAGGTCTGCGGCTCCCGAGTCGTGCTCCTCACCGCCGCGCGCCCAGACGCGCAGCGCGGCGGTGAGGACTCCGGCGGCGGCGTCCACGACGACCGCCGGGCGCATGTCCCCGGCGTCGTCCGTGCCGAGCCGCTCGGCGAGGATGCGGATCGACTCCTCCTGGGCGTCGACGCGAATGCGTTCGTAGGCGGCGAACAGGGCGGGCTCGGCGTCCACCAGGGTCAGCAGCCGTCGCATCCGCGGGCGCAGATGGTGGGCCGGGTTCTCCTGGTCGGCGAGCCATGCGCGCACCGCCCGCCGGTACGCGAGCAGCGGCGGCTCCCCGGCCGGACGGGCCCGCAGCAGGGCGTTGATGCGGTCGCCGTCACCGCGGACGAAGTCGAGGGCCGCGTCCTCCTTGCCGACGAAGTACCGGCTGAAGGTACGGCGGGCGACGTCGGCCCGCTCCGCTATCGCCTCGACCGTCGTGGCCGCGAGCCCGCGCTCCAGGATCAGCTCCATGGCCGCGGACGCCAGCGCGTTCCGCGTCTGCCGCGCCTTGCGCTGCCGCCGGTCCTGGCTGGGGGTGAGGGGCTCCGTCGCCTTCATGGCCCCGATCGTACGCCTTGATGTCCCATTGGGACACATGGCGCATCGAGACTCATGTCTCAGTGGGACATCTGCAGCGACGACCCGGCCGAACCGGGCAACCAACTGCGCGGCCCGGCGCCGACCCGCACTCGACGACCACGCGCCGGCACCCGCTGAGCCCCTGACGGGACGCGGGACAGCCTCGCCCGCCGGCCTCGGGGGCCGGTCCCCTCCCCGGGCGCGCGCGTCAATACCGGGGAACCAACCACAAGACTTCGAGCAGGCGGCGGAGCAGAGTGTCCCGTGTGCTGTGGACGCACTCCGAACACGAGGAGAGGGATGCCGGGAACGGTGAGGAACATCCTTGTGGTGAACGGTCCGAGCAGTGATGTCGCTGTCCACTGACGCGGAACGGAGCGGAGCGGACCAGGGGACCGGCGAGGCACGACGGCGCGGGACGAGGGGGCGTGCCCTGCTGGCGCTGGTGCTCATCGGCCTCACCCTCCTCGGCACTTCGGCGCTGCTCGCCGCGAGACCTCCGGCCGCCCGTCCGGCGGACACGCCGGCCCAGGAGTTCGCCGCCGCCCGGGCGCTCGGGCACGTGAGAGCCGTGGCCCAGCGCCCGCACCCGACGGGCACGCGTGACAACGCCCGGGTCCGCCGGTATCTCGTGGACACGGCGAGGTCCCTCGGCGCGCAGGTCGACGTGGAGTCGGGAGGGGCCGTCCGGACGGACATGGGCAGCCCGTTCCCGGCGGGAACCGTGCACAACGTGATCGCCAGGGTCGCCGGCAACGCCCCGCGGACCAGCGGCGGCAAGGCGCTGCTGCTCGTGGCCCACTACGACTCGGTCCCGACCGGCCCCGGCGCGGCCGACGACGGTTCCGCGGTCGGCGCCATGCTGGAGACCATGCGGGCGCTCAGAGCAGGGGGCGGCGTCCGCGACGACGTCGTGTTCCTGTTCACCGACGCGGAGGAAACCGGCTCCCTGGGCGCCGAGTTGTTCGTGCGGAAGCACAAGGCCGACGACTACGGTGCCGTACTCAACTGGGAAGCGCGCGGCAGCGGCGGCCCCGTGATGATGTTCGAGACGAGTGACGGCAACGGCCCGCTCGTCGACGCCTTCGCGCGAAGCGGCACCCGGTTCGTCACCACGTCGCTGGCGTACGAGGTGTACAAGCGGATGCCGAACGGGAGCGACTTCACCGTGTTCCGCGACGCCGGCGCCATCGGCCTCAACTCCGCGTTCACCCGTGGCCTGAACGACTACCATTCGCCGCGCGACGACGTCGGCCGGCTGAGCCCGGACAGCGTGCAGCACCAGGGCGAGCTCATGCTGGGCCTGGTGCGCGGTCTCGGCGACTCCGACCTGCGGAACCTGCACGGCCGGAACAGCGTCTACTTCGACCTGTTCGGCCGGGTGCTCGTTCGGTATCCGGTGGGCTGGGCGGTACTGGCGGCGGCGGTCACGCTCCTGGGCTTCGCAGGGCTGCTGGTCCTCGGCACGCGCCGGTCGGCGCTGCGGATCGGCGGTGTACTGGCGACCGCCGGGATCGCCGCCGGCGCGGTGATCACGGCGGCCCTGGCCGACTTCGGCCTGTGGTACGCCGTGACGCTCGTGCGCCCCGACATGGCGGCACTGCCGATGTCGGAACCGTACGACCGGGGCTGGTTCGTCGCCGGGTTCCTGGTGCTGCTGGCCGGGACGCTGCTGTTCGCGGGCCGGCTGACGCGCGGCCGGCCGCCGGCGGAGCTGATCGCCGGCGGGCTGGCCGTCATGGCCGTGCTGCTGGCCGTGGTCGTACTGACGGTGCCCGGAGCGAGCTATCTGCTGCAGTGGCCGCTTCTGGCGGGCCTGCCCGCGCTGGGGTTCGCCTGCCGGCGGACCGCGGCCCGGGGCGAGACGCTGGGGGTGCTGCTCGCGGCACTCGCGCCCGCGGTGGCCGTGGTGCTCTTCACGTCCTTGGTGGACAGCCTGCTGATCGCGCTGGGGGTCTCCCTCTCGGCGGTGGCCGTGCTGCTCGCGGGCACCGGCGGCCTGCTGTCGCTTCCGCTGCTGGCACGCCTCCCGAGGCCCGGGCTGCTGGCGTCGGGCGCCGCCGCGGCCTCGGTGGTCCTGGTCGGCACGGGAACGGTGGCCCTGGACTTCAGCCCGCGCCAGCCGCTGCCGGACTCGCTGGTGTACGTGCGTGACCTGGCCCGCGGCACCAGCACGTGGATGACCACGGATCCGTCCCCCGACGACTGGACGCGGCGGGTGCTGGGCGACGACCCGGGCCGGGGCACGGCGGCCCGCTACTTCGCCGAGTACGGCGACCTGCCCGTCCGGCAGGCGAAGGCCCCAGCGCTGGACCTGCCGGCGCCCAGTGTCGAGCTGCTCGCGGACACCACCGCCGGAGGCGTCCGGACGGTGCGCTTCCGGGTGGCCTCGCAGCGGGACGCCTGGCAGATACAGGTCCGCCTGCCGCGCGCGCCGCTGATCTCGTGCGTCGTCGCGGGGCAGCGGATGAACCGGGAGGCGCTGTCGAAGCAGGGCGTGGCGTCCGGTGGCGTAGTCTTCCAGTTCACGGGCGAGCCGGACGGAGCCGAACTGAGCTGCCGGACGAAGGCCGGGAGCCGGCTTCTCGTCGACGCCTCCGACTCCACCATCGGACTGCCGCCCGAGGTGGCAGCGCTGGCCGGCCCGAGGCCCCGCGAGAACGAGACGGTGCCCTACGGGTTCGCCCCGGCCGATTCCTCCGTCGTCCGTCGGACCAGAACACTCTGACAGCCGGCGCCGGAGCAGGCTTCGGGCACGTGCGCACCGGTCCGCCGGCCGCGCGCGGTCGCGGGGCTCTCCGGTTCCCGGGGTGCGCCCGGCCACCGGAGAGCCCCGCGAGGCGAGGCGCGGGACGCCTCAGGAGAAGGCGGGACTGGGACCGTCGGCTCTCCCCACCAACGTGGCGAGCTGGGCCCGTGAGCAGAGGTCCAGCTTCTTGAAGATGCGGGCGAGGTAGGTCTCCACCGTCTTGTGGCTCAGTCCCAGGGCCCGCGCGATCTGCTGGTTCGTCCGGCCGTCGCTGACCAGCCCGGATATCTCCCGCTCCCGCTTGCTCAGCAGGTCCAGATGGGTGTTGGCCTCCGAGGAGGGCGCGGTGGCGGGCCCGGACCCCTCCGGTTCGCCCGTGCGGTCCGCACCCGTGTCCGGGATCTCGTCGGCGGTCGTGGCCCCGGGCGCCGGCACCGGGCGGTCCGGGTCCCCCGCGCCGGCTGCCGCCCGCACCGGGGCAGGCTGGGCGGGGGCCGGGCGGGCGATCTCTTCCGCCAGCCGTGTGGCGCTCGCCAACTGGACGTCGCTGCCGATCTGACGTGCCGTGGCCTGGGCGTGCTCCGCGTGCAGGGCGGCTCCGGGAAGGTCGCCCAGACGCAGCAGCACGGAACCCAGCAGGGTCGCCACCTGCGGCACGAGACACGTCTGGCCGAACCGCGAGGCGAGATGGAGCGCCCGCTCGAGGTGCTGTACCGCCCGCTCGTACTCGCCGAGCCGTTGTTCGGCGAGCCCCAGCCAGTACAGGGAGTCGAGTCGCGGGGCGAGGAGGTCGTCCGGAACATGGTCGACCAGCTCTCCCGCCTCGTTCACCCGGGCACCCGCCCGCACGGTGGCGCCGTGCCCGAGGTCCGCCAGGGCGTTCAGCGAGAGCAGCAGTGTGCGCAGCGCGGGTTCCCCGTCCACCGCGGCCACCGGTTCCGGGGCCGGCTCGTCCGGCGGGTCCGCTGTGCGGGCCGCCTCGAGCGACGTCGCGAGCAGTGCTCCGCGCAGGCGCGCCTGCGTGCTCTGCCGCGGAGCCATCGTCCGCAGCGCCTGCCGCAGCAGGTCACCGGAGTCGCCGAGCCGCCCCAGCAGCCGGAGCACGTACGCGTGTGACAGCACCGCCTCCGCGTCGCCGTCCGTTCCGGAGGCGGGCGCCCCGCGGAACAGTGCCAGGCTCTCGGTGAGTCTGCCGCACAGGGCCAGGGACGTGGCGAGCAGGAGCACGAGTTCCGTGTGCTCCGCGTCCTCGTCGTCCGGCTGGAGGTCCCGTACCGTCCGCAGCCACAGTGCCGCGGTCTCCGGCTGCTCCCACAGCACGGTCCGGGCGGCCTCCGTCAGCAGACGCATGCTGTCGGAGTCCCCGGCGGCGATGCAGCGCTGAAGGTGCCGTGCGATCAGGCGCGGGGGAGCGTTGCGGGCCCGCATGACGGTCACCGCACGCGTGTGCGCGCCCAGCCGCCAGGCGGCGCCCGCCGTCCGGTAAGCCGCCTCGCGCAGCAGCGCGTTGCGGAACATGAAGGTGCGCTCGCTGTCGTCGACACGGAGGATGTCGTGCCGTACCAGTTCGTCGACACCCGCGCGTATCCGGTCCTCGGGCATCTGCGCGACCGTTTCCAGAAGCCCGATGTCGATCGCTTCCCCCACCAGGGCCGCCGAATGGGCCGCGGCCCAGCCGAGTTCGGACAGCCCGTGGAATTCGCGGAGGACGGAGACCGGCGTCTCCGGCGCGGCGAGTGCCGCGTCGCCCCCGGGTGCCCCGGCTGCGCCCTGCCGGGTGGCGAGGGCCCGCAGCAGTCCCGGGTTACCGCCGGATTCCTCCTGCAGGGCACGGCGGCGGAACGGGCCGAGCCCGGCGGGGAGCAGTGCGGCGAGATCCTCGCCGGCCAGCGGTGACAGGTGGATACGAGTGATCTGCCCGGCCGCCGCGCCCTCCTCCAGAAGCGTCCGCAGTTCGCCGTCGATCTGGCGCGGCCGGTGCGCGACGGCGAGGAGCACCGGAGAACCGGTGGAGTGGCGCAGGAGATGCGTGAACAGTCGGACGGACGCCTCGTCGGCCCAGTGCATGTCGTCGATGACCAGCAGCAGTCGGCCGGCCGCGCCGAGGTTGTCCAGGAGCGCGCGGACCGCGTGGAACGCGTGGTTCATCTCCATGGGGTTCCTGGGCATGAGCGCTTCCCGGGCGTACGGCGCCAGAGCCGGGCAGATACCCGCCAGCCAGGAGGCGTGCTGCTCGGGCAGCCCGTCCACCGGGTTCGCCCGATGCTGTGCGAGGACGTCGTAGAGAGCGTCGGAGAACACTCCGAAGGGCAGGACCTCGGAGGGGGAGCGGGCGGTCCCCGAGGCCACCGTCCAGCCCTGGGCCCGGGCGAGGTCGCCGAGCACGGACAGCAGGCGCGTCTTCCCGATCCATGGATCGCCGCTGATGTCTATGGCGCGGGGACGGGACTCGGTCTCGTCCAGAATTCGCTCCAGCAGGAGCACCTCTTGTTCCCTGCCGTGCAGCGCGGACGGCCGGCGGGCCTTGGTCCGAGGGGAAACGGACTGACCGGAAAGGAAATCCTTCGTGGGGATGCGTCCTCTTAAATTCTCGAGTAGCTGCAAGGCAGGTAACCTCTCCTACTCTCAATTTCTTGAGACTGGAATCTCGCTTGCTCTGACATTGCCGGTGGGCGTCGACGAGGAAGGAGGTGACGGCACGGGGTAAGGCCGGGTTCGGCCGCTTGTGTGTCGGGCTACTCGATGGAGATCGTAAGCGGCTGTACTTCGTTCCGCAAGGTTCGGTATTTTGTTTTCGGCGCGCCGCACGCAGGCGATCGGATGGTGCGGCCGTCTTGGGGAGCAGCGAACTTTCGGTGCGGTCGCGGCCGGCCGGACGAGATCGAAGAACTCTCGCGTACCGCTCGAATCAAGCCAAAATGGTCGACGGTTCAGTTATTGCGCATACAGGTCATTCCGGGCGTGTGTGGCCTCCTGTCGCACCTCGAGCACCCCAGATCGAGCAGGGTGGCGAAAGGCGGTCAGGAGGAGTCCCGACATTGGAGTGCGACGACGACGTACCAGACTGAATGGGCCACCGGGCCCCGAAAGCGCTGGGGCGGTCGACTCACGGCTCTCGATGGAAGGCGAAATATGCAGGAGCACCACATGGGCGGAATATTCTCCCTGATCGGCGATACGCCGCTTGTCGAGCTTCGGAGAATCCTTCCGGGATTCCGGGGCACGGTGTACGCCAAGCTGGAGAAATTCAATCCAGGTGGCAGTATCAAGGACCGGACGGCGTTGAGCATGCTGACCGAAAAGATCAACAGCGGTGAGCTCCGGCCGAAGAAGTCCGTCGTGGTCGAGTCCAGCTCCGGAAATCTGGCGATCGGCATCGCGCAGATCTGCCGTTATTACGGCATCGAATTCATCTGCGTCGTGGATGCCAAGACGACCGCGCAGAACATCGCCATCCTGCGTGCCTTCGGCGCGACGATCGAGCGCGTCACCGAGCCCGATCCCGAGACCGGGGAGTATCTGGTCGCCCGGCTCGGCCGTGTCCGTGAGATCGTCGAGGCGACTCCACACGCCTACTGGCCGAATCAGTACTCGAACCCGTTGAACCCGTTGGCCCTGGAATCCATGTGGGACGAGATAGCCGACGCCCTGGACGGGAAGGTCGACTACCTCTTCTGCGCCGTCAGTTCCTGCGGGACGCTGCGGGGCTGCGTCGACCGTATCCGGCAGCGGGGGATGTCCACCGAGGTCGTCGCCGTGGACGCGGTCGGGAGCGTGATCTTCGGGAACCACAGGGCGGCCACTCGCCTCATTCCCGGACACGGTTCGTCGGTGCGGTCGCCGCTGCTCGACGAGAACCAGGTCGACACGGTGGTTCATGTCTCGGATCTCGAGTGCACCGTGGCATGCCGGCAGCTCGCGGCCCGCGAGTCGGTACTGGTGGGCGGGTCGTCCGGAGCGACGATCGCCGCGCTCAAAAGGCTGGCCGGCGAAATCCGGCCAGAGGCGAAGTGCGTCGTCGTTTTCCCCGACGGCGGGGAGCGCTACCTCGACACCATCTACTCGGACGAATGGGTGGTCAAGAACTTCGGCGAGGTGACCCACCTCTGGAAGTGACGGGCGCCCGACGGCGAGTTCAGGTCACGGGCGGGCGCCCGTCCCGCTCACCCGAGACGGGCCCGCAGCGGCGCCAGTTCCTCCAGTTCGGCCAACTCGCCGACCGTGGGGCTCAGATAGAGCATCCGGGCGGGTATCTCGATGCCGTACTCGTTCTGCAGCCGGGCCAGCAGATCGGCGGCGATCAGCGAATGGCCCCCGAGTTCGAAGAAATCGTCGTCGATGCCGATCTTCTCGATGTTCAGGGTTTCCGACCACAACCGGCACAGGAGCCGTTCCACGGGCAGGCGGGGCGCCACATAGTCGTTGGGGACGCTGCGCGCGGCCGTCCGGGCCTGGGGCAGGGCGTCCCTGGCCACCTTGCCGTTGAGGGTCAAGGGCAGCTCGGCGAGCGTCACGATCCTCGCGGGCACGAGGTATTCGGGCAGCCGGTCCCGCAGCCACCCTCGCAGATCTCCCGGCGGCGGCGCGTCGGACGAGGAACGCACCGGCACCACATAGCCCACCAGTTGCTTGCCGGAGCCGCTGCCCGGCTCGTCGACCACCGCGGCGCTCCGGATCTCGGGATGCGCGGCGAGCACCGTCGCGATCTCGTCCGGTTCGACGCGGTAGCCGTTGATCTTCACCTGGCTGTCGGCCCGTCCGCAGAAGTCCAGCATTCCGTCGGACCGCCAGCGCACCAGGTCCCCAGTGCGGTAGAGGCGGGCCCCTGGTGACGCTCCGTCAGGATCCGGCACGAACCGGTCGGCGGTGGCCGCCGGCCGGCCCAGGTAGCCAAGGGCCAGACCGGCGCCGGCCGCGTGCAGTTCGCCCACCACTCCGGGCGGCACCGTCTTGCCCTCGGCGTCGAGCACCTTCACCCGCGTACCGCTGATGGGCCGGCCGATGGGCACCGGGCCCGGGGGCGGCGGTTCGCGGAAGGTCGCACAGGCCGTGAAGGTCGTGTTCTCGGTCGGGCCGTAGCCGTTGGTGAACGACATCCCGGGATGAGCGGCCAGCAGTCGGGCCACCGCCTGGGGACTGACCACGTCACCACCGGCGAACAGGTGGCGCACGCCGCCCAGCCGGCCGAGCTGGTGGTCCACCATCTGGTGGAAGAGGCCGGCGGTCAGCCACAGGTGCGTGACCCCCGCCGTCCGGATGACCTCGCCCATCCGGTCCACGTCCACACGGCCCGGAGGCAGCAGCACGACGCGGCCCCCGTTGCACAGCGGCGCCCAGATCTCCAGGACGGAGGCGTCGAAGGAGACCGGCGAGACCTGGAGGAACACGTCCGTGGGACCGAACACCGTCCAGTCGGGGGAGCTGACCAGCCGTGACACGGCGGCGTGCGGGACGCAGACGCCCTTCGGCTCGCCCGTGGAACCGCTCGTGTAACTCACGTACGCGAGATGGCCCGGCGTCAGCCCGGCCGGCAGCGGGCCGGGACCGGCGCCCCGCACCTCCGCCGACGTGTCGACAGGCACGACGGTGAGGCCGCCCGGTATCCGGCCGGCGAATTCCCCGGGCGCCAGCACCACCTCGACCGAGGCGTCGCCCAGCAGCGCCGTCAAGCGGGCGTCCGGCCATTCGGGGGCCAGCGCGAGATAGGCCGCACCGGCCTTGAGCACGGCGAGGAGCGAGATGATCGTCTCCGGGGAGCGTTCTCCCAGCACACCGACGACGTGACCGGGACCGGCGCCCGCGTGGGCGAGCCGCGCGGCGAGCTGATCGGCCCGGTCCACGAGTTGCCCGTAGGTGATCTCCTCCGCCCCGGTGCCGACCGCAGGGGCGTCGGGCGTCCGGCGGGCCCGCTCGTCCACCAGATCATGGACGCAGCGAGCCGGAGCCGGCGCCGTGCCGCTGCCCTCGAAGGCCGCCACGAGCGCCCGGTCGGTGTCCGAGGCCAGCTCCAGCACCGAGATCCGGCGGGACGGCTCGTGCAGGCCGTCCGCCAACGCCCGGCGGACCTGGCCGGCGATGCGCCCGAGGTCGTCGCCGGCCTCGCTGCCGAGCGCCGTGCCGCTGTCCGTGGCCGTCAGCTCCATGCCGTCCACCCGCACCGTGAAACGCTCGCCCACCAGGGCGTGGACGCGGGCCGACAGCTCGGCGAATGTGGGGTCCGCGGTCAGGTCCAGCTCCATCGCGACCTGACCGGAGACCTGGATCTTCTCCTGGAGGCTGCGCCGGCCGGCGACAGCAACCAGTGCGGCAAGTACGTTCCGGGGGTCCAGTTCGGCGCCCAGCTCCATGCGCGTTCGCCCGTCGATGGCGTTGTCACCTTCCTGCGTGAGGGGATTCCCTGCGGCGGACGACGCCCGCGGCCGGTCACCTCGGAGGGGTCCCAGGCCGACTGGTGCGGGCGCGCTTTCGCAGGACCGGCAGGGCGGCACCCGCGAGGCGTGCTCGTGCCCCGGCGTGTCTGCCGCCGATCCGCAGAAGGATGCCGGGGCCGCTGCCCCGGGACCAGTCGGGGAATTCCCTGAACGCACCCCGTCACGCACGCGGGCCGGGGCTCTCGGCTCCCCGGTTCCGGACGACAGGCACGCGCGGCACCGGGGCCGACGTCGAAGGTTCCCCGACTTTCCCCGACGCGCGCGTACCAGCACCCTGATGTGCAGACAGCCGGTGCCGGCACCGCGTAGGGGGAGCCCGGACTCGTCGTGCCCACGGTGTGCCGCGGTCGCCGGATCACGTGGCGCCGGCCCGGCCGGCCGCTTCCTACCACGAGGGATACGGGATGACCGACGAGCCGCTGTCCGAAGCCGAGCGGCTGCGACGTGGCCTGCGTGGCCTGTCGCCGGAGCGCCGGGCGCTGCTGAGCCGCAGCCTGAGCCGCCGGCACACCGAGCGGGAGCAGGCGTCGCGCATCCCGGTGCGCGCCCCGGGCACCGATCGGTTCGTCTGTTCGCCCGGCCAGGAGCGCCTGCATTTCCAGCACCAGCTGGATCCGGCCGCCGTCACCTACCTGATGCCCGTCGTGCTGCGGCTCCAGGGAGACGTGAGCCCCGAGGCGCTGCGCTCCGCCCTGGCCGCCATGGTGGACCGCCACGAAACGCTGCGCACCGGGTACGAGCTGGACGCCGACCACCGGCCGGCCCAGGTGGTCAGGCCCGCCGGTGAACTCACCGTGGAACTCGCTGTCGGCGACGCCGGCGCCGAGGAGGCGGCCGAGCGCGCACGGCGACTGGCCTCGCTGCCCTTCGACCTCGCCGCCCCGCCGCTGCTGCGCGCGGGGCTCTGGCACATCCGCGGCACCGACGAGTGGACCTTCGCGTTCTGCGTGCACCACATCGCGGTCGACGGCTGGTCGCTCGGCGTGCTCGTCGACGAACTCGCCGAGCTGTACGGGGCCGCCGTCGCGGGAGAACCGGCACGGCTGCCCGAACTCGACGTGCAGTACGCCGACTTCGCAGTCTGGCAGCGGAACATGCTGGACGGCGGGACAGCCGCGGCACAACTGGACCACTGGCAGCGTGTACTGACCGGCGCTCCGCCGCTTGAGCTGGCCGGCGACCGGCCGCGGCCGAGCCGTCCCACCTTCGAGGGCGCCTCGCTCCCGCTGGAGATCGGCCCCGAGCTGACCAGCGCGCTCAGCCGGGTCGCCCAGGAGGAGAACGCCACCCCGTTCATGGTGTTGCTCGCCGCCTTCACCGTCGTGCTGCACCAGTGGTCCGGACAGTCCGACCTGGTCGTGGGCACGCCTGTCGCCGGCCGACCCCGCCCCGAACTGGAGCGCCTGGTGGGCCTCTTCGTCAACACGCTGGCGTTGCGGATCGACCTGGCCGGCGCGGCCTCCTTCCGGGACCTCGTCGGCAGGGTACGCGCGGTGTGCCTGGACGCCTACGGACATCAGGACGTGCCGTTCGAGCGCGTCGTCCAGCGGATCGGTGTCGGACGGCAGCACGGCCGCCCCGACCTGCCACGGGTGCTGCTCTCACTGCGCAACGTCCCGCTGGGCGCCCCGCACCTGCCCGGGCTCAAGGTGTCCATGACGGAACTGCCCCGGTCCGGGACCGACCTGGACATCAGTGTCGAGCTCGCCCCGGACGCGTCCGGCGGCCTGTCGGGCTGGCTGGTCTACTCCACCGACCTGTTCGAGCGCGGGACCGCCCAGCGGATGGCCGAGAGCCTGACGACCGTCCTCGCCGCGGGGACGGACGACGCCGACCTGCCGGTGCGCGCGCTGCCGACGCTGCCGCCGGCCGAACGCGACCGCCTGGTGAACGAGATCAGCGGCGCACGCACCGGCCCGGTCCCGGCCCGGCCGCTCGCCGCCTGCTTCGAGCGGCAGGCGGCGAGGTCCCCCGAGGCGGTGGCGGTGGTGGCCGACGGCCTGCCGGCGGCCGGCCAGGTGAGCTACCGGGAACTCGACGAACGCGCGAACCGGCTCGCCCACTGGCTGATCCGGTCAGGTGTGCGCACCGAGGACCTCGTCGGCGTCCACCTGCACAGGAGCGTGGACCTGGTGGTGGCGATGCTCGCGGTGTTCAAGGCGGGAGCCGTCTATCTGCCGCTGGACCCGGACCACCCGGCGGGGCGCCTGGAGCAGGTGGTGCGGGACGCGGCCCCCCGCATCGTCCTGACCTCCACCGGACTGGCCGGCTCCGGCACGGCGGCCGGCGGATCCGCGACGGCCGGTGGATCCGCGACGGTCGTGGCCCTGGACGCCGGTACGGTCCCGTGGGACGGCCTTCCGTCGAGCCGGCCCGACTTCGAGCTGTTTCCGGACAACGCCGCGTGCCTGCTGTACACCTCCGGGTCCACGGGCAGGCCCAAGGGCGTGCTGCTCACCCACCACGGCCTGGCCAACCGGATGCGCTGGATGTGCGACTCGTTCGCCTTCGGCCCGCAGGACGTGGTGCTGCACAAGACGCCCATCAGCTCGGACCCCTCGCTGTGGGAGATGCTCGTACCGCTCTTCACCGGCGGCCGGCTGGTCCTGGCCCGGCCCGGCCGGCACCTCGATCCCCGCCACGTGGTCGAGACGCTGCGCAGACACCGGGTCACGGCCTGCGACTTCGTCCCCTCGATGCTGCGTTCCGTGCTTGACGAACCGGGGTTCGCCGAGTCCGCCGGAGACCTGCGGGCCATGGTGTGCGGGGGCGAGGAACTTCCCCCCGCCCTCGCCGAGCGGCTCCTGAGCCTGGCACCGCAGGTGTCTCTCTACAACCTGTACGGCCCGACCGAGGGCTCCTGCGACGCCTCCGTGCACCAGGTGACCCTTCCGGTGCCGGCGTCCGTGCCGATCGGCCGGCCCCCCGCCGGGGTGGAACTCCACGTACTCGACGCCGACGGACGGCCGCAGCCGGTCGGTGTCCCCGGGGAACTGTTCATCGGGGGCGTGCAGGCGGCCCGCGGCTACCTGGGCAGGCCGGGGCAGACGGCCGCCGTGTTCGTACCGCACGCCTTCCGGCCGGGACAGCGCCTCTACCGCACCGGTGACCGGGTGCGGTGGCGCGACGACGGCACCCTGGAGTTCCTGGGCCGACTGGACCAGCAGCTCAAGATCCACGGTTACCGGGTGGAGCCCGGCGAGGTCGAGGCCCTGCTGCGTTCGCACCCCGGCGTCGAGGAAGCCGTCGTCCGCGCCTGGCCGCGGACCGGCGGCGAACACCACCTGGCCGGCTATCTGACGGTGCCCGACGGGACGCCGGCGCCGGACCGTGACACCCTGCGCCGCTACCTGGCCCGGGCACTGGCGACGCCGATGATCCCGGCGTCCTACGTCGTCCTCGACGAGTTCCCCCGGCTGACCAACGGCAAGATCGACCGCAACGCGCTGCCCGAACCCGACTGGGGCGGGCCCGCGTCCGGCGCGGAACGCGTGGAGCCCACCGGTGCCCTGCAGCGGGTGCTCGCCCGGATCTGGGGAGGAGTCCTCGGCCGCGAGGACATCGGTGCCGAGGACGACTTCTTCGAGCTGGGCGGGCATTCGCTGCTCGCCACCCAGGTCGTGTCCCAGACGCGTGAGCTGTTCCGGATGGATCTCCCCCTCCACTTCTTCGTGGACACCCCCACCGTGGCCGCCTTCGCCGACGCGGTGAGGGAACGCGGGACCGCCGAGGGCGTCGACGTCGACCGGATCGCCCAACTGGTGCTCCGCGTACAGGAGATGTCGGCCGACCAGGTCGGGTCGCAGTTGCGGTCCCCGGGAGACGGCTCCTGATGTCTCCCGCCGGTACGGCGGGACCGGCCCGGCCACCCGCGGGGCCCGTCGTACCCGGCGTCCCCCCGTGGTCACCGCCAACCCGCCCGGACCGCCACCGACCCAGCGCAGCCGCCGCGACGGCGCCCGTACGAGAGGTGCTCCATGAACGCAACGACCGCCTACTGGCGCGAGGTCCTGCTCGGTGGCGGGGCCGTCACCCTTCCGCGCTGGTCGCGGCAGCCGGCGGGCACCGGCGAGCACGAGTTCACGGTGCCCGTGGACCTGTCCGAGGCGATGCTGCGGCTCGCCGGGACGCTGGACGCCGACGTCGGCACGGTACTGCTGGCCGCGCACGCCAAGGCCGTCGGCGCGCTCACCGGTGAGCACGAGATCCGGGTGGGCTTCGCGGACCGCGAGGGCGCGACACCCCTGCCCTGCCTGGTGGACCTACGGCACACGACCTGGCGGCAGCTCGTCGCTCACGTGGGCGCGCTCACGGCCGTGATGCCCCGGCACACCGATCTGCCCGCCGAACTCGCCGGTGACGCGCCACCGTTCGAGACGGCGGTCGGGACGGGCGAGCCGACCGCCGCGTGGCCGGACCACCCGGGCCTGCCGCTGCGGATCGGGCTGGCCCGGCGCGCTGGGCGGACGTGCCTCGTGCTGCGGTGCCGGCAAGAAGTGATCGACGCGGACTACGCGGCCAGGATCGCCGGTTACCACCTCACCGCGCTGCGGCTGCTGACGGCCGACCCGGACGCCGCGCACACCCTGCGGCCGCTGCTCGGCGAGGAGGAACTGCGCTTCCAGCTCGACGAGCTCAGCGGGCCCGACCGGGAGCTGCCCGACCGCAGGGTGCACGAGTTGATCGCGGAGGTGGCCCGGTCCCGGCCCGACGCGGTGGCCGCGGTGTGCGGCACGGAGCGGCTGACCTACCAGGAGCTGGACGACCGTGCCAACCAGGCCGCACACGCGCTGCTGGCCGCCGGTCTCCAGCCGGAGGACGTCGTCGCCGTCGTCACGGAACGGAACCTGGGCTGGCTGATCGCCCTGCTGGCCATTCTGAAGGCCGGCGGCTGCTACCTGCCCGTCGAGCCGCAGTTTCCCGCCGAGCGGGTCACCGGCATGCTGCGCAGGGCGGGATGCGGGGTCGCTCTCGTGGACCCGGCGGGCCGCGGGGTCGCGGAGGAGGTGGCGAAGTCGCTGCCGGGTCTCCGGGTGAGATCCGTGGCACAGCTGCTGCGCGAAGGGCACCCGTCCTCGGATCCCGGCGTTCCCGTACCGGCCGGCCGGCTCGCCTACATCTACTTCACCTCCGGCTCGACGGGCGAGCCCAAGGGGGTGATGTGCGAACAGGCGGGCATGCTCAACCACATGCTCGCGAAGGTCGACGACCTGGGCGTGCGGTGCGGCACGGTCGTCGCCCAGACCGCACCGCAGTGCTTCGACATCTCCCTGTGGCAGGTGGCCGCGCCGCTGCTGGCCGGCGGCACGGTGGTGATCGTCCCGCAGCCGGTGCTGCTGGACGTCGAGGAGTTCGTGGCGGAACTGGACCACCGGCGGATCGAGGTGATCCAGCTGGTCCCCTCCTACCTGGACGTCCTCCTCACGGAACTGGCCCGGCACCCGAGGGAACTGCCCGCGCTGCGCTGCGTGTCGGCGACCGGTGAGCCCCTGAAGGCCGCCCTGGTGCGCCGCTGGTTCGAGCGTTTCCCGGACGTGCCGCTGGTCAACGCCTACGGGCTGACCGAGACCTGTGACGACACCAATCACGAGGTGATGGACCGGGCACCGGACGGGGCACGCGTGTCGCTGGGCCGGCCGGTGCCCGGCGCCAGGGTGTACGTGGTGGACCGTGACCTGATGCCGGTGCCGCTCGGCGCTCCGGGCGAGATCGTCTTCTCCGGCGTCTGCATCAGCCGCGGCTACGTCAACGACCCGGTGCGTACCTGCACCGCGTTCCCGCCCAGTCCGCATCACCGGGGACAGCGCCTCTACCGCTCGGGCGACTTCGGCAGATGGGCGCCGGACGGCAGGCTGGAGTTCTCCGGCCGCAAGGACGCGCAGGTCAAGATCCGCGGCTTCCGGATCGAGACGGAGGAGATCGAGGACCGGCTGCTGCGCGTCCCCGAGGTGCGCGAGGCGGCCGTCATCGCCACGGGCGCGGGGGAGCGCGAACAGCGCCTCGCGGCGTTCCACTCGAGCCCGCCGGCGCTGCCGGTCGCCGCACTGGCGGACGCGCTGTCCCGGCACCTTCCCGAATACATGGTCCCGGCGGACTGGTACTGGCTCGACACCCTGCCGCTGACCGGCAACGGCAAGGTGGACCGCAAGGAGCTGGCGCGGATCGCCGACGGGCTGCACCGGACGTCGATCGCCGGCGACGAGCCCAGGACGCAGGCGGAGCGGCGACTGGCCGCGGTCTGGGCCGACGTGCTGGGTGTCCCGCCGGCGCAGGTCGGCCGTACCCAAGACTTCTTCGGCTCCGGGGGCTCCTCGCTGTCGGCTCTTCGGATGGTGATCGCGCTGGACAGGTCGATCACCCTGGGGGACGTCACCCGCCGGCCCGTACTGGCGGACCTGGCACGGATCCTCGACGGACAGCAGAGCCGGGCCGGCGGACGCCTGCACCGCCTGACGCCGCCCGGCGGGCCGGAGCGCGGGGTGCTCGTGTGCTTCCCGCACGCGGGCGGCAACGCGATGAACTACGTACCGCTGGCCAAGGAGCTGGCCGGCTCCGGGTGGGCGGTGCACGGCGTCGAACCGCCCGGCCACGGCCTGGCCGACGGCCCGCACGCCGAGCCACTGGTGGAGGTGGCGGAGCTGGCCGAGCAGGTGGCGGCCGAGGTGGCCGCGATGGCACCCGGCAGGGTGCTGCTGTGGGGGCACTCCGCCGGCACGGCCTGCGCCCTGGAGACCGCCCGGTTGCTGCGCCGGCAAGGCCACGAGGTGGAGCGGGTCTTCCTGGGCGCCCAGCTGCCCGGCGAGACCGCCGACCGGCTGGCGGAGATCGCCGGGATCGGTCAGGTGGGGGACACGGAGATCATCGCCCGGCTCGCGCTGGAGAGCGGTGCACACGAGCTGGCCGACGCGGCCCTGGGGTACGCCGGACCGCTCGCGGCGTCCTACCGGCACGACACGGCCGCGGCATGCCGGTACTTCGTGGCGGCGCGCCAGGACGGGCGACCCGCGATCGACGTGCCCGTCACGGTCGTGCTGGCCGACGACGACGAGGGCCTCGACGGCGACCCGAAGGAGTGGACGCGGTTCGCCGCGGACGTCTCGGTGCGCACACTGGAGCACGGCGGCCACTACTTCCTCGCGACCCGGCCCGCCGAGGTGGCCCGGATCATCGTGACCGCCGCCGACCCGACCTGAGGGAGCGCCGACAACGCCGGTGCCCGCCGGCGCGAAGGGGTTCAACCCTTCGCGCCGGCGGGCACCGGCGGTTCGGCCGAGGTTCAGGTGAGCGGGGTGTAGTCCAGGTTGGGGAAGTAGTCCTCGCGGGTGCCCTCCCGGCGGACGTCCCAGGTGGCGCAGTGCAGGGAGCCGCCGAACTCGTAGACGTTGCGGAACGGTACCGGGAAGACCTCGAACCCGAGCTTGCTCAGCAGTTCCTGGAGCGCCTTCTCGCTCTCCTCACAGACGATCTTGGTGGGGGAGAGGCTGAGGACGTTGATCGACACCCACTTCGTCGACTGGCAGTAGGTGGGCATCTCGTCGTTCGTCAGACTCGGCTGCGGCGCCTCGACGAACTCCCAGTCGTTCGCGAGGAACATCTTCTCCTCGCCGTCACGGATGGGACGGTCGGGGTTGGTCAGGATCAGGCCGGGGCGCAGCGGGATGAACGTGGCGTCGATGTGCGAGGGGAAGAAGTCCAGCGGGAAGTGCACCGGATGGACCCGGAATCCCTGCGGTTCGAGGTGCCTGGTGATCCACTTGATGCCGGCCCGGTTGGTGGTCATGGACTCCTGCACGAGGACGTCCCGGCCGAGCCGGCACATGTCCGCGGCGTCGAAGACCACCTCGTCCTGGGTGACGCAGAACTCGAAGTTGTGCATCTCCCGGTGGCGCTTCTCCAGCGGCCAGTCCCAGAACTCCTCACGGTACATGGAGTCCGCCATGGTGGGCTTCGGCGCCACCGACCAGCTCATGCGGGGATCGGCGGCCAGGTAACCGTAGACGAGTTCGCGGTAGGCCTGGTACTCGAAGTAGCGCGACCGGCGGGACATGGTGGCTTCGAGGATCTCGTTGCCCAGCGTGATCATCACGTCCCGCGGGCACACGGCGCAGTACTGGTTCTCGACCTCGAACGTCGGGGTCTTCAGCGGTGCGGAGAAGTCCAGTGGCTCGGGGCGTCGCACGGTGATGTTCTGGGACTCGAGGAGGGCCACCAGGCCGGCCAGTTCCTCGTTCGCCTTGTCGATGGTCGCCTGCGGCTTGGGCCCGGTGGGGAAGGGCCGCCGTTCGGCCGAGGGGGGCAGACCACGCTCCTGAGGCTTGTGTCCGGGTTCCGTCGGCTCGAAGCAGGCGTTGTCGGCGCTGCCCACAACGACTTCCTGCAGCGGGTCCCACTCGTTCCAGGAATTGACGATCTTGGCGTCGGAGTGCACTCGTCGGCCGCCTCTCTTCTGCGACCGCCCTGCGACAGGCGGGGATGGCTGGGTGCTTCGGCCTCTGTCCGGGATCTCCCGTCGCGGGTCCGACGGGACCGGTCTCCTGCGGACCCGGTGGCTGTGACGGGGCTCCATCGGGTGGGTCCTCATTCGATCGCCACGGACGGGGCCGCTCCAGTCCGGAGAAGTCCGGACGGTGGCCGGCGCCGCCGCGTTGGACGATGTGTCCGGGGGATGTCGGACCGCCGCCGCCCGGTTCGCGGCCGGCCCGCATCACCACTCGACGCAGGGCCCCGACCCAGCGAGAGGCCCTGCGCCCGACCCACGAGGGGTGATCGTGCCAGAGATCCGACAGCTCACCGTCGACGGCCGGTTCAACGGGCCGGACGGCAGCGCCAACGGCGGCTACGTGTGCGGCTCCTTCGCCCGGCTGTGCCCGGCGCCGGTCGCGGTGACCCTGCACGCGCCGCCCCGTCTGGACCGTCCCCTGCGGGCCGAGGTGGGCGGCCGCAGAGCGCATCTGTGGGACGGCGACCAGCTGATCGCGACCGCCGCGCCCACGGAGCACCGGGTGGGCCATGTCGACCCGGTGTCGTGGGAGGAAGCGGTCCGGGCATCCGGACGGTACCGGGGGCAGGTCAACCACCCGTATCCGCGCTGTTTCGCCTGTGGACCGGACCGGGAACCGGGTGACGGGCTGCTGCTGGCCCCGGGCCCGGTGCCGGGCCGGGCGGCCACGGTCGCCTGCCCGTGGGTTCCGGACGAGGCGGCGGGGACCGGCGAGGACGGCCGGGTGGCCGCGGAGTTCGTCTGGAGCGTCCTCGACTGCCCGTCCGGGTGGACCGCGGACCTGGTCGCCGCGCCGAGGGTGCTGGGCTGGATGCGCGCCGAACTGGAGACCTCGCCGGCCCCCGGAGACCGGTGTGTCGTGGTGGGCCGCCTCGACACCGGCGACGATCACGGCTTCGCCAGCACGTCGGTGCTGTACGACAGCCGGGGCACCGCGCTCGCCCGCGCCACCACGCGGTGGTACGCCCCGTAGGGGGCGCCGCGGCCGTCCCCGCACGGCGCCGCGGCCGCCTGCGGGTACGGCGCCGGGCGATCAGTCCCGCGGGTGGTCGCCGGTTCGGCCGTCCAGGAGTTCGCGCACGATGTCCATGTGCCCGACGTGGCGGGCGGTTTCCTCGATCATGTGAATGAGCGTCCAGCGCAGCGTCACGGACTCGCCGTGCCAGGCGGTGCCCACCGCGTCCACGTCCAGCTCGTCGATCACCTTGTCGGACGCGGCACGGGCCCGGCCGTAGAACGCCACGATGTCGGCCGTCGTCTCCGAGGGCGTGGGGCGCAGATCGGCTTCCGGGTCGTCGTCGTCGAACGGCAGCGGTTCCGTCTCACGGCCGAACGTCTCGCAGAACCAGCCGTACTCGGTGGCGGCCAGGTGCTTCACTAGCCCCAGCAGCGAGGTCCCGGACGGCGTCATCGGCCGTCTCACCTGGTCCTCGTCGAGGCCCTGGAGTTTCCAGAGCACCACATCGCGGTGCCGGTCGAGGCTGATGCGCAGACTGTCCTTCTCGCCACCTGTGGCAGGCACACGCTGGGTCATGCGCGCACAGTAACAGCACGGTCGGCGGCCGCACCGTCGGTCCGGGACCCGGCACACCGAAGGCTTCGCCCACGCACCGGCCGTGGCCGCCCGGGTCCGGGCCGCAGTCCGGGCTTCTCCGGACTCCAGCATTCGCCGTCACGGCGATGCAATGGGGATCCGGCCGTTGAGCGGTGGCTGGCCATCGACCCGCGGGAGATCGAGCAGCATGAGAATACCCACCTCAGTGGATGTCACCGAGGACATGGACCTGGACGCGGTCGACCTCGTCGACCCCCGGTTGTACTCGGAGGGAGATCCGCATCCCGTCTGGGCCGCGATGCGCAAGTACGACCCGGTGCGCTGGCACCCCGTCGGCAGCGACCTGGGATTCTGGTCGGTGACCACCCTGGAGCACGGCTCCTGGGTGCTGCGCGACCACGAGACCTTCACGTCCCAGCGCGGCACCCTGCTCAACCTGCTCGGCAAGGACGACCCGGCCGGCGGCCAGCAGATGGCCGCCACCGACCCGCCCCGGCACACCAAGATGCGCGAGCCGCTGCAGCGCGCGCTCGCCATCAAGTCGGTGGAACGTTCCTCGGAGCAGATCAGGGCCCACGTGCGCCGGCTGCTGGAACCGGCCATGTCCCGGGAACCCTTCGACATCGCCGAGGCGGCCACCCACCTGCCCATGGCCGTGACCGGCATGCTGATGGGCCTGCCGGAGGAGGACTGGCCCCGGCTGACCAGGCTCACCCTGATGTCCATCGCCCCGGACGACCCGGAGTACACGGTGGCGGGCGGTCCGGACGCCGCGCTGCGGCAGGCCCACCGCGAACTCTTCGCCTACTTCGCCGACGTGGTCAGGGAACGGCAGCGGGACCTCAGCGACGACCTGATCAGTCTCCTGCTCTCCATGGAGTTCGAGGGCCGCAAACTGGGGCTCGGCGAGGTGCTCTCCAACTGCTACAGCCTGCTGCTCGGCGCCAACGTCACCACGCCCTACGTGCCCCCAGCGGCCCTGGACTCGCTCATCGGCACCCCCACCCTGCGCGAACTGCTGGACGGCGCCGACGGGGTCACCGTCTCGACGGCGGTCGAGGAGGCGCTGCGGTGGGCCTCGCCCGCCAACCACTTCATGCGGCACGCCCTGCGTGACGTGGAGATCGGCAACCGCAAGGTGCGGTCCGGCGACGCGGTGGTGGTCTGGCTGGGCTCCGCGAACCGGGACGAGGCGGCGTTCGCCGACCCGTTCACCTTCGACCTCCGCCGCAAACCGAACCGGCACATCGCCTTCGGCGCGGGTGGCCACTACTGCATCGGACACACGGTCGCCAGGGTCACCCTGCGGGCCCTGTTCGACGAGATCCTCAGCGTCTTCTCCGACATCGAACGGGCCGGTGAGGTCGAGCACCTCGCGTCGAACTTCGTGGCCGGTATCAAGCACATGCCCATCGTCGGGGAGGTCCGCAGCAGGTGAACGACCGTCGCACCCTGGTCGACGTCCTGCGGGAACGTGCTGACCGGACACCTGAGCTGACCTGCTTCGAGTTCGCCGGGGACGGGGAGGCCGAGCGGGTCGTCAGCTACCAGCAGCTCGACCGGCGGGCCGGTGAGGTCGCCGGGGTGCTCCGCGAACACGGAGTCACCGGGCAGCGCGCGCTGCTGCTGTACCCGCCCGGGCCGGACTACGTCGCCGCGTTCTTCGGCTGCCTGTACGCCGGGGTCGTCGCCGTCCCGGTGTACCTGCCGACCGGGCGGCTCGGGATCACCAGGATGCTGGCGGTGGCCGGTGACGCCGGCACGAAGGTCGCGCTGAGCACCGCCGCCGTCCGCGCCGAGTACGCGGCACAGCCCCTCGTGGACTCGCTCGACTGGCTCCTCACCGACGAGCCCGCGCAGACGGCCGCGCGTCACCGGACGGCGCGGGCCGTCCAGCCGGCCGACCTGGCCTTCCTGCAGTACACCTCCGGATCCACCGGCTCCCCCAAGGGCGTCAAGGTGCGGCACGGGAACCTGATGGAGAACCTCGCGGTCATCGGCCGCGTGCTGCAGCCCGACGCCGACACCAGAGCCGTCAGCTGGCTGCCGCCGTACCACGACATGGGGCTGATCGGCGGGATCCTGCAACCGGTGTACGCCGGTTTCCCGTGCACGCTGCTGAGCCCGACGGGTTTCCTGCGCAAGCCCCTGCGCTGGCTCGAGGCGATCAGCCGGCACCGGGCGACCGCCACGGCGGCGCCCGACTTCGGCTATCGCGAATGCGTCCGGCGCATCGGCGAGCAGGAGCGCGCGGGGCTTGATCTCAGCACCTTGCGGCACGCGATGATCGGCGCCGAGCCGGTCCGCGGCGACACCGTCGAGGACTTCGCACGTGCCTTCGCCGGCACGGGCTTCCGGCGCTCGTCGTTCCACCCGTGCTACGGCCTCGCCGAGGCCACCTTGTTCGTGACCGGAGGGAGGTCCCCGGCCGGCCCGCGCGTCGTCGAGGTCGGCCGCCGGGAGCTGGAGGAGGGCGAGGCGGTGCTCGCCGCCGGCCCGGACGGCGGGCCGACCGCGTCGTTCACCGGATGCGGGCGCCCCCAGGGCGAGGACCTGGTCGTCGTGGTGGACCCGGAGAACGGCGGGGCCCGTCTTCCGGGCCAGGTCGGTGAGGTCTGCGTCAGTGGCCCGAGCGTGACCGGCGGGTACTGGGGCGACACCGGCACCTCCTCCGCCTTCGGCGTGGAACTGCCCGGTCACCCGGGCCGCTCCTTCCTCCGTACCGGCGACCTCGGCTTCGAGCTCGACGGTGAACTGTTCGTCACCGGCAGGCTGAAGGACCTGATGGTCGTCCGGGGACGCAATCACTACGCGGAGGACATCGAGCGGACGGCGAGCCGCAGCCACCCGTCGCTGCGGCTCGGCCGGTCGGCCGCGTTCTCGGTGGACGCCGACGGCGAGGAGCGGGTCGTGCTCGTGCACGAGATCGCGCCCAGGCCCACGGCCGAGGAGGCGCCCCGTGTGCTGTCAGCGGTGCGCGAGGCGGTCGCCTCCGAGCACGGCCTCGCCCTGCGCGACGTGGTGCTGGTCCGCTCGGGTGCCATCGACCGCACCACCAGCGGCAAGGTCCGCCGCGACGCCATGCGACGGCAATGGCTGGACGGAAAACTGGCACCGGTGGCCGCAGCCCATGAGAGCGAGGCCGGGAACCGGGCCACGCACAGTGCCCTGACCCGGACCGTGGCCGCCGCGCTCGAAGCCGCTCCCGACCGGATCCGGCCCACGGAGAGCCTGCTGGGGCAGGGCCTGGACTCGCTGCGGGCGGTCCGCCTGATCGTCGAACTGTCCCGGACGTACGGCGTGGAACTCACCGTCGACCGGCTGCTCGACGGGCTGACCCCCGCCCAGCTGGAGACACTGGTCACCCGGCGGGACTCCGCCGCGCCGCGCGTCACCGGTCCGCCACGACGGACGGCCGTCCCGGACACCCCGAAGCCGTCCAGGGCCCAGGAGGTGATGTGGCTGCTGGACCAGATGGGCGCCGGCAGTGCCTATCACGTCCACGGCGGCGTACGGCTCACCGGGCCGGTCGACCCCGACCTGCTCGGCCAGTGCCTGAACGACCTGACCCTCCAGTACCCGGTCCTGCGCTCGGCCTTCGTCCAGGACGCCGAGAGCTCGCTCACGACGGTCGTCCGGCCCGCCGGACCGACACCGCTGCGCCGGGTCGATCTCACCGGCACGGACGGCGCCGAACGGGACAGCCGCTTCGATCAGGTGGTCGAGGAGCTCGCCACCGCGAAGTTCGACCTGACGACCGGCCCCCTGCTGCGGGCCGTCCTCGTCCAGCGCGATGCCGACGACTGGTACCTCGGCATCGCCGCCCACCACATCGTCGTCGACGGATGGTCGCTCGGTGTGCTGCTGCGCGGTCTCGGCGAGCGGTACGCCGGGCGAGCGACGGGCGGCCCCCCGCCGGCACCGGCCGCTCCCGCCGGCCCGCGCACCGCCCCGGGCCCGTCCTGGGGCGACGACGACGCCGCGTTCTGGCGGGAGACGCTCGGTTCCGCCGTCCCGCTCGACCTTCCACTCGACGCTCCACCGCCGCAGTCGCCCACCTGGCGCGGCGACTCGCTGCGATTCGGGTTCAGCCCCCGACAGGCCGGCCGGCTCAGGCAGTACGCCAGGTCCCGGCAGGCCACCCTCTTCATGGTGCTGCTCACCGGCCTGGGCGCCGTACTGGAGCGGTGGAGCGGCCAGGACGACTTCGTCGTCGGCACCCCGGCCGCCGGACGGGACCACGAGACGGCCGATGAGGTGGGGCTGTTCGCCAACGTGGTGCCGCTGCGGATCGACACCTCCGGCGCACCGGCCTTCGGTGAACTGCTGGCCAGGGTGCGGACCCGCTGCCTCGCTGCCTACGCCCACCAGTCGATGCCCTTCGACGAGATCGTGCGGCAGGTCTGCCAGGACCGCCCCGACGGGCGGGCCCCGCTCGTCCGCGCCGTGCTCGCGCTCAACGTGCCGCTCGCCCCCTGGGAAGCCGGCGGAGTGCGGGCCGAGGCCTTCGAACTGCCCGCGCCTGGAGCCCAGTTCGAGCTGGCGCTGCACCTCGCCGAACAGCCGGACGGCGGGCTCACCGGACACGTCGTCTACGCCGCCGACCTCCTGGAACGGGACACCGTCCAGCGGATCACCCGCGCCCTCACGACGCTGCTGAGCGCCGCCACCGAAGGGCCCGGGCTGCCGGACGACTCGCCGGTGACCGCCCTGCCGGTCATGAGCGCGGCCGAACGCGCCCGTGTCACCGACGAGTTCAGCGGTGTGCGCAGCACTCCGGCGGCCCCTGACATGCTGCACGCGCTGGTGGAGCGGCAGGCCGACCTGGACCCGACGGCACCGGCGGTGATCGCCGGAGACCGCGTCCTCGACTACGGCGGGCTGGAGGAGCGGGCGAACCGGCTCGCCTGGCTGCTGCGTGACCTGGGAACAGGGCCGGACCAGCCGGTGGCGGTATGCCTGCCGCGCTCACCCGAACTGGTCGTCGCCCTGCTCGCCGTACTCAAGGCCGGCGGGGCCTACCTGCCCCTGGACACCGATTACCCGCACGGGCGGCTGGCCGCCCAGTTGCGCGACGCCGGGCCACGCGTGGTGCTGACCGACCAGGACACGGCGTCCGGGCTGCTCGCCCGCGCCCTGGACGGAGCCGGACAGCCCGCGGTCGTGTGTCTCGACGCCGATCCGCACCCGGCGGCGCGCTTCCCCGCCACCAGACCGCCGGCCACCGCCACGCCGCACAGCCTCGCGTACGTGATCCACACATCGGGCACCACAGGGACGCCCAAGGGGGTGATGAACCACCACGCCGGAGTGGTCAACCGGCTCGCCTGGATGCAGGAGGCCTACGGACTGACCAAGGCGGAGCGCGTCCTGCACAAGACCCCGGTCGGCTTCGACGTGGCGGTGTGGGAGGTGTTCTGGCCGCTCGTCGCGGGCAGCCCCGTCGTCCTCGCGCGTCCCGACGGCCACCGTGATCCGGCCTACCTGGTCCGGCTCATCCGTGAACAGGGCGTCACCACCTGCCACTTCGTTCCCTCCATGCTGCGGGCCTTCCTCGACGAGCCCGAAGCGACGCGGTGCGCCGATGTGCTCCGCCGGGTGATCTGCAGCGGTGAGGAACTGGCGCCCGCCCTGGCCGCACGGACGCGGGAACTGCTGCCCGACGTCGAACTGCACAACCTGTACGGCCCGACCGAGGCGGCCATCGACGTCACGGGCTGCCGGATCCACCCCGGTCTCACCGCCCGGGCCCGGCTGCCGATCGGCCGCCCGCTCACCGGATCCCGGGTCTACGTCCTCGACGGCTCCGGTCGGCCGGTTCCGGTCGGTGTGGCGGGCGAGCTGCACATCGGCGGCGTCCAGGTGGCCCGCGGATACCTGGGCAGACCGGCGTTGACGGCCGAACGTTTCGTGCCGGACCCGTTCGAGCCGGGCGGCCGGCTGTATCGCACGGGCGACCGGGCGCGATGGTCGGCGGACGGCATGGTGGAGTTCCTCGGCCGTCTGGACCACCAGGTCAAGATCCGGGGGCACCGGATCGAGCCGGCGGAGGTCGAAGCCGCGCTCGCCGCCCACCCGCGGGTGGCCGCCGCGGTGGTGGACGTCCGCAGCGGTGTCGCGGGCGAACCGCGCCTGGTGGCCTACCTTGTCGGAGACGGAGACGGAGACGGAGACGGAGACGGGGACGGAGCCGCAGACGCAGACCGAGCGGGAAGCGGGCGGCCGGACGACGGCTCCCTCCGTGCGTTCCTCGCCGAGCGGCTGCCCCCCGCCCTGGTGCCCGCGGCCTTCGTCGTCCTGCCCGCCCTGCCGACGACACCCAACGGCAAGCTGGACAGGTCGGCCTTGCCGGAGCCCGCCGTGCCGGTCGATCACGCCGGACTCAGCCGGCCACGCGACCCGGTGGAACAGCGACTGGCGGACATCTGGTGCGACGTCCTCGAACTGCCCGCGGTGTCCGTGACCCACGGCTTCTTCGAACTGGGCGGGCACTCGCTGCTCGCCACCAGGATCACGGCCCGCATCAAACGGGACTTCGGCGTGGAGCTGCCGGTCGGCGAGCTGCTCAGCGGCAGTTCGAGCATCGCGGACGTCGCGGTCGCGGTCCAGGAGGCCCAGTGGTCGCAGGCCGACCCCACGGAGCTGAGCCGGCTGCTGGCCGGCCTGGAGAACCTGTCGGACAGCGAGGTGACCGACCTCCTGGCGCAGGACGGCCCCGACGACTGACACGGTCCGGCCCGGCCCACGACCCGCCCAACCCTTCTCACAAGGAGCACCGATGCCTGACGAGGCGCGCGAAGAGACCTACAGCGTCGTGGTCAACGACGAGGAGCAGTACTCGATCTGGCGGGCGGACGCCGAGGTCCCGGCCGGCTGGCGGGCCGACGGCATGAGCGGAACGCGCGAGCAGTGCCTGGCGTACATCGACGAGGTCTGGACCGACATGCGGCCGCTCAGCCTGCGCCGGCAGATGGACGGGAGCGCGACATGAGCACGGCGGAGCGAGTGGACGGGACCTCCGAGACCGGGCTGGACGAGGCCCGGCAGCGGCTGAGCAGGGTCATCGACGACATGCGCCGGACCTGGGCCGGACGGCGCGTCATCATGACCGTGCACAAGTTCAACGGCGGGATGAAGGCGCTGGCGGAGGAGCTGGGCCGTTCCGGCGCGAGCCTCGCCGCCGTCGTCATCAACACCCGGCCCGCCCCCGGAGATCCGCCGGCCGAGCACGTGTGGAGCTGCGCCGAGCGCGGACTCGAGATGACGCACCGGCAGTTCGAGGCGTGGCTGAGCACGCGGCCCGCCGAACTGCTTCAGTGGCTGGACGAGGTGGACCCCGGTCGTGACTGCCACATGCTGGGCACCACCTACGCCGAGTACGCCGAACTGGGCGGCCGGCCCGCGTACGGCCACTGGCGAAAGGGCTGGGAGGCCTGGGAGGACAAGACACGGATCGACGAGCTGTGGCGGACCGTCGGCATCCCGGCGCCGGCGCACGTGGTGTGCCCCGTCGACGACCCGGCGCTCACCGGCACGGCCGCCGCGCTGGACCAGGGCCACGGAGTGATGGTGGCCATCGACACGACCCGTGAGGTGCTGGGCAGTTCGCAGGGCCTGCGGTGGGTACGCAGCCGTGGCGAACTTGACGCGGCTCTGGCGCAACTGCGCGGGCGGACCGAGATGGTGCGCATCGCCGCGTTCGTTCCGGGCGTGCCCTGCAGCGCCATGGGCATGGTCCTCCCGGACGGAGTGGCGGTCTTCGACCCGATCGAGGTCATCACGCTGCACCGCCCCGGCACGGGCCAGCTCGTCTACTGCGGCACCTCGACCTACTGGCGGGCCGGGGACGAACAGCGGGAGCGGCTGCGCGAGTACGCCAGGCGAGTCGGCCAGGAACTTGCCGACTCCCTCGGCTACCTCGGCATCTTCAGCATCGACGGGCTGCTCGGCGACAAGGGGTTCGCCGCCACCGAGCTGAACCCGCGGCACGTGTCGGGTCTCGGAGTGCGCCCGGGCTGGCCGGAGTTCCCGACCCGGCTGCTCAACCGGGCCGTCCAGGACGGTGAGCCCGAGGGCCGCGAGGTCGGCTGGAAGGACATCGAGGAGGTCTACCGCGCGGAGGTTCTGCGCAGCCCGTCCGCGTCGCTGTGGGTGGCGCTGCCGCCCGGCGCGGTGGCCGTGCCCGACGGGACGGAGGCGACCGCCGAGGTCTCCGTGACGGACGGCTCGGCGGAGGTGACGTGCCAGGTGCGGTATCGGCCGCAGTGCGGCGGCGTGTGGATCGACGGCGTCGTCGGTGACAGCCTGCCGCATGACGGCGCCCTGGGGCCGGTGACCGCCGCGCTCGCCCGGGCCCTGGGCGCGCGGGACCTCAGCTCCTTCGCCGAGGTCTCCGCCGCTTCGACGCTGTCGGTCAGCTGACCGAGGCACTCTCCGCACCGGCGGCGGCCGGGAGTTCCCCGACGGGCCGGTGCGGATCCTCGGCCACGGCTGTCAGCAGCCGCGCCAGCCGCCCGGCCAGGGAGCGGATCCGGTCCGCGCCGATGAGGCCGGGCCGGTAGGTGAGACTCAGCCGCAGCCGGGGGCCCGGGGTGGCGAGGAGGCTGATGGCGTAGTGCGTGTCGTCGCTGAGCTCCACCTCCGTGACCCTGGGTTCCTCGGCCGCCCCCGCCGTGGTGTGCAGCTGCATCTCGGAGTTCTCGAACACCAGCAAGGTGTCGAACTCCGCCGACCAGCCCAGCAGCCGCTGCAGGGAGCCGAGGCCCAGGTGCTGGTGGGGCACGAGCGTCTGGTGTTCGTGCTGGAGACGTCGCAGCATGGTCGACACGGACTCCTCCGGCCGGATCCTGACCGCGACCGGAATGGTGTTGATCAGCAGCCCCATCATCCGGTCCACCGCTTCCACGTCCGGCGTACGCCCGGAGACGGTGGTGCCGAACACGACGTCCCGGGTGCCCGTCTCGCTCCCCAGCAGCACCCCCCACATGGCCTGCACGATGGTGTTGACCGTCACTCTGCCGGCCCGGCCGAGCGCGGCCAGCGAGTCGGTGGTGCGGGCCGGGAGGTCCAGGACGTACCGGGCCGACGACGGCGCCGGCCGCGCGCCGTCGGCCGCCGGGGCGAGGACGGTCGGCTCCGGTATCCCGGTGAGCGCGGTACGCCAGGCCAGTGCCGCCTCGTCGCCGTCCCGGGAGCGCATCGCCCGCAGCCAGTCGCGCGTGGACGGTGCGGGTGCCGGATCGCCGTCACCCCGGTAGCGCGCGAACAGCTCGCGCACCAGGAGGGTCAGGGACCAGCCGTCGAGCAGGATGTGGTGGTAGTCGATCGCCAGGTGGTGGTCCTGCGGCGACCTGTGGATCAGGTGCAGGCGCAGCAGCGGGGGCGCGCACAGGTCGAAGGGGACGGCGCGGCTCTCCTCGGTCAGCCGGCGGACCTCCGCATCGGCGTCGCGGACGTCCAGCTGGGAGAGATCCGTCTCCCTCCAGGGCAGCTCGGCTTCCGCGGCCACGAGCTGAACCGGCTCCGGCAGGCCCTCGGTGAAGAAGCCCGCCCGCAGGGCTTCGTGCCGAGCCAGCAGCTCGCGGGCCGCGGCGCGCAGCGCGGTACCGCTCACCCGGCCGCCGAGCCGTAGTACGAGCTGCTGGGTGTAGACGTCCGGCCCGTCCGCGTCCTGGAGCCGGTGGAACAGGAACCCCTGCTGGACCGGGCTGACGGGCAGGAGGTGCTCGATGTCCGGCCGGGCGGCCTGCAGCCGGCCCAGGTGCTTGTGGTGCAGGGCGAGCAGCGGACGTACCGGGATGTTCCGTACGTCCTGTACGGCTCCGGCGCCGGCGAGCCGGCGCGGCGTGCCGAGTTCGAACACGTCGCGTGTGCTGATGGCCTTCCCGTCGCGGCGTGCCCGGATCACCAGCCGCACGGCGGCGATGCTGTCGCCGCCCAGCGCGAAGAAGTCGTCGTCGGCCCCGACGTCGGCGACACCGAGTACCTCGGTGAAGGCGTCCACCATCGCCTCTTCGTCAGGCGTGCCGGGCCGGCCCCCGCCGCTCCCGGCTGCGGGGGAGGGCAGGGCCCGCAGGTCGATCTTCCCGTTGGAGGACAGCGGGAACTCGGTGAGCGTCACGACGGCCGCGGGCACCATGTGCGGGGGCAGCACCCGCGCCAGTTCGAGCCGGAGCGCCCGCGAGTCGGGGCGTGCCGGACCGGCCGGGACCACGTACGCGATGAGCTGCTTGCCGCCTCGGGCGTTCTCCCGCGGCAGGACGACGGCCCTGGCCACCTCGGGTCGCTCACGCAAGTGAGCCTCCACCTCGCCGAGTTCGACCCGGAAGCCGTTCAGCTTGACCTGGTTGTCGCTCCGGCCCAGGCATTCCAGCTCGCCGTCGCCGTTCCAGCGCGCCACGTCGCCCGTGCGGTACATCCGCCGGCCCGGCTCACCGAACGGGTCGGGCAGGAAGCGCTCCGCGGTCAGCCCCGGGCGGTTGAGGTAGCCCCGGGCCAGGCCGACGCCGGAGACGTACAGGTCCCCGGCGACACCGTCGGGTACGGGACGCAGCTCCCGGTCCAGCAGGTGGACGCGGGTGTTCCACAGGGGGGTGCCCGCGGCGGGCGGGCGCAGGGTGTCCGCGTCGCAGATCCAGGCGGTGACGTCCTGCATCTCGGTCGCGCCGTAGTGGTTGTGCACCCGTAGTCCCGGGTGCTCGCGCACGAAGCGCCGCATGCCTTCGCCGAGCACCAGCGGCTCACCGGACTGGACGATGTCGGTCAGCCCGTCCAGCGCGACGCCGGCCTCCTCCGCCGCCTCGCACATCGACTCGATGAGGACGTTGGGCAGGAAGACCTGGTTCACGCCGTAGCGGTCGAGCCAGTGGACGAGCCGTACCGGGTCACGCCGGGTCTCCTCGGTCGGGACGGCCAGCCGCTTGCCGTGCACCAGCGCGGCCAGCATCTCGTGCATGGAGAAGTCGAAGCCGATGGCCGACAGGTTGGCGACGACGACATCCGGTCCGCAGGCGAAGCGTTCAGCGTGCCAGGCCAGCAGGTTGACCAGACTGAGGGCGGGCATCAGCACGCCCTTGGGCGCGCCCGTGGAGCCCGACGTGTAGATGAGGTACAGCGGGTGCGCGGCCCGCAACGGCCGCGTCCGGTCGTCGTCGGTGGGATCGGCCGTCGGGTACGCCGAGGTGTCGAGGCCCTCCCAGCCGAGCAGCCGGGTGCCCGGGAGGTCCGCCGGCTTCAGGCCCACCGTGTCGGCCGCCAGCACCGTGACCGGTGCGGAGTCGGCCGCCATGAAGGCGATGCGTTCCACCGGGTAGTCCGGGTTGAGCGGCAGGTAGGCGGCACCGGTCTTGAGCACCGCCACCATGGCCACGATCGCGTCGATCGAACGCGGCAGGGCCACCCCGACCACCCGCTCCGGTCCGGCGCCGAGGCCGATGAGCAGGTGCGCGAGCTGGTTCGCCCGCGCGTTGAGCTGCCGGAAACTGAGCGTGGCCGCGTCGTCGGCCAGCGCGGTGGCGTGCGGATCGGTACGAACCCGCTCCTGCAGCAGGTCCGGCAGTGTGCGCTCGCGCGGCGGTCGCTCGTCGGCGGCGCGCGCACCGCGGTGGTCCGACTGCGCTGTGGGTGAGGAGGACAAGGCGGGCTCCGGTTCACCGAACGGGAAGGACACGGGTTGACGCAAGGCTTCATTGTGATCTTCCGAACGCCTGCCGGGGAGTCGGGAGAAACCCGGATGGGGCGGCGCCGACGCGGACCGGCGGCCGCCGTCCCGGCCTCACTCGCCGGACGGCACCCGGGCCGGTGCGGCGCTCTTCGGGAGGTCGCGGAGCAGCCTGGGCGCGGCCAGGACCAGGAGCACGCACACGGCCGCCGCCAGGTAGAAGGGCGCGCGCAGACTGTACTGCTGGGCGACGATCCCGCCGGCGAACGCGCCGAGCGGCGCGAGGCCGTTGACGAAGAGCCGGTAGGCGGCGTTCATCCGCCCGAACATGCCGGGCGGGATCAGCGTCTGGCGTACCGTCGTCGTCACCACGTTGCCCAGTGACACGCTGACGCCGACGAACAGGAGGGCCGCCGCCGCGACGAGGGGATCGGAGGTGACGCCCCCGACGACCAGGGGCAGTGGGCACAGGGCGAAGGCCACCAGCAGAGTGCGGCCGTGGCCGATCCTCGCCGCCAGGACCGGGGCGACGAAGAGGCCGATCAGTCCGCCGACCGCGACGACCGTCATCAGCAGGCCGTACGTCGTCTGGCTGACCCGCAGCACTTCCAGCGCGTAGAGCACGGCGACACCCAGTACACCGAGAACGGCGAAGTTCAGCATGCCCATGAGCAGGCACAGGGGCCGCAGGACGCGATGGCGGAGCAGCCGGCGCACCCCGTCCGCCATGTCGGCGACCACCGGCCGGGCCGTGCGCGGCGCCGGACGGGCTCCGCTGCCCCGGATTCGGAGGATCAGCGCCGCCGACAGGGCGAACGTCACCGCGTCGACGGTGAAGGGCAGCGCGTACGTCATGGAGAACAGCAGGGTGCCGAGCGGCGTGCCGAGGAACTCGCTCGTGATGAACTGGCCGCCGAAGAGCCAGCTGTTCGCCGAGTCCAGGGAACGTGAGCCGATCACCTCCGGGGTGATCGCCTGGGACAGGTTGTCGGCCAGCGTCTCGATCGAGCTGAGCAGGAACGCGGTCACCGTCAGGGTGGTGATGTCCACGCGGTCCAGGAGCGTCAGGACGGTGAAGCAGGCCATCACCGCGGCGCGCGCCACATCGCATGCCCAGAGCGTCCCGCGGCGGTCGAACCGGTCGACCAGCACCCCGGCGAAGGGCCCCACGCACAGCCACGGAAGCTGGCCGGCGACGGTGACCAGAGACACCAGCAGCGGGTCGCTCGTCAGGACCGCGGCGAACAGGGCGAAGGCGGCGAACCGGATGCCGTCGCCGAGGCCGGACACGCCGGTGGCGCACCACAGGTGCCAGAACGCGCGATCGTCGCGCGAGGACGCCGGCACGGCCGTACGCCCGCGGGTACGTGGTCCGGGGGAGGCCCTCCGGGAGCGCACCGCCTCAGCCCCGCAGCTTCGCGGTGATCTCGTCCGGCGACATGGCCCGGACGCGCAGGACGAGCCGGGCGGTGCGTGCGACGCCGTCGCCCTTCGCCGGGTCCCGGTCCTGGAGCAGCTTCGCGAGCCTCTCGATGGTGGCCTCCTCGATGACGCGGCGGGCCGGCAGCTCGATCCGGAACAGGGCGCGGATCTGGGACACGACACGCTCGGCACACTCGAGATCGCCGCCGAGCGAGGAAAACGTGTCATGGATGCCCGGGGGACTCGCCGCGGGCAGCGCGTCGGACCAGATGCCCGTCAGCACCTCCTGGACCTCGTTCGCCGGGGGAGCCGGAGGCGTCGGGGAGTCCGGAGGTGCGGCGGATGTCGGGGAGTCCGGAGGTGCCGCGGGCGTCGGAGAGTCCGGAGATCCCGTAGGTGCCGCGGGTGTCGCCGACCGGCGGCCGTCCGCCGGTGCCGGCAGCCGCTCGCGGTCCACCTTGCCCACCGGGGTCAGGGGGAAGGAGTCCAGCCGGACGAACGCCGAGGGGACCGCACCGGACGGAAGCAGCCGGGCCAGCGCCCGGCGCAGCGACGCGGTGTCGGTGACCGCCCCGGGGTGTGACGGGGTCAGGTACGCGACCAAGCGAAGTCCGCCGCCGGGTGCGGGCCGTGCGAGGACGAGGGCCTGACCGACCCCGGGAAGTGCCGTCAGCGCCGCCTCCACCTCGGCCGGTTCCACCCGGTAGCCACGGATCTTGACCTGGTGGTCGAGCCTGCCGAGGTACTCCAGAGCGCCGTCCGCGAGCCACCTGGCCCGGTCACCGGTGCGGTAGAGCCGCGCACCGGGGGACAGCGGATGCGGGACGAACCTGTCCGCCGTCTGCCCCGGCCGGCCCAGGTAGCCTCGCGCGAGCTGCACGCCGGCGATGAACAGTTCGCCCGGTACGCCGATGGGCTGCGGCCTGGCGTGCTCGTCGAGGACGTGGATCTCGGTACCGGGTATCGGGCGGCCGATCGGGATCGGGTCCACGGTCCTGCCGGTCACCTGGTGGAAGGTCACGGCGATCGTGGCTTCCGTCGGCCCGTACAGGTTGTACAGCTGGGCCGTGGGCAGCAGGTCCGCGAACCGGCGGGACAGATCGGCGTTCAGCTCCTCGCCGCCGCAGATGACCAGGCGCAGGTCGCGGGCGCGCTCCGTGACCCCCGGTTCCGCCAGGAAGTGCCGCAGCAGGGAGGGGAAGAAGTCGCACGCGGTGACGCCGTACCGGGCGTGCGCGTCGAGGAGGTAGGCGGGGTCGCCCTGGTCGCGGGCGTCGGCGAGCACGAGGCGGCCACCGCTCATCAGCGGGACGAGGATCTCCCACAGGGAGGGGTCCGAGCCCGTCGGTGTCTTGTGCAGGGTGACGTCGTCGGGCCCGAAGCCCATCGACTCGCAGAGCCAGCCCAGTTGGTTCGCCAGGCCGGCATGGGTCACCACGACGCCCTTGGGTCTCCCGGTCGATCCCGACGTGTAGATCAGACAGGCCGCGCCGGCGCCGAGGGCACCGGCCGGTGGCCGCTTCACCGGGCAGGCGGCGAACCGCGCCCGCGCGTCGCCGAACGGGACGACCTCGGTGACACCGCCACCGGACGGCGGACCGCCACCGGAGTCGGAAAGGCACAGCAGGGGAGCGGCGTCCCGGACGACGTGGTCGAGCCGTTCGGGCGGCGACTGCGGATCCAGCGGCACATAGGTCGCGCCCGCCTTGAAGATGCCCAGCAGCACGCAGACGAGGTCGAGGCCGCGGTTCAGGTGCACGCCGATCCGGTCCTCGGCGCCCACGCCGCGTCCCCTCAGCCACCACGCGACCTGGTTGGCGCGCTCCTCCAGCTCCTGGTAGGAGAGCTGAGCGGGGGAGCCGCCGATGTCGGCGATCACCGCGACGCGGTCCGGTGCCTCGTCGGCCCGCTGTTCGAACCAGGCGTGCACCGGCGGTGAGCTCGGCCCGGGCCGGCCGGCGCCACTGAAACCGGTGGTGATCAGACGGTGCTGGGCGTCCGACATCAGTGGCGGCGGCGCCGGACTGTCGGGGGCACGGGCCACCGCCCGGCAGACCGTCAGCAGTGACTCGACGAGCCGCTGCGCGGTGGCGCCGTCGAACAGATCGGTCGCGTGGATCAGCGAGCCGGTGAGGGCCCCGGAAGCCGTCGGGGCGAGTTCGACGCGGACCTGGATGCCGGCCATGGACGCCGGAACGCCGAGCCACTCGGATTCGAGCCCGGGGAACCGCGGGGGCTCCGGCAGCGGCCCGCGCAAGGCCAGGAGCGCCTGCGCGAGCGCGGGTCCCGCGTCCGGCCCGCCGCCCGCGCCGTGCGGCCCGGCCGGCGTGTCCGCGTGGGAAAGGTCTTCCCGGCGGGCGGCGTCGGTCCGCCGCAGGAGCTGCCGGAAGGGCTCACCGCCGGCCAGTCCGACGCGCAGCGGCACCACGCCGGCGAAGTCCCCCACGAGGGATCCGGGCCCGTCCGCGTCACGGCCGGGGACCGGTACGCCGATGACGACGTCCGTACGCCCCGACCAGCCCCCCAGAACGACCGCGGTCGCGCTGAGCAGCACCGTGAACAGGTCGGTGCCCTCCGCCTCGGCCAGCGCACGCAGCGCGTCGGCGAGGTCCGCGGGGAACTCGGCGGGCACGGCGGCCCCGTGACCCGACCGTCCGGGTGTGACCGGCCGGTCCGTGGGCAGCTGGAGCGGGGCCGCGCCGGCGAGCCGCCGCGCCCAGTACGCCTGCACCTCTCGCGCCGAACGCCCGGCCTTCCGTTCGCGTACCCGGGCGGCGTGCGGCGGCGTTGGTGGCGCGACCGGATCCGGCCGACGTCCGGCGAGCCGCGCCCGGTACGCCGCGGCCAGGTCCGCCAGCAGGATCTCCATCCACCGGCTGTCCGCGACGGACTCCGGGGCGCGCATCAGCACGATCCACTCCGGGGTGCCCGCCGGCCCGCCGGCGTCCCGCACCTGCCACAGCTCGGCGCGCAGCGGCGACTTCGAGCCGGGGTCCGTCCGGCCGTCCGGTACGCGCGCCAGGCGCGCCTCGACCTCCCGCGCCCCGACGTCGTCGCGGCTGAACTCCACCGCCACCCGGTCCGGCGGGTGCACCACCCGCACCGGCTCCTGGCCGGGGCCGGACGTGATGCCGGTGCGCAGGGCCTCGTGGCGGCCCACCAGATCGGACAGCGCGTCCTGGAGCGCGGAGGTGTCGAGCCGCCCCCGCAGGCGGACGGCGGCGGCCGCGGTCGGTGCGAGACCGCCCACTCGCCCGCCGCCCCCGGCGGGGCCCTGCGCCTGCCGGGCGCCGTTGGCTGTCTGCTGCGATCCCCTGGCGAGGGGGAGGGACTCAGAGGACAAGACGACTCCCTGCGAATGACGCGCTCGGTCCCTGCCGGCACGGGGCATGTGCCCCTTCACGGGTGGCCGTTGGACCCGCGCAGGGGTGGAAGTCTTCTCGCCGGCCCGGGAACGGCACCAGTCGGGGAAACGACCGATGGCCGTCCCCGCCGCCCCCGGCGATCCTCGTACCGGACCGGGAGAACGGCCGCGCCGGGGCACGTCCGGGAAGCTACCGACTACCGGCCGGGCGACCCCGGGGCAGAGCGTGTTGGCTCCAGCGGCAGGTGTGGAGTGGCGCGACAGACCCTGATCTTCTAGCAGCGCGAGGTGGTTTTACACCCATGGGGAGCGACTGGCTCAGCTCAGACCAGCGCAAGCTTCTGGACCAGCTCCTCGACGACGAGGGACTGGACCGCGCGGAGGCTCGCATCACGGCGAGGCCGGGGGAGCGTACGCACCTCCCCCTGTCCTTCGCCCAGCAGCGCATGTGGTTCTTCCACCGGCTGCAGCCGACGTCGACGATGTACAACATCGTGGGAGTGGCCAAGCTGCGCGGACAGGTCGACCACGGGGTGCTGCAGCGTTGCGTGGACGAGCTCCTCAGGCGTCACGAAGTACTGCGTTCGACCTTCCACCTCGGCGACGGGGGCGACGCGGTGCAGCGTGTCGCCGCGCCGTGCCGCGTCCCCATGCCCGTGCACGATCTGCGGGGCCTGAACGACGAGCGACGGGACGAGACGGTACGCCGGCTTCACCAGCAGGAGGTCGACAGGCCGTTCGACCTGACCCGTGACCTGCTGCTGCGGCCGGTCCTGCTCCAGGTGGCCGACGACGAGCACCTGCTGCTGCTCAGCCAGCACCACATCGCCACCGACGGCTGGTCGCTCGGCATCCTGCTCCAGGAACTGAGCGCGCTCTACGAGGCGTACGCGGCGGACCGCGAGCCCACGCTCCCCGAACCCCTCGTACAGTACGGGGACTTCGCCCTGTGGCAGCAGGAGTGGCAGGCCGGCGGCGCCCTCGACGGACACCTGGCGTACTGGCGGGAGCGGCTCACCGGCGCGCATGCGCTGGAGCTGCCCACCGGCCGGCTGCGTCCGCCGGAGCGCACCTGGGACGGTGGCTCGATCGACGTGGCGATGCCCGCCGCGCTCGTCCAGCGCCTCAAGGCCCTCGGCGAGTCCGAGCGGGCCACCTTGTTCATGGTCCTCCTGGCCGGTGTGTCCGCGGTGCTGTCCCGGTGGAGCGGCCAGCGGGACCTGGTCATGGGTGTGCCGGTCGCCAACCGGAACCGGGCCGAGACCGAGTCGGTGGTCGGCAGTTTCGTCAACACGCTCCCGATCCGCGTGGAGCCGGCCGACGGGCTGACGTTCCGCGAGTTCCTGCGCCACGTGCGGAAGGAGGCGACGGACGGCTACGCCCACCAGGACGTCCCCTTCGAGAAGATCATCGAAGAGATCAATCCCGAGCGTGAGGCCAGCGCGCACACACCCCTCATCCGGCACATGGTCGGTCTGCACAACACCCCCTGGGAAGAGCTGAGCATCCCCGGTCTCACGGTCGACATCGAGACGCTGGACACCGGCAAGGCCAGGTTCGACCTGGAGTTCGAGCTCTCGCCCACCGAGGGCGGCGGTATCGACGGCAAACTGTGGTTCGCCGCCGACATCATGGACACGGCGACCGTCCAGCGCCTGCTGAACGCCGTGTACAGCCTGCTCGAAGGCGCCGTCGCGAACCCGGACGAGGCGCTGTGGCACCTGCCGCTGTGCCCCGAGCGGGACGCCGTCGTGTGCGGCCCCGAGGGCAGCGCCCCGCAGGAGCCGCACACCGTCCTCGACCTCATCGCCGCACACCGGGACCGCGGCGCCGAGACTCCGGTCGTACGCGCGGGCGAAGACCGGCTGACCCACGGGGAACTCACCGGCGAGGCCCACCGGCTGGCCCACTACCTGCTCGCCGAGCACGGCGTCGGGCCCGGGGCCGTCGTCGCACTCCGCCTGCCGGTGTCGGCCGGACTCCCCGTCGCGCTGCTGGGCATCCTCGCCGCGGGCGCCGTCGCGCTCCCACTGGACGCCTCGCTCACCCGGGACGAGATCGCCGACGCGGTGCGGCGCTGCACCCCCGCGGTGGTGCTCACCTCCACGGAACTGATCTCCGCCGGACTGCTCGACAGCGCGCGCGACACGGGTGCGGTGCTGTGCGCGCTGGACGCCGAGAACGAGAGCATCCGCTCGTACCCGGGCACCCCGCCGGCGGTGACGCCGGGGCCGCAGGACCCCGCGCTGCTCATCCGGTCGCGGGGCGGGACGCTGAACGCGCACACCTACGCCAGTACGGCCGCGCGCGTGCGCGGCCTGCGCGGCGCCTTCCCGCTGGAGCCGGGCGAGCAGGTGACGGTGTCCGGCGAGGTCACCGCCGACCTGCTGGTCACCGCGCTGCTGTGGCCGCTGGGCGCCGGTGGCCGCCTGTGTCTCGGGTCCGCCGCGACACCGCCGACCGGAGCGGACGACGGGCAGGGGATCCTGCTCACGGACCCCGTACGACTGGAGGCGCTGCTGACCGCCTCCCGGCCGTCCGCGCCGGGCGCGGAGCCGGGCACGGCCGTGCCCCCGCGCGTGATCTGCGCGGGCGGGGAGCTGTGGCCCGACACGGCCGAAGCGTTCCTCCGTCTCGCCCCCCACGCCCAGCTCTTCAACGTCCTCTCACTGGCCGAGGCCGGTCCCGTCGCCGCCCACCGGGTGTGCCAGGGGGACCCCGCCGCCGTCGCCTCCGGCCGCCTTCCCGTGGGCGCTCCACTCGGCGACACCCGCTTGTCGGTACTGGACGAGCACGCCCGGCCGGTGCCCGCCGGTGTCGCGGGCGACCTGTACATGGCGGGTTCCTCCCGCGCCGCCGGCCATCTGGACCGCCCCCGCTGGACGCAGGACGAGCCGAGGCCGACCGGTGACCGGGCACGCTGGGTGACTCCCGGCACACTGGAGATCCTCGGCCGGCCGGCCGGACGCACGGTGCTGCAGGGCCGTCCCGTCGAACTGGGGGACGTGGCCGCGGAACTGGCCGCGCATCCCGCGGCGGCCAGGGCCCACCTCTCGGTGACGGACGCCGGCGTACTCGTCGCCCACGTCCTCCCCGAGAAGACGCCCGCGCCGGACCCCGAACGAAGGCGTGACCGTTTCGCCCAGGCATATCTGGGGCGTGACCCGGAAAGCGACCCCGCGCTCAACACCACCGGCTGGCGCAGCCCGAGGAGCGGCGAGGAGCTGACCGCCGAAGCCCTGCGGGAGTGGACCGACGCGGCCGTACGGCAGGTGCTCGACGCCGGACCGCGCCGCATCCTGGAGATCGGCTGCCGCAACGGGCTCCTGCTGTTCCGCCTGGCCCCGCGCTGTGACGCCTACCGGGCCACCGAGATGTCGGTACGCGCCCGTGGGCACATCGGCGCCCAGCGCGACCGCCTGGCGTCCAAGGCCGATGTGGTGGAGGTCCTGGACCTGGCGCCCGATGACTTCACGGCCTTCGAGGACGCCGGCTTCGACACCGTGGTCGTGAACAATCTCGCCGCCTACTGCCCCGACGCGGGCTACCTGGAGGAGATCGTCACCCACGCGGTCCGGGTGGTGTCTCCCGGCGGCAGGATCGTCGTCAGCGACGTGCCGGACTTCGGGGGGCAGGAGGCGATCTTCCTGCCGGCCGAGCTGGACCGGCTCCCGCACGATACCCCGGTGGCGCAGCTGCGCGAGGCCGTCGCCCGGCGCGCCGCCGCCGCGGAAGGGTTCGCGCTGGCGCCCGAGTTCTTCCTGGACCTCGCGGAACGGCTCCCCGGCGTGACCGATGCCGCCCTCGTGCGCAGGATCGGTCCGCACCCCGGCGAACTGACCCGGTTCCGCTACGACGCCGTCCTGCACGTCGGCCCCGGCGACGCCGTCCCGCCGCTCGTGCAACGACGGGACTGGGCGGCCGAGCGGCTGACCGCCGAGATGTTCGGCGACCTGCTGCGGTCCGCGGACGCCCCGGACCACCTCGTCATCCACCGCGTACCGCACTCGGACCTCGCCACGACGGCGGCGGCGCTGGAGGCGCTGCACGACGGCGGGACGACCACGGCCGGATCGGTCGCCGGAGCCCTGAACCGTCCGGTACCCGCCGATCGGGACGTCGACCCCGTGGCCCTGCTGGCCGTCGCGCACGCCGCCGGTTACGAGGCGGCCGCCGGCCCGAGCGGAACACGCCTCGACGAGCTGACGGTCGCGCTGCGCGCGCAGAGCGCCGAGCCCGGTTCGGCCGTGCCGCTGTCCCGGCTGCTGTCGGGCGGCTACACCCGTGCCGAGCCGGCCGCCGCCGCGCCGGCCCCCGACCCGGCGTTCGGCGCGTGGGCGCGCTCCATGCCGGCCCTGCTGCGGGGCTACCTGCGGGACCGGCTGCCGCTGCACGCCGTCCCGGCGACCGTCGAGCCCGTGACCGCCTGGCCGCTGCGTACCGACGGCCACCTGGACGTGACGGCCTTCCCGCCGCCGTACGAGGCGTCCGAGCCCCGGACCAAGGGCCGCGAGGCGGTGAAGAACCTGACCACCACCCAGCAGCGGGTCCTGAAGATCTGGGCGGACGTCCTGGGCGTCGACAACCCCGGCATCCACGACGACTTCTTCGCCCTGGGCGGCCATTCGCTGATGGGAGCCGCGGTCATCGACAGACTACGGAACGAGTTCGAGCTGGACCTTCCCCTCGGCCAGCTCTTCCAGACCCCCACGGTCGCGGAGGTCTCCGCCTACATCGACGAGCAGGCGCAGGCCCCGGAGCCCGAGGAGACACCGGCGATCCGCCCCAGGGACAGGTCGGCGTTCCGCAGGAAGCGTCCGAGCGGCTCCGGGCGCACCCCGACGACCGGAGAGGGTGCCGCCCATGACTGACGACGAGGTGCTGGTCTTCCCCGCCTCCTTCGCCCAGCGCAGCATGTGGCTGGAGAACGAGATCAACCCCGGCCGTCCGACCTACCACGTGCTGGCGGCACTGCGGCTGCGCGGCCGGCTGGACACCGAGGCACTGCGCCGCGCCCTCAACACCGTCGTGGACCGGCACGAGGCGCTGCGCACCGTGTTCGACCTCGACGAGGACGGTCCGGTGCAGATCATCGGCCCCGCCCCGGAGCTCGACGTCCCGGTGACCGACGTCGCTCGCGGCGACCTGGAGGCGGCCGTCACCGCCGAGGTGACGAAGCCGTTCGACCTGTACCGGGGCCCCCTGGTGCGGATGCGGCTGCTGCGCACGGCTCCCGAGGAGCATGTCGCGGTACTGGTCATGCACCACATCGTCACCGACGGTGTGTCGTCCGTCCTCTTCGTCGCCGAGCTGACGGCCTGCTACGGCGCGTACCTGCGCGGCGAGGACCCCGGGCTGCCGCCGCTGGAGATCCAGTACGCGGACTTCACGATGTGGCAGCACGAGAACCTGCGGGGGGAGAAGCTCAGCGGGCTGGCCCGGCGCTGGCAGCGCCGCCTGGACGGCGCTCCTCCACTGCGGCTGTTCACCGACCGCCCGTACCCGGCCGAACCCACCTTCGCGGGCGACACCCACACGTTCACGGTGCCGGCCCCCCTGGTGTCCCGGCTGGACGCGCTGGCCAGGCAGGAGCGGGCCACGGCGTTCATGGTCTTCCTGGCCGCGTTCGACGTGCTGCTCTCGCGCTACTCGGGACAGCAGGACATCACCGTCGCGTCCCCCATGGCCGGCCGGACCCGGCCCGAACTCGCCGCACTGATCGGCTTCTTCGTCAACCCGCTGCTGCTGCGCACCGACGTCTCGGGGGAGCCGACGGCCCGTGAGCTGATCCGGCGCGTCAGGAACAATTGCGCTGAGGCCTTCGACGATCAGGAGTTCCCGTTCGAGTCCGCCCTGGAGCTGCTGCGGGTCCAGCGCCGGTCCACGGCGGGCACTCCGCAGGTCCAGGCCATGCTCGTGCTGCAGAACATGCCGGTGCCCGAACTGCGTACCCCCGACCTGGTGATCGAGCCGCTGCGCCCGGACTCGAAGGCCGCGAGCTACGAACTCGCGCTCGACCTCGAACCCGACGACGAGACCGGCTACCGGGCGTTCCTCGAGTACAGCAGCGAGCTGTTCGACGCGGCGACCGTCACGGAGATGGCCGCCGAGTTCGTCACGATCCTCGAAGGCATCGCGGCCGATCCCGACGCACCGGTCTCCACCAAGCCCGTGGACCGGCAGCCCATGCCGTGGAGCGAGGAGCCGGCACAACCCGCGGCGGAGGTCCCCTACCGCGCCCCGCAGACGCCCATCGAGCTCGAACTGCACGAGATTTTCTGTGAGTTGCTCGGACTGGAGCGCATCGGGGTCGACGACGACTTCCTCGACCTCGGTGGGGACTCGCTGTCGCTGCTCCAGCTGCGCAACCGCGTACGCGAGGAGTACGGCGTGGAGTTCCCCGTGCGGGAGCTGTTCGGACGCGTCGACATCGACGGCCTGGCCCGCCGGGTACTCGAACGGCTCCTGGCGCAGGACGAGAACGGCCGCTCACCGCAGTCCAGCCCGAACGAGGAGCACCCGTGACCGGAAACCGTCGCCCACGCTGGTTCCTCGAGGAGCCGTCACCGGACGCCGGGGCGCGCCTGTTCGCCCTGCCGTACTCCGGATGCGGCGCCAGCATGTACCGGAAGTGGCCCAGGTTCACCGGGGACGTCGAGCTCTGCCCGGTGCAGTTCCCCGGCCGTGAGAACCGGCTCAGGGAAGACCCCTTCATGTCGTTCGGCTCACTCGCCGACATGCTCTGCGAGGCGCTTCTTCCTTATCTGGACCGCCCGTTCGCCTTCTTCGGCCACTGCAGTTCCGCGCTGATCGCCTACGAGACGGCGCTCCGCCTGGAGCGACGCGGCTACCCCGTGCCGGCACGCCTGTTCGTCTCCTCCCAGGTGGCCCCGCACAAGGGCGTGCACGGCCGGTTCCTCGACATGAGCGACGACGAGCTCCGCGAGGAGGTCCGCACCCTCATCACGGAACTCGGCGGCGTACCCCGCCCGGACATGGTGGAACTCAGCCTGGAGGTACTGCTCTTCGACGTGGCGGCGCACAAGCGCTACGGCGTCGCGGACCCCGACCCGCTGCCGTGTCCCGCCACTGTGCTCGGCTGGGACGAGGACGTGGAGGTCCCGCACCAGCTCCTGCACGAGTGGTCCGACCTCGGCGAGACGACCTTCACCCTCCTCAAGGGCCCGCACTACGGGTTCCTGGAAGGCCCCGACGAGCTGATGCGCACCTTCGCCACCGGACTGGGGCGGGCCCCGGGCCCCTCCCTGGCAGGGTGAGCCGTGGCACCGTCCCCCGAGGAACCCGCCGCCCCCGCGACCCCGCCGGTGGCTCCCGGCCTCGCGGCCCGGGCCGAACTCGAAGCCGGACTTCTCCGGCGGCTGCGCGGCACCCGTGCCACCATCCCGGTGGTGCCGCGCCCCCGGGGGATCGCGCGGTTCCCCGCGTCGCCGGCCCAGGAGTGGGCATGGACCAGGACACGCGCCCGCCCCCGGCCGGCCCCCGTGGTGCTGGCCGGAATGCGGCTGCGCGGGCCGCTGGACACGACGGCGCTGGAGCAGGCGCTGAACGCCGTGCTGGCACGGCACGAGATCCTGCGCACGGTGCTGCGGGAGGCGGAGGACGGCCGGCTCACCCAAGTCGTCTCGCCCGCCCTGCGGCTGCGGATCCCCGTCACGGACGGGACACTCGCGGACTTCGACGCGTTGACCCGGGCCGAGGTCGACCAGCTCCCCGGCCTGGCACACGGTCCGCTGGTCCGGGCCCGGCTGTTGCGCCTCGACGCCGAGGACCACATCGTGATCGTGGTCCTCCACCACATGGTCGCGGACGCCCGGGCCACCGAGATCCTCCTCGCGGACCTCGCTGCCGCCTACCTCGCCGCCCGCGCCGGACGACCCGCGGCGCCTCCGCCGCCGCCCCTCCAGTACGCCGACTACGCCGTGTGGCAGCGGGACCGGACCAGCGACGCCCACCGGTCCCGGCGGACCGGCTACTGGACACGGCGGCTCGCCGGCGCGCTGCCCCCCGAGCTCCCGTCCGACCGGCCGCACCCGGACCTGCCTGCGGAACTCGGGGACGCCGTGGTGCTCCCGCTGCCCGGCGGGCTGCCGGCGGCGCTGCGCGCGTGCGTACGCGAGCACGGCACCACCGTGTTCGTCGGGGCCCTCACCGCGTTCCAGGTCCTCCTCGCCCGGTACACGGGGTCCCGGGACATCTCGGTCCCGGCGCCGGTGACGTTCCGGGACCGCCGTGAACTCGAGGACATGATCGGCGACTTCTCGCACCCCATGGTGTGCCGTACCGACCTCTCCGAGAGCCCGACCTTCGCCTCGCTGCTGCCACAGGTGCGGGACGCCTTCGCCCAGGACCTCCAGCACGCGGACCTGCCGCCGCATCTGCTCACCCCCCGCCTCGCGGGCCCCGACGGCGTCAGTGACCTGCTGGACGGGCTGGAGTTCGGCGCTGAGCGTGCGGCGGACGCCCAGGAGCTGGGCGGCGGGCTGTCCGCGACACCGATGCCGCCCCGCTGGCCCTACGCACTGCGGCCGCTGAGTGTGCGCCTCAGCCACCGCCCGGACGGCGGCGACCTGGTTCTCACCTACCGCAGGCGTGACTTCTCCCCGGGCCGCGCGCGGGACCTGGGCCGGGACTACCTCAGCGTGCTGGCCGCATGCCTCGACAGCCCGGGAGCCGAGGTGTTCGGGCCGCTGGCACCCGGTCTGCGGGTGCCCCCCTCGTCCGGCTGAGCCGTGGAATCCCCACGGCCGTCGGTCACCGCCGTGGCCCTGTAGGGAGAAACACGGTCTTTGATCGCTCCGCCCCGCCTTGCTATCCATGGCGAGGCGCGGAGGAGAACCCGGCCGGCACCGATGACGAGTGCCGCCACGCCCGCGGGGCGGCGTTCCGGCCGGCCCGCGCGAGATGGACCGATACCAAGGGAGCCGTCACATGCTGCAACCGCCCTCGTTCGTGGTGATCTCCGGAGCCCAGGTGCAGGCGGCGACCAGTGGCAGGGAAGAGGAGATCACCCGCATCGTGCGAGCGGCCTACGAACTGCACGGCGCCGGTCTGACCGTGAACCCGGACTCCTACTTCCTGCGCTTCCCGGACCGTCCCTCCGCACGGATCATCGCGCTGCCCGCCTCGATCGGAGGCGAGACCGACGTGCACGGCATGAAGTGGATCTCCAGCTTCCCCGAGAACGTCGCCTCCGGGCTTCCGCGCGCCTCCGCCGTGCTCATCCTGAACGACACCAGGACCGGGTATCCGTTCGCCTGCCTTGAGGCGTCCATCATCAGCGCCTCGCGCACCGCAGCGTCCGCGGCCCTCGCCGCGGTCGAACTCCGCGCGCGGCGCGAGGAGTCCGCGGACGCGGGGCGCCCGGTCCGCGTCGGCTTCTTCGGCACCGGGCTGATCGCGCGGTACGTCCACACCTATCTGGCGGGCAACGGGCTCGTCTTCGGCGAAGTGGGCGTCCACGACGCGGTCCCCGAGCACGCCGAGGGCTTCCGCGGTTACCTCGCGCGCACCGAGAAGGCGCCCGTCACCGTGCACGACTCGCCCGAAGACCTCGTCCGCGGCTCGGACCTCGTCGTCTTCGCCACGGTCGCGGGCGAGCCGCACGTCACCGACCCGAGCTGGTTCACCCACAACCCGCTGGTCCTGCACCTCTCGCTGCGTGACCTCGCCCCCGAGATCATCCTGTCGTCGTACAACGTCGTCGACGACGTCGAACACTCGATGAAGGCCAACACCTCGCTGCACCTGACCGAACAGCGCGTCGGCAACCGCGATTTCGTGGCCGGCTCGCTCTACGACGTGCTGCAGGGGAAGACCACGCCCCCCGGCGACCGGCCGGTCGTCTTCTCCCCGTTCGGTCTCGGCGTCCTCGACCTCGCCGTCGCCCGCTACGTACACGAGCGGCTCGGCGCCACGGGCGATCTCCGGACGGTCCCCGACTTCTTCCACGACCTGAACCGCTACGGCTGAGAGGCATCGACGGGCCACGTCGGCAGCCGGGAGCAGCCGCGCCTGCGCGGGACTCCGCCGGGGGAGTCCCGCGCAGGCGCAGGGCGTGGTCGTACAGCGCGGTCGGGGGAGTGAGCGCGTCGCGCTCCTCCTGGGCGCTCACCGGGTGAGGCGGGACTCGATTCGGCGCGGGGTGCGGGCGTCCAGCCTCAGACGCAGCCGGCGCGGGTGGTAGACGGTGGCCAGCGGGACCGGGCGGACGTCCATGCCGGGCTCGCAGGTGACCCGCCAGCGGCCGAGGACGGTGGCGAGCCCCAGGGTGGCCTCGGTGCGTGCGTAGAGGTCGCCGATGCACTTGCGGGCGCCGGTGCCGAACGGCACGTAGGCGTGGCGGGCCGCCGGCGCGACCCGGTCCGGCAGCCAGCGGTCGGGGTCGAACTCCGCGGGACGGACGAAGGCGTCCTCGTACTGGGCGACCGCGGCGGGGCTGAAGACGACGGTGGAACCGGCCGGCAGCCGGCGGCCCGCCAGTTCGGTCGGGGAGGCGGTCAGACGGGTGAACAGCCAGGCCGGCGGGTGCAGCCGCAGCGTCTCGGAGATGATCCGGTCGGCCAGGGAGAGGTTCGGCAGGTCGTCCCACTGCGGGGCGCGGCCGTCGAGGACGGTGTCGATCTCGTCGTAGAGCGCGGCCTCGATCTCCGGGTGCTGGGAGAGGAGGTAGAAGACCCAGGTGAGGGTGCCGGCGACGGTCTCGGTGCCGGCCGCCATCACGGTGATGACCTGGTCGTGGATCTCCTTGTCGCCGAGCCTGCCGCCGTCGTCGTCGCGGGAGGCGAGCAGTGCGGCGAGCAGGTCGTCGCGCTCGGTGTCGGAGCTGCGGTAGTCGTCGATGAACCGCTGGGTGGTCTCGTGCAGGAAGTGCAGGTTGCTCCGGTACCGGCGCTGGGAGGGCAGCGGCAGCCGGCGGATCGAGGCCGGCAGGAACATCTGCCGGAACAGGCCGTTGAGCACGACGTCGAAGGAACGTTCCACCTGGGCCGCCAGCTCGGGGCTGACCGGGGTGGAGTACAGGGTGCGGCCGACCGTGCGCAGGGCCATGCCGTACATCTCCTGGAAGGCGTCGACGACCATGCCGTCCTGCCAGCGCGACGTCGTGTCCTCGATCTCGGCCTGCATGGCCTCGGCGTACCGTTTGAGCTGGCCGCGGGTGAACGCCGACTGCATCAGCCGGCGCTGGCGGCGGTGGTCGGCGAACGGGCAGGTGACCAGGCCGTTGCCGGCGATGTCACGGGCGCGGTCGTAGAAGACGCCGCCCTTGTCGAAGAGGCGGTCGTTGGTCAGGACGTGCCGCAGCAGTTCGGGGTGGGTGGGGACGTAGGCCCTGGTGGGGCCGATCTTGATCTCGACCAGGTCGCCGTGGGCCGACAGCGAGGTCATGAAGTTCACAGGGTGACGCATCATCTGCAGGGCGTGTCCCACGACGGGCAGCGCCCCGGGCGCCGCTCCCGCCGAGAAGGTGGTCTGCTCGGTCATTCGATCCTCGACTTCCCGTCTTCACTGGTCTGTTGACAGCCGTTCCGCTGCGCCCGGGGCCGACGCCGCCAGGACGGCCACGACACGGTGGCGTGCCGCTGCCGGGCGGCGCCGCTAATGGGTGATCCGGCCCAGCTCCTCCAGGTATCCCTGGGCGCCGGCGGCGAGCGCGAACTCGGCGTCGTAGCGGCCCGAGGAGCGGTGCCAGTCGTAGGAACCGCGGATCACGGTGCGCACGGCGTCGTCGCGGTAGCGCTCCAGGGCCTCGCGCTCGGCGTCGTCGAGCCGGTAGATGTCACCCACCTGCGGCAGGCAGGACTCCAGCACGAGGTACTGCTCAAGGCGCACGCGCACCTCGCTCTGGATGTGGGCGACGCTGCGGTCCTTGGACCAGCCGTGCTCCCGGCGCAGAATCATGACCATGTTGTTCAGCTCGCCCCGGGCCTCCTCCTTCTCCAGCGACGCGATGTCGTTGAGCAGCAGATTGACGTCGACGGCGATCTGGAGCATCGCGGAGAGCACGGCGCTGTCGAAGACCCGGTGCGGTACCTCGAAGCGGCCCGCGCGCTCGGCGAGGTCGACCGTGGGCTGCACCCCGATGGTCTGCCGGCGCACGGCCAGGTACTGCGCCGCGGAGTCGTAGGGCGTGTCCCAGAAGCGGCTCTCCGCCTCGTCGACATAGCCGGCGAAGTAGCTGCGCCAGTGCCGGGCGCTGCGCGCGCACCAGGCGGGTGTCATGCCCTCCCGCGTGCGCCGCCAGATGTCGGCGAAGCCGTGGGCGATGGGCGGCGCGGTGTCGGGGAGGGGGCCGTCCAGCGCCGCCGCGACCGCGTCGGTGAGCTGTTTGGTCTCCTGCGGGTTCTCTCCGCGCGGCCCGTCGAAGAGGTCGTCGAAGAGGAAGAACCACGACATCAGGTCGACGCCCAGGTCCAGATCGGCGCCGGTGGCGTGGGGGTAGAAGCGGGAGGCCAGGTCGGCGTAGCCGCCGCGCAGGTGGCGCTCGGCCGCCGCCTCGGAGTTGATCAGTCCGAGCGAGCGCGGCCAGGCGAGCTGCTCGGCGTCGGCACGGGCGAAATCCGGGCTCTGCCGGCCCGGCAGGGGTATGTGGAAGTCGACGTCCTGGGGCATGGGGGAATCCTCGGGAGTGGGTTCGGACGGGCAGCGGGCACGGTGGCGCCCTGGTGGGGGTGCCGCGCTGATCGGGGAGTCACCGGTCACGACGGGGCGATGGGGCAGGGGAGGCGGTCCGGAGTCAGACCTCGCGGTCGACGACGAACCGTCCGAGCGCGAGGAGTTCGTCCCGCGCGCCGGCCTCCAGCTCGACGCCGCGCAGCGCGTCCTCGGCCAGCGCCATCCGCCGGCCGGCCTCGGCCAGCGCCCAGCGGCGGCCGCCGGCGTCCTCGATCAGACGGGCCACGCGCCGCAGTTCCTCCTCGTCGGGACGGTCGCGGGCGGTGAGCCAGGCGGCCAGCTCGTCGCTGAGCGGGCCCTCCTGGTTCAGCGCGTGGCTCACCGGCAGCGTCTTCTTGCGGGAGCGCAGGTCGGAGTGGACCGGTTTGCCGGTGACGGCCGGGTCGCCCCAGATGCCGAGCACGTCGTCGACGAGCTGGAAGGCGACGCCGACCTGGTCGCCGTAGAGCGCCAGCGCGTCCACCGTCGCCTCCGGCGCCCCGGCGAGGACGGCGCCGATCGCGGCGCTCGCCGACAGCAGCGCGCCGGTCTTGCCCGCGGCCATGTCGACGCACTCCTCGACCGTGACGTGCGAGCGCTGTTCGAAGGCCAGGTCCTGGACCTGGCCGCGGATCAGGTGCCGGGTGGTCCGGGCCAGCAGCCGGGCGGCGGGCGCCGCCGTCGGCAGCCCGGTGTCCAGCAGCACCTCCTGGGCGAGCGCCAGCATCGCGTCACCGGTCAGGATGGCGCTGGAGGGACCCCACAGCTTCCACACCGTGCGCCGGTGGCGGCGCTCCTCGTCGCCGTCCATCAGATCGTCGTGCACCAGGGAGAAGTTGTGCACGAGCTCCACGGCGACGGCGCCCGGCAGGGCGACCTCCGGCGCGGCGCCGACCGCCTCGGCCGACAGCAGCGCGAGCGCCGGCCGTACGGCCTTGCCGGCGTCGGCGCTGGTGGGCGCGCCCCCCGCGGTGATCCAGCCGAAGTGGTAGGCCGCCTGGTGACGCGATCGGCGGTCGAGCCGGTCGACGGCGGCGCGCAGCGCCGGGGTGATCGTGACCCGGCTGTGGCTCAGGCAGGCGGGAGCGGTGCTCATGCGGCGGCCTCCGCGCGCCAGGGACCGGCCGGGTCGTCGAAGATGCTGACGACCTGGCGCATGACGCGCCGTTCGGCCGGGTCGAAGGCCTGCTTGGCGTGCACGGTGCCGAGCTGGTCCCACACGACGAGGTCCCCGCGCTGCCAGGTGTGCGCGTAGGTGTACTGCGGCTTGCCCGCGTGCGCGAGCAGTTCGTCGAGCAGCTTGCGGCTGTCGCCGGGGGCGAGGTCCACGATCCGCTCCGTGTTCAGGGTGCTGATGTAGACCGAGCGGCGGCCGGTGCGGGGGTTGCGGGCGATGAGGGGGTGGACGGTGGAGGTGCCGTCCTCGGGCTGGATCCGCTCGGTTCCCTCGCCGAGGGTCACCTCGCGCTGGAGCTCCTCCTCGATGGTCTCCTCGTACCCGGTGCGCAGGGCGTGGCGGACCCGGAAGGAGTGCAGGCGCCGTCGCTCCTCGGGCGACAGCGACTCGTACAGGGCGTACATGTCGGTGAAGAGGGTCTCCCCGCCGCCGGAGGACGGCACTTCGACGGCCTCGAGGAAGCCGACCTGGGAGACGCGGGGACGGAAGGAGTAGTCGGTGTGCCAGCCCATCCACTCGGCGTCGCCGACGCCGATCTTGCGGCCGTCCTCCACCAGGTTGGAGACGATCAGGATCTCGTTGTGCTCGGGGTGTGCGCCCCTGGTCAGACCGGTCTTCGGGATGTGCCCGAAGCGGCGGCCGAAGGCCAGGAACTCCTCGTAGGAGGGGGTCTCGTGGCCGCGGAAGACGAGGACGAGATACGTGTCGAGCGCCGACCAGATCTCCTCCAGGTGCGTCTTGTGCATGTCGCCGGCCACCCGGGCGCCGTGCACGACCGCGCCGAGGGGAGCGCCGGGTATCGGTGTCACTTCCATGGCGTTGCCTCCTTTCGCAGAGACGGTGGGGGACGGTCAGCGCAGTTCGAGGCCCGCCAGGTCGCCGGCCTCGCGCCAGCGCCTGAGGATGTTCACGAACTCCACCGAGCCGCCGCCGTAGCTGGAGTTGAGCAGGGGCAGTCCGCCCGGGTCGCCCTCGTTGTTGTAGAGGCCGGGCGTGCAGTTCTCGAGGAAGTCGAGGTCGCCCGGCGCGAGCCGGAGGATCTCCTCCACCCATTCCTTCTCGCCGGCCTCGGAGGCCTCCACGACCCGGTGGCCGCGCTCCTCGACGCACTTGACGATGTGCGCGAGGTGCCGGGTCTGTTCGCCCAGCATGTAGGCGATGTTGACGTGCCGCCCGGCCTGGACCTTGGACAGGATGAAGCAGTTGGGGAAGCCGTGCACCTGGAGTCCGTGCAGGGTGTGCGCCCCTTCCGCCCACTTCTCCGACAGCCGCACGCCGCCGCGGCCGACGATGTCGTAGCCCGCTCGCTCGGTGTACGGCACGGCGAACTCGTGCTCGTATCCGGTGGCGAAGATCAGGCAGTCGACCGGGTACTCGCGGCCGTTCGCGACCACCCCGGCCGCAGTGAGCCGTTCGACGCCCTGCCCCTGGGTGTCGACCAGGGTCACATTGGGCCGGTTGAAGGTCTGCAGGTAGCCGTCGTGGAAGCAGGGCCGCTTGCAGTACACGCGGTAGTACGGCTTGAGGGCGGCCGCGGTCGCGGGGTCGGTGACGACGCTGTCGATGCGGGCGCGCAGCTCCTCCATCTTGCGGAAGTCCGCCCGTTCGGCGGCGAGCGCCCGCTCCTCGGGGTCGCCTCCGGTGTCGCCGGTGGGCAGGATCGCGGCGGCCAGCTCGGCCGTGGTCTGGGTCCAGCGGTCCTGCACCAGGTCCTCGTCCTGCGGGATGCCGGAGGTCAGCGCGTGGAAGTTCTCCATCCGGCGCTGCTGCCAGCCGGCATCGAGGCTGTCCGCCCAGCCGGGCGGGGTGGGCCGGTTGCCGCGGACGTCGACCGCGGCCGGGGTGCGCTGGAAGATGTACAGCCGCTCGGCCCACTCGGCGAGGTGCGGGGCGAGCTGGACGGTCGTCGAGCCGGTGCCGATGACGCCGACCTTCTTGTCCTTGAGCCCGGTCAGGCCGCCGGTGCTGTCGCCGCCGGTGTAGCCGAAGTCCCAGCGGCTGGTGTGGAAGGAGTGCCCGGCGAACGTCTCCAGGCCCGGCAGCCCGGGGAGTTTGGGGCGGTGCATCAGCCCGATCGACATGGCGACGTACCGGGCGCGGAAGAGATCCCCCCGGTCGGTGCTCACCAGCCACCTCGCGGCGGACTCGTCCCAGCGCAGCTCGGTGACGGTGGTCTGGAACAGGGCGTCGCGGTAGAGGCCGTACCGGTGGGCGATCCGCTGGAGGTGGGCGAAGATCTCGGGCCCGGTGGAGTACTTCTCGGTGGGTATGGTGCCGATCTCCTCGAGCAGCGGCATGTAGATGTAGCTCTCCACGTCGCACCGGACGCCTGGGAAGCGGTTCCAGTACCAGGTGCCGCCGACGTCGCCGGCCTCGTCGATCAGCCGGATGCGCTCCAGGCCGGTCTCCTCGCGCAATCGGGCGCCGGTCAGCAGACCGCCGATGCCGGCGCCGACGACGGCGACGTCCACCTCGTCGCTGAGCGGTTCGCGCTCCCGCCGCTCGGTGTAGGGGTCGCGCGCGTAGCGGCTGAAGTCACCGCGCGCGAACTGGTAGGTGCGGCCGACGCCGCGCTTGTCGCGCTCCTGCCGGTACTTCTCCCTCACCGCCTCCAGGTCGACGGTCAGTCTTTCGTCGTCGCGGTCGTCGCGGTCGTCGCTTTCGGCACGGGCCACAGCTCCTCCTCGGGGGAAGGGGGCGGAAGGGGAACATGACGCCATACGTCGTCGAACTGATCGCGCAGCCGCAGCGGGGCGTCGGAGTTGCTGAAGAGATAGAAGCGGTCGGAGCCGAGGGCCTCCCACACGACTCCGGCGACGTCCTCGGCGCTCACCGAGGTGTCGCCGCCCGCGCCGCGCGGGGCCATCAGGCCTTCGACCATGGGGGTGTCGACCCGCCCGGGACACAGCACCGACACCCGGATCGCGGTGCCCCGCAGATCGGCGCGCAGACTGCGGGCGACCGCGAGGTCGGCGTGCTTGGAGGCGGCGTAGGCGGCGCTGCCCGCGCCGACGACGAAGGCGGACATCGAGGCGGTGTGGACCAGATGGGCGGGCCGGCCGCGCTCCAGCAGCCGGGGTACGAAGGCGCGGGCCACCAGCACGTGCGCCCAGTGGTTCACCTCGAAGACCCGCCGCATCCGCTCCAGCGGCACTTCCCACAGGGGCTGCCCCACGGGGCCGAGGACTCCGGCGTTGTTGCACACCACGTCGATGTCGCCGAGCCGGTCGAACGCCGTGTCCGCGAGCCGCTCGACGGCGTCCGGGTCGGTCAGGTCGGCGGTCACGGCGGTGACCCGGGCGCCCCGCGCGGTTAGTTCGGCGGCCCTGCGGTGCAGTGCGCCGCCCTCGACGTCGGCCATGACGACGCCGGCGCCGGCCCGTGCGAAGCGGGCGCTGAGGGCGAGGCCGATGCCGCTGGCCGCGCCGGTCACCACGGCCGCCCTTGTCTGTGAGTGCACTTCGCTGTCTCCGCTTCCGCGCGCGGGAACGCCGAAGGACGGCGCGCCGCTTGCCGACGAGAAGGTCTGGATCAGATCGCGCCGTTCGGGGGCCGGGGTGTCACCCGGGGTCGGGGAGCTTCAGGCTGATCAGGAGGACGGTCACCGCGAAACACGCCAGCAGGACGACGACGAGCACGGCCGCCGTGACGGTCGACAGCCAACCGGACAGGGAGACGTACAGGGTCCCGCCGACGGTCGCGCCCAGCGCGGTCGCCATCTGCTGGCTGGTCACCAGCACACCGCTGCCCATGCCCGCCTGCGCCGCGGGTACGTCGGCGAGGATCATCCGGAACAGTGTCGGGCCGGTCAGCGCCGCGCCCACTCCGTAGCAGCCGATACCGACGAGCACGAGCGCCAGGGAGGGATGCGGCCAGCCCAGCCCGATCACCAGCGCCAGCAGCAGCAGGCCCGCGCACTGGACGAGGGCGCCCAGGGTGACGATCCGGCCGCCGAGAGCGGCCGCGATCCTCGGGGTGAACAGCGTCACCACGAAGAACGCCGCGGCGAACGGCACCAGCACCCCGCCGGAGGCGAGCCCGTCCAGGCCGAAGTGGCCCTGGGCGACCAGCGCGTAGACGAACAGGAAGGCGCCGAAGCCGGCCGAGAACGGCACCATCGCCGCGAGCCCTCTGCGCATGCCCGGATGGGACAGCACCGACGGGGACAGCAGCGGTGAGCCGCCCCGCGCCTCCAGCGCGCGTTCCGCCCGCACCAGCGCCAGCGCCGTCGCCGCGGCGACCACGAGCAGCGACCACAGCCACAGCGGCCAGCCCAGGTCCGGGCCCGCCACGATGACGGCCAGGAGGCAGACCATGGTGACACCGAACAGCACGGTGCCCACGGGGTCGAACCCCGGCTTGGCGTCGGCCCTGGTCGCGGGGATGCGCCGGACGGCCAGCAGCGCGGCCACGCCGATCGGCACGTTGATCGCGAAGACCGACCGCCAGCCCATCCCCGCGACGTCCAGCGAGACCAGCAGCCCGCCCAGGATCTGCCCCACGACCATGCCGAGGGCCGCGGTCGCCCCGTACATGCCGATCGCACGGGCGCGCGCCTGCCCCGCCGTGACCGCCTGGATCGTCGCCAGCACCTGGGGTACCAGCATGGCGGCCGCGGCGCCCTGCAGCAGCCGGGCCGTGACGAGGAACTCGATGGTCGGGGCGAGTCCGCACAGTGCGGAGGTGACGGTGAACGCGGCCAACCCCCAGGCGTACAGGCGCCGCCTGCCGAAGGCGTCGCCCAGACGTCCGCCCAGCACCAGGCCGACGGCGTAGGTGAGGCCGTAGCCCGACACCACCAGCTCCAGTGCGGCGGCGCCGCCGTTCAGGTCGTCGCTGATCGAGGACAGCGCCACGTTGACGATGGAGGCGTCCACGATGGACAAGGCGTATCCGGTGAGCACCACCATGAGGGCGATGCCGCTGAGCCCCGCGGCGGCCGGTGCCGTGCCGGCCCGGGACTCCTGTGCCGCGCCGGGCTCCGTCAGAGGGGGGAGACCCTCGCGTTTCGTCATGCGTTGCCTACCAGGCTTCGGTGGGGGGCGGTTGAGGCGAGTGCGGGAATGCCGACGTCACTCGGTGGTGGTGGGAGTGCCGGTGATCTTCGACATGATTCCCTTGGAGGCGTCCTTCGCGGACTCCGGCCAGGGGGTCAGGGCGTTGAACCCCCGGTGCGAGGAGGCGGGCTGGATGCGGGTGTCCATCGACATCCGCATGCCGGCCGGGTCCACCGAGACGTTCGGCAGGGACTTGTGGCACATGAAGGCGTGGAAGAGGAGCACGTCACCCGGTTCCATGGGCGAGAACAGCAGCTCCTCGTCCGCGCCGAACTCCGCGGCCGGTATGCCGCGCACGGCGTGGCCGAAGCGGCGGAAGTTCTCGGTGAGGACGTGCTCGCGCGGCCCCTTCTTGTGGCTGCCGTCGGCGATGGCGACGCCGCCTGTGCCACGGGTCGTCGGCAGCAGCGGTATCCAGGCGGTGCGGAAGTCCTTGTTCGGGCCGATGTAGAAGCCGTCCTGGTGCAGCGGCGTCAGGAAGCTCGGCTCCGCGGAGCCCGGCGCCGAGGGGTAGTAGCGGATCGTCGTCGACTTGAAGACGAAGACGGGCTCGCCGAAGACCTTCTCCCACACCTTGAGGGACGAGGGGTGGTTCCACAGGTCGTCGTACCTGACGTGGTCGTGCATCGCCACCTCGTCGACCGCCTCGTAGGACTCGATGGCGAGGGTGTCGAGCGTGGTGCCGGGGTCGGCGTGGCCGAGCGCGATCAGGCCCTGCAGCATCTGCTCGGCGGTGGTCCGCACGAGCTCACGGTCCAGGACGCCGCGCAGATAGACGTAGCCGTGCTCGTCGTAGAACCGGTCGAGGGCCTCACGGTCGTCGAGAAGAGGCGTGCAGTCGGCGTAGTCGCTGAAGGTGTCCGTCATGGTTCCTTGTCCTCGTGACGTCTGTGCGTGGGGGAGGGAGCGTCGAAGATCCGGGTGGGCGGACGGTCTCGGTCCGGCGGCGGGCGCCGTCTGCACCATGAACGGTGGACGGCGGTGCTTTCGCCGGCGCGACGTCACTCAGAAGGTGACGGGAATTTCGTCGAACCCGCCGGTGATGCGGTGCTCCTGCCAGCGCAGCGACTCCTCGGGCACCGCGAGCCGCAGGTCGGGCAGTCTGCGGAACAGCCGCTCGAACACCGCGGTCAGCTCGATCCGGGCCAGCGTGCGGCCGATGCAGTGCCGGGCGCCGTGCCCGAACGCCAGGTGCGACCTGGGCCTGACCCGGGTCAGGTCGAACCGGTCGCCGTCGGGGAACGCCCGGTCGTCGTAGTTGGCCGCGCCGATGGCCAGCATCACCGCGTCCCCGGTCCGGATCACCGTCTCGCCGACCGTGATGTCGCCGTGCGCGTAGCGGGGGATCAGCGCGTTGGACCCCTTGCCGCCGACGCCCAGGCGCAGGATCTCCTCCACCGCGGCCGGCGCGAGTTCGGGGTTCTCCACCAACTGGGCACGCTGCACGGGATTGCGCAGCAGCAGCAGGGTGCCCAGGTCGATGCGCACGATGGTGGTCTCGTAGCCGAACAGGAGCACGGCGTTGCCCAGGTGGGCGATGTCCGCGTCGGACAGCGCGCCGTCCTTCTCGGCGATCAGCTCGGACAGGATGTCGTCGCCCGGCTCGACCCTCTTGCGTGCCACGAGTTCCAGCATGTAGTCGACGACCTGCTGGAAGGTGTTCGCCGAGTGCTCGTTGTCGCTCTGGTCGAACGTTCCCCTCGCCCACTGCCCGAACCGCTCCCGGTCGGCCAACGGCACGCCGAGCAGGTCGCAGACCACCATGGTCGGCAACGGGAACGACAGCACGCGGTGCAGGTCGACCGGCGGGGCGCTGGCGGCCAACTGGTCGAGCAGGTCGTCGACATGGTGCTCGATCCGCGTCTTCATCAGGCGCAACCGGCGCGTGGAGAACCGGGGTATGAGCAGCGAGCGCATCTGCGCGTGCCTGGCGGGCTCGGTCTCGTGGTCGTCCCCGGCCATCAACGCGACCATGAAGGCCCTGGCGGCGCTCTTGGCGGACGGCTGAGTGTTGGGATTGCTGAGACGGAGCCGGCGGTCGGCGAGCAGGGTCCGTACCTCGTCGTAGCGCGTGACCAGCCAGGCGTCTTCACCGGCGGTCCCCACCCGGGCGATCGGCCCCTCCTTCTGCAGTGCGAGCATCTGGGGGGCGATGCCCATTATGTCTGGGTTGTCGAACGGTAACCTCGGAAGATCCGTCATGTGGTCCGTCCTCGTGGCGTCGTGCGTGGGGTTCGTCGGGCATCCGGGCACGACGACGGCGTTCGCGGCGTCGGCGTGCGCTGCGCGCCGGTTCACGGGCGCGCCGAAACGGCGGCCGCCGTCGGGGCGGCCGACCGTTGCTGACGTGCGGGTGGTGCAGACGCCGGGTCGGCGAGGAACTACAGGGACGACCCGATGAGCGTCGCCAGGTCGATGAGGCGGTTGGAGTAACCCCACTCGTTGTCGTACCAGCCGACGACCTTGACCTGCGGGCCGGACACCCGGGTGAGCCCGGCGTCGAAGACGCAGGAAGCCGGGTCGCCCACGATGTCGGTGCTCACCAGCGGCGCGTCCACGTAGGACAGCAATCCCTTGTACGGTCCCGAGGCCGCAGCCGCGTACGCCTCCTTCACCTCCTCCACCGAGGTGCCGCGGCGGGTGGTGACCGTGAGGTCGGTCACCGAGCCGGTGGGGACGGGCACCCGCAGGGCGAAGGCGTCCAGCCGGCCCGCGAGTTCCGGCAGGACGAGACCGATGGCCTTGGCGGCGCCGCTGGAGGTGGGCACGATGTTCAGGGCCGCGGCCCGGGCCCGGCGCAGGTCCTTGTGCGGGGCGTCCTGGAGGTTCTGGTCCTGCGTGTAGGCGTGGACCGTGGTCATCATGCCGGTGTCGATGCCGACGGCGTCGTGCAGCACCTTGGCCAGTACGCCGAGGCAGTTGGTGGTGCAGGAGGCGTTGGAGATGATGGTGTGGCGCTCGGGATCGTAGTCGCCGTCGTTGACGCCCAGCACCACCGTGAAGTCCTCACCGCTGGCCGGGGCGGCGATGATGACCTTCTTCGCTCCGCCGTCGACGTGCGAGCGCGCCTTCGCTGCGTCGGTGAAGATGCCGGTGGACTCGATCACGATGTCGACTCCCAGGTCGCCCCACGGCAGGGCGCCGGGGTCGCGCTCGGCGAGGACCTTGATCGTCCGGTCGCCGACGCGGATCGCGCCCGGCTCGGCGGTGACCTCCTCGGGGAAGCGTCCGAGGATCGAGTCATAGGCGAGCAGGTGGGCCATCGTGGGCACGTCGCCCAGGTCGTTGACGGCGACGATCTCCAGCTCCGAGGACCGCGCGGCCGCCGCCCGGAAGACGTTGCGGCCGATGCGCCCGAAGCCGTTGATGCCGATTCGCACAGTCATTTGGTGTGTTCCTCACCTAGCGCTCTACAAATCCGTTGACGCGCCGTTGCGCCGAGGTGCAAAGCGGGCCGTTCGCCTGGACGCGGCGTCCGGCACGCAATCGATCAGGAGCTTATATAAGTCTGCGATACATTTCCAGGGTGACTCCTACTCAGCGTGCCGACCAGAACACCGACTTGGACGTGGGTGACCTCACCAGGGCGATCGAGAACTTCAACCGCTACTACATCCGGCTTCCCGCGGTGCAGAAGCTGTCGTTCACGACTCTGTCCGTGCTGGACACACTGGCCCTCAGCGGTCCGAAGCGGCTCACCGAACTCGCCAGGACCGAGCAGATCAGCCAGCCGGGGCTCACCCAGCTGGTCACCCGGCTCGAGCGTGACGACCTGGTCCGGCGCCACCCCGACCCGGCCGACGGACGCGCCGTCCTCGTCCACATCACGGACAGCGGCCGGAAGATCGGCCAGTCCCGGCGCGAGGACCGGGGCCGTCACCTGACCCCCCTGATCGCCCAGCTGACGCCCGCCGAACGACAGGCCATCGCCGCGGCCCTGCCCGCCCTCACCCGCCTGGCCGAACTCGGAGCCGAAGCCGCACGGTAGGCGCCGTGCGCCAGCGCCGGGGTCACTCCGGGGCCCTGCCGCTCGCCTCCGCCGCGGCCTGACCTCCGGTCACCGTCTCCGACGCGCGGGGTGCGCTCGAAGGCCCTGCCGCATGTCGTGGTGCCGGGTGCCGGGTGCCGGGTGCCGGGTGCCGCGTGCCGGGTGCGGGCCTGCCGGCCCACGAGCCCATGCGGTCGTGCGCACGTGCCCGGCTCAGCGCGGGCGGGTCGTCACGGCAGGATCGCGATGCCGGCGTCAGTCATGGCGTCCGCGTCGACCGTCGTGACGTCCGCGCCAGGGGCGGCCCGGCCCAGCGCGGCGGCCGGCTCGTCCGCCTCGGCCCTCGTGCGCTCGTGCGGTCGGACTGGGTGCCCACACGCCACTGCCCGGGTCCCTGTCCCGCGGGCACGTCCCACGCACCGACGACGGCGACGATCACGAGCTGCTCCTCGATGGACGTCCCCTGCCTTCCGCCCTCACACCCGCGGACGGCCACTGCCACCGATGGGGTGTCCGACTACTCTCCCCTCGGGCCCTTCGGGGGCCGGGAGGAGAGGGGGACGGTATGGAGCCGGCGGAACTCCGTCGCGCCGTCGAGGCGGCACGGGCGATCGCTTCGGAGCTGGACCTCCAGGCCGACGATGTGATCGTCGTCCACAACTCGGACCGCGTCGCGCTGCGGCTGGCCCCTTGCGGCGTTCTGGCCCGGGTCGCTCCTGCGGGGCGGCTGGCCGAGTCCGAGTTCGAGGCAGAGGTCGCTCGCCGGCTCGCCGACGTCGACGCCCCGGTGGCCGAGCTCGCGCCTCGGGCCGGCTCCCGAGTCCAGGTGCGCGATGCCTTCGCCATCTCGTTGTGGACCTACTACGAGCCCGTGGGGTCCGGGATCGCACCGGCCGACTACGCGGGCGTGCTCATGCGGCACCATGCCGCCCTGCGTCGGATCGAGCTGGCCGTACCGCGTTTCACCGATCGGATCGCCAGGGCGTTGAGAGAGGTGAACGACCGGGATCAGACCCCCGAGCTGCCCGACTCACACCGGCGACTCCTCAGCGACACACTCGGTGAACTGGGCGCCGCGGTCGGCGTCGAGAGGGCCGGCGACCAGTTGCTGCACGGCGAGCCGCATCCGGGCAACGTCCTCAGCACGAGGAGAGGGCCACTGCTCGTGGATCTCGGCACGTGCTGCCGCGGGCCCGTCGAGTTCGACCTCGCCCATGCGCCCGAGGAGGCGGCAGAGCACTACGCGGGAGCCGACCACGACCTGATCCAGCGGTGCCGCGCCCTGAACTGGGCGATGTTCTCCGCCTGGCGCTGGCGCCGTGACGACCAGATGCCCGACCGGGAGCGCTGGAGAGCGGAGGGGCTCGACCGGCTGCGTGCCGCGCTCGACCGCTGCGGACCGGGCTGAGCGGGCCGGGGTGCGGACGCGGCGCTCCTTCTCCTGGATCTCTCCGCACGCTGGAAGGCCGCCGTTGTGATTCCCTGCAACGAGGGAGCACCCGGGTGCGGGAGAGAAGAGCGCCCTCGGGATTCCCGGACGCCGATACACCCGCACGGACGCGCGCACCGGCGCGCACGGGCCGAGAATCGAGGGAAAATGCCCACGTACAAGGTCGGGTACATCATCGGCAGCCTCGCCGGCGCATCGATCAACCGGACACTGTCCAAGGCCCTCATCAGGGTGGCCCCGCCCGAACTGGAGTTCACCGAGATCCCGATCCGGGATCTGCCGCTCTACAGCTACGACTACGACAGCGACTATCCCCCGGAGGGCAGGGCGCTCAAGGAAGCCATCGCCGCCTCCGACGCCATCCTGTTCGTGACTCCGGAATACAACCGTTCGATTCCCGGCGGACTCAAGAACGCCATCGACTGGGCCAGCCGCCCCTGGGGGGACAATTCCTTCACGCACAAACCGTCCGCCGTGATCGGGGCCTCTCCAGGCGCCATCGGGACCGCCGTGGCCCAGCAGAGTCTGCGCAGCGTCCTCAGCTACTGCAACTCGCCCCAGATGAGTGCTCCCGAGGCGTACATCAGATTCATCCCCGAGGTGTTCGGGCAGGACGGCGAGGTCACCGACAGCAGGACGGAGGGCTTCCTGCGGACCTTCATGGAGGAGTACCGGAACCACATCGTCCGAGTCCTCACGGTGCTGCCGCCCAGAAGCTGAGCCCTTCACCATCACCCGGCGCAGGAGAACGCACATGACAGGTCCCCTCGCAGTCCTCTTCGACATCGACGAGACGCTGGTGCACACCGGAGGGGCGGGAAGGCGCAGTTGGGCCCGGGCCTTCGATCAGTTGCACGGCGTGCCCGCCGACATCGGAGAGCACACGTCGGCGGGCGAGACCGACCCGCAGGTCGGACGGGAGACGTTTCGCGCGGTGCTGGGACGCGACCCCAGCCACGACGAGATGATGCGGCTCTACAGCGCCTACCTCTGGCACCTGTCCGAGGAGATCTGGTCGTCCGAGACCTACCGCGTCCTGGACGGCGCCGAGGACACCTTGCGCCGGCTCGGCCGCACGGGCGCCATCCTCGGCGTGGTGTCGGGCGCGATGGAGGGCGCGGCAAGGCTCAAGATGGAACCGGGCAGGCTCGGCCGCTACTTCGTCTTCGGCGCCTACGGATCGGACTCTCCCGACCGGGAGGAGGTGACACGCCTGGCCGTCGCGAAGGCCGCACGACTGCACGGACGCGCCCTCGCGAGAACCGAGGTGTACGTCGTGGGGGACACCCCACGCGACATCGAGGCGGCGCACGCCGCGGACGCCACCGCCGTCGCGGTCGCCAGCGGCCACTACACCGCGGACCAGCTGCGCACGGCAGAGGCCGACCACGTGCTGGCGTCACTGACGGATCCGTTCCCCGGCTCGTGACCCTAGGCGTCCGGGGCGCTCGCCTTCCCGGTCCGCCCGCGGGCACGTCCGCTCAGGACGCCGCCCCGACGGCGATGGCCCGCCGGGCGGCCTCGCGCAGGACGCCGACGCTGTCCTCCAGTGCCCGGGACTCCTGCGGTGTCATCGCGGGTTCGTGCATCTGCTGGACGCCGCCCGCGCCCAGAACGCTGGACAGGGACAGTGTGACGTCCCGGGCGGGGGAGTAGGCCGCGACGGGCAGCACCGCCCGTTCGTCCCGCAGGACGGCGTCGACGAGCCGGGCGGAGACCGCGCCGATCCCGTACTGGCTCGCGCCGGTGCCCTCGATGATCGTGATGTTGGCGTAGCGGATGGCATCCTCGATCTCCGCGCGTACGCGATCGACCGGCCGGCCGTCCTGTTCCAGCAGGTCGGTGACCGGGATGCCGCCGACGCTCGCGGAGGACCACAACAGCACCTCGGAGGTGCCGTGCTCGCCGACCACCAGGGCCTGCACGTCCCGCGGCCGGACCTGGAGACGGTCCGCGAGATGGACGCGGAATCGCAGGCTGTCGATGAGGGTGCCGGTGGAGAACACCCGGTCGTGCCCGGCCAGACGCCGGGTGAGGTCGGCCAGCGGATCGGGCGGGTCGGTGACGACCATGAGCACCGCCTGCGGCACGACCTCGACCACCCGGGGAACGATGTCGGCGAAGACCTCGGCGTTGGTCTCCAGCAGTCGCAGACGCCCCTTCGCGTCGGACCGGTCGGTGGCGCCGCCGGCCTTCTCGTTGACTCCTGCGGTGATCACGACGACTGCGGCACCGGCGAGGTCCTGGTAGCCGCCCGAGCGCAGTTCGACCGTCGGCGACAAGGGGGCCGCGTACCGCAGATCGGCGGCCACGCCGTCCGCGCGGGCGGTGTTCCGGTCGATCAGCAGGATCTCCCTGCAGACGCCACCGCGTTCGACGAGGGACAGCGCCGTGGCCGACCCGACGGCGCCCACCCCCACGATGCCGATCTTCATGCCCGAACCTCCGGTCGCAGGGCAGGCCCGCTCCGCCGAGCACGCGGATCCCGGTACAGAGCGCCTTGCGCCCACCGGTTACAGCGTGGTCCCGGCGGCCCTGAGCGGCATCTCGGAAGGCCGCCGTCCTGCCAGGCCGCGACCGCCTGGTTCCGTGTGCCGGGGCGCCGTGGCGTCTGCTCGTCGGGCCCTGCCGACGGTGGCACTGTGGGATACGTGACTACTGAGGAGAACTCGGCGGGCATGTGGAGGCTTCGGCGGTCGAGCCGGCTGTTGCTGCTGATTCCCGTCGTGCTCATCGTGGTGATCACGGCAGTCGACCAACTGGTCCCCGAGGACATCCATCTCGGCCCGCTCCTGGTCATGGCCCCCGCTGTGACCGCCTCCTTCGCCGGAGCGTGGCTCACCGGTCTGATCGGCTCGCTGGCCGTGGCGGCGCAGGCGTACATCGGCTGGCACTTCGGTGTGCTGACCTCGCGCAACGTGCTGGTCCAGATCCTCGCCCTGGTGCTGCTCTCGGCCCTGAGCGTCTTCTTCTGCAGGGTGCGCGAGCGACGCCAGCGCCAGCTGGCCCAGGTACGGTCGGTCGCGGAGGCCGCGCAGCACGGGCTGCTGTGGCCGCTGCCCGAACGCATGGGGCCCGTGCAGATCGCCTGCCTGTACCTGGCCGCCGAGGACGAGGCGCAGATCGGCGGCGACCTGTACGCGGCCACGCGCCTCACGGGCGGCGTGCGCATCATGATCGGGGACGTCCGGGGCAAGGGGCTGTCGGCGATCGGTGAGGCCGCTCTCCTCATGGGGGCCTTCCGCGAGGCCGCCCACCGGCACGCCACGCTCCCGGACCTGGCGGCCACCCTGGGGCACAGCGTGAGCCGGTACCTGGCCGACTTCGAGCCGGCCACTGAGGCCGGCGAGCGTTTCGCGACCGCCCTGCTGCTGGAGCTCCCCGACGACGACCACACCATCCGGATGATCAGCTGCGGGCATCCCCCTCCGCTGCTGTTCAGCCCGGTCGGCGGCATCACGGTCCCCAGCCTGCACCCGGCGCCGCCCCTGGGCGTCGCCGAGACGGGGCCGGACGCCTACGCCATCGACATGGCCCCCTTCGAGCAGGGCGACACCCTCCTGCTCTACACGGACGGCGTCATCGAAGCCCGCGACCGCGACGGCCGCTTCTACCCCCTGGAGGCGCGGGTCGCCCAGTGGAACAGGACCGGCCCCGAATCGCTGCTCCACCACATCCACCGCGACCTGCTCTCCCACACCCGCGGTCACCTCAACGACGACGCCGCTCTCGTCGCCCTGCACCGCCACCCGGACGACCACGAGCACCGCCGCCACGGCCGCCGCATGTAGGGCGGTCCGCAGCAGTTCGGCGCATGCCTGGCGCTGCGGGGTCTCCTCCGGCAGCGCCCGCACGAAGGCGTCGAAAGAGGCACGCGGGCCGCTCACCGGCCCGCGCTCCCCGGCGGCCGTCCGCGCGTCGCGCGGCAACTCGGTCAGCTCGGAGAAGCCCTCATCGGCTCGCGCACCCGCGCCATCACCTCACTCCCGTAGCGGTGAGCTCGATGAGGTGCCGTGCTGTGCCGGCGGGATCGACGATCTGGTGCAGGTGTGCGCCGGGCAGGTGCGCCACGCGCCAGCCGCGCTCGTCCGCCTGGCCGGCGAGGTCGTCGTACGGGGGGCCGAACAGCAAGTAGGAGCAAGGATGGTCGTCCCAGCCCTCGGGCACGGGGATGTGCTGCTCGTAGTAGGACAGCGGCAGGCGCGGCTGCTCCTCGACGACTGTCCGCCGCATCGCCGGATCGCTGAACATGGGCGCGACGTCCGCCTCGTCCCACCAGTCGGTCCAGCGCGGCAGCCTGCCGTCCACCGCCATCGGGCGGAGGAACTCCAGGAAGTCGGGCGTGGCGACAGGTGTCGAACCCGCCCGGGCCGGCAGCGCGGCGTCGACGAAGACGGAGCTGACCACCGGATGGTCCAGACCCGCACGGACCGCCGGTAGAAACAGGCCGGCGTTGCTGTGCGCCACCAGCGCGACGGGACTGCCGGCCGGGACCTGCCGGAGGTCGTCGCGGACGGCGTCGGCGACACGCGGCCAGAAGGGGGGAGCGCCGGCGGCGATGTGCAGCAGGGACGGGACCCGCACCTGGTATCCGGCCGTCGTCAGGTGTTCGGCCACAGGGTGCCAGGTCGAGGGGCCCACGGACGGACTGTGCACGAGAACGAAGATCGGCTGCATGGAAGGATCCTGACGCCGACGCCATGGGAGACGCCACCGCCTCGGCCGACAGCAGAACGCTCGCCCCTCGAGGAAGCGCTCGTGCCGCAGGCGGCGGTGGCCACGGCGGTGAGGAACCGGACCCGTATGAGCCCCCGGCTCATGTGCGCACGAGCATCAGGCGGTCCCGGCGGCCCGGGCCGCGTTCGCGGCGCGGGCCGCCGGTGTCCTGGCGGGCTGGTCACAGTGCGCGTTGCAGACGGTCCGCCATCAGTTTGACGAACCGTGCCGGCTCCTTCGGCTGGCCGCCTTCGGCGAGTACGGCCAGGCCGTAGAGGAGTTCGGCGGTCTCCGCGAGCGTCGTGTGGTCCGTGCGCTCCGTGTACGCCTGGTTGAGGCCCTTCACGAGCTGGTGCTGGGCGTTGAGTTCCAGGATCCGCTTGGCGCGGGGCACCTCCTGGCCCATCGCGCGGTACATGTTCTCAAGGGCCGGGGTCAGATCGTCGGCATCGGAGACCACGCAGGCGGGGGAGACGGTCAGGCGCGACGACAGGCGGACCTCCTTGACCTCCTCGCCCAGTTGGTTCGTCATCCAGTCGAGGAGACCGGCGTACTCCTCGCCCTGCTTCGTCTGCTCGCCCTCGGACGCGTCGGAGTCCTCGGCGTCGAGGTCGATGCGGCCCTTGGCGACGGACCGCAGCTTCTTTCCTTCGTACGTGCCGACGGCGTCGGCCCAGACCTCGTCGACGGGATCGGTGAGCAGCAGCACCTCGATGCCGCGATCCCGGAAGGCTTCCATGTGCGGGGAGTTCTCGATGCTCTCCCGGGACTCGCCGGTCAGGTAGTAGATGTCTTCCTGCCCGTCCTTCATCCGCTCCAGGTACTGCTTGAGCGTGGTCTGCTCGGTGTCGTGGCGGGTGCTCGCGAACGAGGCCACGGCGAGGAGGGCGTCGCGGTTCTCCGAGTCGGTGACCAGCCCCTCCTTGAGGACGGTGCCGAACTCCCGCCAGAACGTGGCGTAGCGGTCCGGGTCCTTGGCCATCAGGTCCTTGACGGTGGAGATGACCTTCTTCGTCAGGCGGCGGCGCATCAGGTCGATGTGGCGGTCCTGCTGGAGGATCTCGCGGGAGACGTTGAGCGAGAGGTCGGCCGCGTCGACGACGCCCTTGACGAAGCGGAGGTACGGCGGCAGCAGCGCCTCGCAGTCCTCCATGATGAGCACGCGCCTGACGTAGAGCTGCAGGCCCCGCTTGTAGTCGCGGTTGAAGAGGTCGTAGGGGGCGTGGGCGGGCAGGAACAGCAGGGCCTGGTACTCGAAGGTGCCCTCCGCCTGGAGCCGGACCGTCTCCAGCGGGTCGCGCCAGTCGTGTCCGACGTGCCTGTACAGCTCGTGGTACTCCTCCTCGGACACCTCGTCGCGGGAGCGCGCCCACAGGGCCTTGGTCGAGTTGAGTGTCTCGAACGCGGGCGCCTCCTGGCTCTGGTCCGCCGCGCCCGTGCCGTCCGGCCCCGCGGCGTCGGACGCCATGCGGATGGGCCAGGTGATGAAGTCCGAGTACCGCTTGATGATCTCCCGGATCTTGAACGGGGAGGTGTAGTCGTGCAGTTGGTTGTCCGGGTCGGCGGGCTTGAGGTGGAGGGTGACCGAGGTGCCCTGGGGTGCGTCGGCGACCGTCTCCAGCGTGTAGGTGCCCTCACCGCGGGACGTCCAGCGGGTGCCCTCGCTCTCCCCGGCGCGCCGCGTCACCAGGGTCATCGCGTCCGCCACCATGAAGCCGGAGTAGAAGCCCACGCCGAACTGGCCGATGAGACCTTCCTCGGCCCCTTCTCCGGCGCCTTCCCTGGCCTCCCGCAGCTCTTGCAGGAACTGGGCGGTGCCCGAGTGGGCGATCGTGCCGATCAGTCGCCCGACCTCGTCGTAGGACATGCCGATGCCGTTGTCGCGCACGGTCAGGGTGCGGGCGTCCTTGTCGACGTCGAGCTCGATGTGCAGGTCGGACACGTCGGCGTCGAGGGAGTCGTGCCGCAGCTTCTCGAGGCGCAGCTTGTCCAGCGCGTCGGAGGCGTTGGAGACGAGCTCGCGGAGGAAGACGTCCTTGTTCGAGTAGACGGAGTGGATCATCAGCTGCAGCAGCTGACGGGCCTCCACCTGGAACTCGAAGGTTTCGGTTGGCATGTTCGCTTATACCTCACAAGTCCTGTCATCGGACAACTGGCTCAGTTACTGAAAACAACGTCGGACGTGAAGATCGGGTCGCCGCCGGCCCGTCGGCGGGCTCCCGGCCTCACCGGGCGCCGTGCCGGCCGTCGGCTAGCCGGAGTTGGCGGCGGACGACGTGAGGGCGTCGAGCCGGGCGGCGAGGTCGGGGTGGGCCGTCAGGTGGGGGCGGGCGGCGTTCAAAGGGCGGACGAGGGCGGCGGGATCGTCCTGGGCGAGGGCCGCGTCGAGTTCGCCCAGCGGGTGGCGGGCGGCGTCGGGAAGGTCCGTCAGCGCGGTGATCTGGGCGGCGACGCGACGCAGGTCAGCGGCGTGGTTCCGGGCCCAGGCGCTGGTGCTGCGCTGGGCGGCGCGGTGTTCGCGGGCGGCCTGGACACGCTGTTCACCAGTCGTCCCGGCGGGACCTGGCCGGTTGCGCAGGTACCGGCGTTCGGCGGCCTGACGGCTGGCGACGCCGAGGGGTCGGGCGAGGTCGGCCCAGCTGGCACCCGCGTCCCGGGCGGTCTCGATGAGGCCGGTCTCCCATCCGGCGAGCTGCTCGCGGACCCGGCGCAGCAGCATCAGGGAGGCCAGAGCCCGCTCCGCTCCGACACCGGACGCGCTCGAAGCGCCGGGCGCTTGCCGCTGGGCGGTCCGCAGGGCGTCGTCTATGGCTTCGAGGGCCGCGGCAGCGGCGAGAAACGACGCCGGGCCTCCGCCTCCTGCGGGCGCAGAGGCCGGTCGGTCAGGTCGATCCGCCGTCGTCATGGCACCTCCTCCGCATCGTCATCGTCTGGATGACCGTGACGGTTGTCATCCATTGGATGACAGGTTACAAGGGGAGGAGCTTCCGTGAGGGGGCGAGGTCTCGACGGCGAGGACGGTCCCCTGCGGGCGCTTCGAAGAAGTGGGCCGAGCGCGACTCTGGAAGCAGCCGTCACGCCCCTCTGCCGGGCGAGGGGCGGCCGCGCGTGCCGGGTTGGCGGTCGTAGCTCGGGGAGCCGGCTTCGAACCTCTCCACCGGTCACTGTGTGCCGTCGCGGCGTGCGCACCGAGGCGAGACGTCGTGCTCCTGGCCGTACTGTCTCCCCACACGAAAGGGGGCCCGATGGACCGGAGCATCCGCACCGTCGAGGACGTGCTGAAACTTCTGGACGACCTGTTCACGCCGCAGGCCGACCGCTGGACGAGCGGCGCGGCAGCTTGGTGGGACACCTTCTACGCCGACCGCTCCAGAGCCGTGCCGTTCTTCGAGGCCAAGCCGGACGAAAACCTCGCCTCCTACCTCGACCGTCGGCTCATCCGCCCGGGCCGGGCGCTCGACCTCGGCTGCGGTCCCGGACGCAACGCCCTCTACCTGGACTCCCGCGGCTTCCAGGTGGACGCCGTCGACCTCTCCCCGGCAGCCGTGGACTGGGCCGAGGAACGCGCCCACGAGGCCGGAGCCCGTATCCGGTTCCACAGGGGGGACGCCTTCGCCCTCACGGGCACCGGGCTGAGCGGGCGTTACGACCTGATCTACGACTCGGGCTGCTTCCACCACCTGCCGCCCCACCGCCGCATCAGCTACCTCGCCCTGCTCGACGAACTCCTCGCACCCGGCGGCTACTTCGCGCTCACCTGCTTCACGGACGCGGAGAACGGGGGATCCGTCCTCCCCGACGCCGCCTTCTACCGCGACGCCCGCCTCCACGGAGGGCTCGCCTACACCCCGCAGTCCCTGCGCCGCATCTTCTCCGACCTCACGGAGGTGGAGATCCGGCGGATGCGCGACGAGCCCGCCGAATCCGCCCACTTCGGCGAAGCCTTCCTCGTCGCGGCATTGTTCCGACGCGAGTTCCGCGGCCCAGGAGGCTGATCACGGCACCTGAGTCGCATCCGTTCTTCTCGCCGACTTCCGACGAGCCGGAGTGGGCGGCCGAAACAGCGGACAGCGCCGGGACACGATCCGAAGGCGATCCACCGATCGATGCCGTGGAGACCGCACTACGACGCATGCTCTGAGCCGACGCCTGGCCGGCGCGCCGGTTCCCGTCCGATCGACTCCTCCGCAGCGCCGCATCGCCCTGCCTGGTCACGGCGGCGCGCTCCGCGAGGGATCAGGTGGTCGAGGTGATCGCTCGGGTGACGGCCGTGATCGCCGGGCTGGGGTGGCCGGGGAGTCTCGCCACGAGAACCCGGCGGATCTCGGGAGGCGCGCCTTCGACGTGCAGCAGGCTCACCCCGGGCGGCAGCACCGGCGACAGCCGCAAGGGCACCGTTGTCACCCCGAAGCCACCGGCGACCAGCTGAAGCTTCGTCAGCCAGTCGCGTGCGCAGTGGACGACGCGCGGCCGCCCGGGCAGGCCGGGCCAGACGCCGAGCAGTGGCTCGGTGTTCGACGCCGGAGCGGCGATCCACGCGGCTGCGACCAGTTCGTCGACGTGCACCGCGGTGCGGCCGGCGAACTCGCCGGTCGAAGACGCCGCCACGACCAGCTCGGTGTCCGCGACGGTTTCGGCGTGCAGGCGCGGCGACTCGCCGTCCAGGGGCCGGTGGGGCGGGCGGGACGTCAGGACGGCGAGGTCGACCGAGCCCGCGCGCAGTGCCCGGATCAGGGAGGGCGTGCTGCCCTCGGTGGTCGTGACCGTGATCTGCGGGTCGCTCCCCGCGAGGCGGGTGAGTGCGGGAGGCAGGAGGGCCGCGCCGGCGCTCAGGAACAGCCCGAGCCGCACCAGTTCGGTCCGCGGGGCGGTGCCGGTGAGGTCGCGCTCGGCGGCCGTGAGGCAGTCCAGCATCGTGCGGGCGTGGCGCAGCAGGGTCAGGCCCGCCGGGGTGAGCCGCACCCCGTCGGGGCGGCGTTCGAACAGAGTGGCGCCCGCGCTCCGTTCGAGGGACGCGGCCTGGCGTGAGACCGCCGACTGGGTGTAGCCGAGCCGGGTGGCCGCCGCGGTGAAGCTGCCGGACTCGGCGATCTGCCGCAGGACCCGCAGACCTGTACTGGAGACATCCATGCCACCTACGCATACCACGGATGCGTGATCGTCGCTTCCCGCATGTCCGCCCGGCCCCTAGTGTCGATCGTGGCGAACACGGAGGAACACGGAGGTCATCAGTGCGAGCAGCAGTTCTCACGCGGTTCGGAGCCCCGCTGTCGGTGCGGGAGGTGCCCGACCCCGGGGCCGGCGGCGGCGAGGTGGTGGTCGAGGTGATCGCCGCCTGTGTCGCCCCGTATGCGGCCGAGGTCTTCAGCGGCGAACGGAACTACCCCCTGGTCCCTCCCGTCGTGCCCGGGATCGGCGGGGTGGGACGGGTCGTCCACGTGGGCCCGGACGCCACCCGGCTGCGCCCCGGCGACCTGGTGTGGTGCGACTCGACGGTGCGTTCGCGGGACGACGCCCTGACGCCCGACATCACACTCCAGGGCTGGAGTTCGCGCGGCGAGGGCGGCGCGCGGCTCGCCCGGCACCTGCACGACGGTTCGTTCGCCGAGTTCATGCGGGTCCCGACGGAGAACGTCTTCCCGCTGCCCGCGGCGGCGGGGGACGACCCGGCCCGCTGGGCCGCGCTCGGCGTGCACGTCATCCCTTACGGCGGGCTGCTGGCCGGCGGGCTCGCAGCCGGTGAGACGCTGCTCGTCAGCGGGGCCACCGGCAACCTCGGCAGCAGTGCGGTCGCGGTCGCGCTCGCCATGGGGGCGGCCCGCGTGATCGCCCCGGGCCGCAACCGGACCGCCCTCGGCCTCCTCGCCGACCGGTTCGGTCCGCGTGTGCGCCCGGTCCCGCTGACCGGGGACGAGACCGGCGACCGCGCTGCGATGTCCGCGGCGGCTGACGGCCCGATCGACATGGTGATCGACCTGCTGCCGCCGAGTGCGCCCAGTTCGGCGTCGCGCACGGCGGCCATGACCGTGCGCGAGTCCGGCCGCGTCGTTCTCATGGGCGGCGTGGGCATGCTCGGCGGCGACGACCTCGCACTGCCGTACCCATGGATCATGCGCAACTCCATCACCGTGCGCGGCCAGTGGATGTACCCGCGTACGGCGAACGTCGGCATCGTCCGGCTGATCGCCTCGGGCACACTGGACCTCGCCCCCGAACGGGTGCGGTCGTTCGGCCTCCACGCCGTCAACGACGCCGTCGCGTACGCCGCCGCACACGGTGGCCCGTTCGACCGCACCGTCCTCATCCCGTCGGCTCGCCGACCGGACCGGGGGCGGGCCTCGGCACACGGCTGAGGGAATGACCCGGATCGGTGCTCAGACTGAAAGTCGCGAGCGCGGTGAGCCACGTGGTCATCTGGTCCATGCGCTTCGACGCGAAGACCGTGCTGTTGCACCGGACGGCGGCCGTGCCCAGCCCCGCCCCGCACCGGGCGAGCCGGTGCGGTGCGTGATCTCGGGCATGAACGACCGCATCTGGACGCCGTCGACGCTCTCGCCGCTCGCCGCGGCGGCGGGCCTGTCGGTCACCGGCGGGAACCGGCCCTGCTGAACTCGGGCGCCGCCGACGGCGCCCCCACGGTCACACTCGTCCTCGCCCCTGCCGGAGCCGCGTCTGCGTGACGCGGACACACGGAGGCGTCTACCAGGCCACCGGCAACTCCAGCGGGAACCGTCTGATCGTTTTCGTGTCCCACCGCACTTCCTCGGGTGCCACTGCGAGCCTCAGCCGGGGGAACCTCTCCACCATCCGGCCGATGGCCACTTCTAGCTCTGCCATGGCGAGGGGCATCGCGATGCACCGGTGTCCGCCCCAGCCGAACGTCATGTGCGGAGCGCTGGGGCGGTCGAGGTCCACGACGTCCGGATCCGGATAGCGCGCCGGGTCCCGGTTCGCCGTCAGGTACGAGACGTGGACGAAGTCGCCTGCCCGGATGTGCACACCGTCGAGTTCCACGTCCTCCAGAGCCACCCGGGGGATTCCGACCCCCTTGCGGAACGGGATGTAGCGGAGCATCTCGTGCAGGACGTCGGTCACGGTCTCGGGCCGGCTCCTGAGGTGCTGCAGCAGCTCGGCACGGGTCAGGAGCAGATAGGTGATGTTGCTGATCTGACAGGTCGCGGTGTCCTGGCCGCTGAGCGCCAGCGTCAGGGCGAGGAAGGCCAGTTCCCTGTCGTCGAGCTGCTCGTCGCCGTCCTGCGCGGCGGCCATGGCGCTGATGATGTCCGGACCCGGTGACTTTCGGCGTTGTGCGACGAGTTCGGCGAAGTAGGCCGCCATGTCCGCCTTGGCCTTCATGGCGGCATCCTTGTTCTCCGCGCCCACGACGAGGAGTTGGTGCACGGCGTCCTCGATCCAGGGCCACTCCTCCCGCCTGACGCCGAGGAGGTCCAGGACGGCGTGTCGGGGGAGCTTGTCGGACAGGTGCTCGACCACGTCCGCCGGCGGTCCCTGTTCCTCCATGTCGTCCAGCAGGCGGTCCACGAGCTGCACGATCCGGTGCCGCATGCCGTCGACCTGCTGCTGCGTGAAGGCCTGCGAGGCCAGGTGCCGCACGCGGCTGCTGTGCGGCGGGTCCATCACGTTGATCGACTCCGGGGAGACGATGGGCTCCGGCGTCATCCGGGGGTAGTCGTGACCGGTGATGCCCGCCCTGCTGAACCGCTGGTCGGTGGTCACCTGCTTGACGGCGTCGAAGCCCGTGACCAGCCAGGCATCCGCACTGCCGTAGGGAAGCCGGATGCGCACGGGCGATCCGTGCCGCATCAAGGACTCGAGCGAGGGATCGAAATCCAGGGCTCTGCTGAAGTCGAACGGGCAGATGAGTGTCTCGTTGTCCGCGGTCATCAGCCGGCTCCTCCGACCATGGGTACGACGTTGGTGGTGTCCACGGCCTTGCGAACGGCTTCGGCGAGCCTGACCGCGTTGCCGACGGCCCAGTAGTGGACGAAGAACAGGCGTGGTTGGTCGTTGAGGTTGTGATGGTGCAACTCGACGAGTTCGACGCCACCGCGTCGCAGGGCCGTGAGCGCGGGCTGTACCTCGTCGGCGACCATGACCAGGTCACCGCTGAGGGCGGCCCGTCCGCCACCGAGTGGCTGGAAGTTGACCGAGGTGGTGGCTCCCAGCCCCGGAGGCAGCACCATATGGCCGTCGGTGACGGTCTCACGACGGACGAAGGTGCTCTTGTAGATCACACCGTCAGCGATGCCCTTGACGCCCATCGCGGCGTCGATGGCGGTGGTGTCCAGGTCGACGGGCGGCGTGGACCCGGCGGGTACGGCCGGCGGGGTACCGGTGCGGTCGAGCGCGGCGCGCAAGCCCCGGGCGACAGCCACCGGATCGTGACCGTGCGCGTGCACATGGACCCACCAGACAGGCGGCTGGTGGGCGAGCAGGTGCTTGTGGATGGCGGTCTGCATGATCCCGTGCCGTTGCAGGACATCGCAGAAACGCTGCAGTTCGCCTTCGGTGACCACGGTGTCGCCCATCAGGAGCGTGCTGAGGTCCGCGTACCGGACGAAGGACACGTGTGTGCCCAGGGCGAGCGCAGGATCGACCAGAACGCCTCGAGAGAAGACCTTGAGGTCCAGGCGCGGGAAGGCTGTGTGGTACATGAATCGCTTCATGTCACCAGGCCGGCCCAGTGCCGCGCCGACGTCCGCCCAGTCCGTCAGCTTGGTCATCACCGGTTGGATCAGGGCGTGGTCGTCCTGCCGGCCGGACAGGGCGCCGGCCCGGGCCGGCGTAGCGCCGAGCACGGGCGCGAGGGCGGGCGCGAGAGCGGCCGCGGCCAGTACCCGGCGCCGGGACGTAGGGATGGGGGATGGTGAGTCCTGCTGTCGCTTGTCAGCCATGACATATGCCTCCTGACTCGATCGAAGCACCGGAACCCCCGTTGTCCGGTGACCGACGCAACACATCCCGCAGGTGGGCTAACGCACGAGTCGGAGGCGCGGCCCGTGGTGGCCCGGGCTCCTGCCGGAACCACGGGGGAGGCCGACGGGGAGGTCGCGGGACGTCGGAGCGCGCCGGTGCGGGAACGCGGCGACCCTCGCGGCGCGGCGTGCGCCCGCTAGTTCTTCTGTCGTCCTCGCCTTCACCGTCACGGTCGTCGAGCCGCTGGTGCTCAGCCTGAACCTGCCGCAGGTGACCTGGGCCCTTCATGTGCCGGCGCACGGCGGCTACCGCCGCGGCGTCAGTCCTTCGGCAGAATGAGCGTGCACGTCTCCCCGGGGGCGATGGTCACCGCCCGGTCGGCCAGGACCACGCGGATCGCGGACTGCTCCGAGTCGGGTACGGCGATCTCCAGCTGTCCGCTCCGGCGGCGCACGCCGACACCCCAGTGACCCCGGTAGTGGAGCGAGAACCCGTACTCGGACAGCGCCGGCAGGGGCACCGGGTCCAGCCACAGGGCGTCCTCGCGTGTCTCCAGTCCCGTCAGGCCGCGCTGGACCAGGTCGAGGGTTCCGGCCATGGCCCCGAGGTGGATGCCCTCGCCCGTGGTGCCGCCCTGGATGTCGGCGATGTCCGCCTCCAGGGCTTCGTGGACGTACTGCCAGGCGTCGGCCCGTCTGGCTCTGGCGAGGACCAGGCCGTGGACGAGTTCACTGAGGGTCGAGCCGTGGCTGGTGCGCCGGAGGTAGTAGTCGACGGTGCCGCGCCAGATCTCGTCGTCCAGGTGGTAACCGAGACGCCGGAACAGGGCACGCAGTTCCGTGGGCGAGAACAGGTAACCGAGCATGAGGACGTCGGCCTGCTTGGACGCCTTGTACCGGTTGACCGTGTCGCCCTCCGCCTCGAGCACGCGGTCCAGCCGCCGGATGCTGCCGTAGCGGGTGCGGTACGCGTCCCAGTCGAGTTCGGTCAGGTCGTCGTAGCCCTCGAACTGGCTGATGACGCCTTGGTGGAAGGGCACCCGCAGCCGTCTGGAGACATCGTCCCACTCCGGCAGAGTGTCGGCGTTCAGCCGGAGCCGCTGGAACAGTTCCTCGCGCCGCCACGCGGGGAGGCGCCGTACGAGCTCCAGGGCGCGGGTGAGGACCCAGGCGGCGGTGACGTTGGTGTACGCGTTGTCGTCCAGCCCGGGCTTCGCGGCGCCGGGACAGCTGTCGTGGTACTCGTCGGGGCCGACGACACCGCGGATCCGGTAGCGGCGGGCGCCACGGTCGAAGACCGCCAGGTCCGCCCAGAAGCGGGCGATCTGCAGCAGCATCTCCGCGCCTTTGGTGTGCAGGTACTCCTTGTCACCGGTGGCCTCGCAGTACTGCCAGACGTTGTAGGCGATCGCCGAACCGACGTGGTGCTGGAGGCGCGAGTGGTCCGGCAGCCAGCGGCCCGACGCGGGGTTGAGATGCCACTCCTGGGACTCCTCACGCCCGTTGCTTCCGCTCTGCCACGGATACATCGCCCCGGCCCGGCCGGCCGCGTCCGCCGCCGCGCAGGCCCGGGGTAGGCGCCGGTGACGGTAGTCCAGCAGTGCCCGGGAGACCTCCGGCAGGTGCAGGTTGAGATAGGGGAGCACGAAGAGCTCGTCCCAGAACACGTGACCCCGGTAGGCCTCGCCGTGCAGACCCCGGGCAGGCACCCCCACGTCCAGCTCCGCCGTGTGCGGTGACAGCGTCTGCAGGACGTGGAAGAGATGGAAGCGGAGGACACGGCCGGCCTCTCCCGGCACCCGCACGTCCGCGCGTCGCCACAGCCGGTCCCAGGCCGCGGCATGCGAGCCGAGCAGGGTCGTGAAGTCCGCCGCCGCGGACACCCGGTCGGCGGCCTCGCCGAGGGGGCCGCTGATCGCCGTGTCCCGCGAGGTGTGCAGGGCCACCGTCTTGTCCACGGTGACGGGCCGGCCGCGCGTGACGGGGACGACCAGACGGTGCACGGCGCGGTGGCGGGCGGGCCGGAACACCGAGGAGACCGGAGCCTCGTCCCCGCGGACCGTCGTCCGGGCGGCCAGGGCGACGGCGATGTCCGATGTGCTGGTGCGGCAGGTCAGCCAGATGGTGTGGGGTTCGTTCGCACCGGTTCGCACGTGGTTCAGGTGGTGGCGGTCGAGTGCCCGGTAGCGGTGCACGTTGCCGTTGATGACGTCGCCGTCCAGAGAGCTCTCGATCTCGATGTGCCCGGTCCAGTCCTCGGCCGTGAGCACGGTCCGCAGTGCGGCCAGGTGCGGGTCCTCCATGTGCACCAGGCGGGTCTGCTGGACGTCGAACACGCCCAGCTCGTCGTGCCGGTGGCGGGAGGAGCGCGCGAGTGTGCCTCGGCGCAGGTCCAGGGTGTGCCGGTGCTCCAGCAGGGTGTGCGTGCCGGGGGAGAACCACGGGCCCCACGTCCCGTCCGCGTGGCGCGCCCGAAACCGCAGGCAGAGCCAGTTGGGGAGATTGACCATGTCCTCGTTCACGACCCGCCGCCCCGCGACGGCCGACTCCAGGCGGTTGTAGCACCCCGCCGCGTAGGTGCCCGGACAGTGGACCAGGCCGGCCCGGCGTTCCGGCAGCGCGCCGCGTGTGGCGAAGTAGCCGTTGCCCAGCGTGCAGAGGGACTCACGCAGTTGCTCGGCGGCAGGGTCGTACCCCGTCCAGTCCCAGGTCCACTCCGACATCCGGCGCCATTCCCTCCGCTTCGCGGGCTGTGCCGGCCCGGCCGGGCCGCGGACCGCAGCGGCCGTGCCGCCGGCGAGCGCCGGCGACCACGCGGCTACCGGCCGGCAGGGGTGATCCGGCGGCCCGTGAGGCTGGTGGGTTCGATCGACACCCACATCTCGCGCTCGCCGCCCGCCCACGGCCTGGTGTGCGCCCGCTGGGTGAGCCGGCGTACCGCCTCCGGGTCCGTCAGCACACGTGCCGGTCCGACGGCGAGTACGCTCCAGCCCTGACTCAGGGCGTCGTCCACGTGGTCCACCTCGAAGGCGACCTCCGTCTCCGCTGCCGCCGCCGTCACGGAGTGGGGTGCCGTCCGGAAGACGATGGCGTCATCGACGAATTCGTAGTTGACCGGGACCACCGCCGGGCGGCCCTCGGACGTCGACAGCGCTACGCGCCCCACCCCGTGGGTGGAGAGCAGGGTGCGGCACTCCTGCGGGCTGAGGTCCCGGAGTTCGGGATGCAGCAGCGCGCGGCCCTGACCGGGCGGGAGATCGATGCCTCCGCCACGCAGCGCCGCGACCGACGTGCCCAGCGCGTCCGCCAGCCTGATGAGCGTCGCCAACGACGGATCGGCCGGCTGTTCCTCCAGGTAGGCCAGGTAGTGGGGCGACATCCGCGCGCGGCCGGCCGTCTCCTCCCGGCTGAGGCCGCGCCTTCGGCGTTCGGCGGCCACCCGCCGGCCGGTGTCACCGGGGTTGTCCTTGCCGGTCGGCCCTGTCGGCCCGGTCGCCGTGGTCGCGGCCGCCGCCTCGCCGGTTGTCGGCGGCGCCTCGCCCGCCTCCGGCGACCGTTCGTGCTCGAGATGGCGTAGGTGGGCGTCCGGGCCGGGGAACACGAGCGTCACGTCGTCCGTGTCCGACCAGCGCACGTCGTAGGGGGGTGTTCCGTCGTCATGGTGGAGTCCGACGATCTCGCCGTCGCGCCTGGCACCGCCGGTGGCCGGGCTCTCGATGACGAGTTGGTCGCCGAGGTGAGCTCGCATGCTCGCCGCCCTCTCCTGAGAATGGTGCTGTATCCAACCTGCCACGCGGGCCGCACCGCCGCACGGGGCGGCGGCTCCAGCAGCGAGGCGGGCGCCCCGCACCCGGGAGGCACCATGCATCACCGAACAGTCGAGGAGCTCATGTCCCGGGACGTCGTCCGGGCACGGCCCGACACGTCGTTCAAGGAGCTCGTCAGGCTGCTGGAGGACAATGGGGTCACCGCCGTACCCGTGGTGGACGAGATCGGCCGTCCGATGGGCGTGGTGTCGGAGGCCGACCTGCTGCGCAAGAGCGCCGACCAGGCCGACCCGTCCGGCAGGGCCCCCATCCCGCATCTGGAGGCCTGGGAGCGGGCCAAGGCCGGGGGCTCCCGCGCCGAGGAACTCATGTCCGCCCCAGCGGTGTGCGCACGGCCCGAGTGGACCGTGGTCGAGGCCGCCCGCCTCATGGAGACCCAGAAGGTCAAACGCCTGCCCGTGGTCGACGAGGCGGACCGGCTGCTGGGCATCGTCAGCCGGAGTGACCTGCTGCGGGTCTTCCTCCGGCGAGACGAGGCCATCCGCGAGGAGATCACCACAGATGTGCTGCGGCGCACCCTGGGGCTGGATCCGAGGGACGTCACCGCGGAGGTGCGCGACGGGCGGGTCGCCCTCGCGGGCACCGTGGAGCACGGAAGTCTCATCCCCGTCGTCGAGCAGCTGTGCCGGGGGGTCGACGGCGTGGTCTCGGTCACAGCGCGGATCGCCGTCCGGACCGGCGGCGCAGGGGAGACCCCTGCCGGAACACCGTGAGGCAGCCGGGTCTCAGAGGGGCTGTCCGGCCGTCCGACGGGTGTCGGGTCGTGCGGCGGCCATGGCCCGGACGTCGCGTTCGGCGGTCTCCAGCAGCTGATGGGCGAGATCCACCAGGGCCCTGCCCGCCGCCAGCTCGTCGCCGATCTCCGGCACGTTGGTGTCCGCCGGATGGCAGTGCGCGGACCCGTGGCCGGTGAGTGCCGTGGTGCCGGTGTCCAGCACCAGGTGTGCCTTGGTCGTACCGTCGTCGTCCTCGAAGAGGTCGAGACGTACCTTCCACTGTCCTGTGTGCGGCATCGTTCTCTCCTTGCCTGGCGTTGCCTGGCGCCCCTCCACGATGCGACGGCAGCCGTGCCGCAGCACGGGGCCGAAGGTCCCCGGCGCACCGGCGACCGGCCCTGGAAGCCGGTCCCGCGGCGGTCACACCTGCGGGACGACGGCCACGGGACACGGTGCGTGATGCAGCAACGCGTGGTTGACCAGGCCGAGTTGCAGCCCCGGATGCCCCAGCCGCCGCCTGGCGCCCACGACCAGCAGATCCGCGGCCGACGCGGCCTCCAGCAGCGCCCGGCGAGCCGGCTCCTCGATCAGGCGCCGGCTCACCCTGGTGTCGCCGTACCTCTCCGCGGGCCGGCGCAGGGCGTCGTCGAGAACCTGGGCCGGGGGACGCCGGTGCGCCTCCAACTGCCAGGAGGACGCCTGCGGCGTCGTACACGCACCGGCCGGTGCGCTCCAGGCGTGCACGGCCTCGAGCCGGCAGTGCCGCACCTGGGCCTCGCGCACCGCGAAGTCCACGGCCGTGCCGCTGTTCTCGCCGTCCTCGACGCCCACGACGACGCTTCCGAACTCGGCGGCGCGGTGCTCGGAACCGCCGCGGACCACGACCACCGGGCAGTCGGCGCGCGCTGCCACGGCGAGGCCGACCGAGCCGAGGAGCATGCCGGAGAGATCCCCGAGGCCCCTGTTCCCCAGCACCAGCGCGAAGGCGTTGCGCCCCTCGCCGACCAGGGCGGTGGCCGCGTCCTCGTGCGACACCTCGCTGGACAGCACCACCGCCGGAGCGGCCTGCCTGGCGCGCGCCGAGGCAGCGCCGAGCACTGCGGACGCCTCCCGCTCACCGGCCGCCGCGTGCAGCAGGTGGAGCGGGACCCCGTGCCGGGCCGCCTCGCCGGCGGCCCAGTCGACGGCCTCGAGACTCGCCTCGGATCCGTCGACGCCCACCACCAGGGGAATCGTCACCGCGCCTGTCTCCTCTCCTGCCGCACGCGCCGCTTTCGTCACTGAGCCCGGTCATGCCCGCTGGCCGGTGCCGGTCCTTTCGACCAGGAACCGTGTCGTGGCGGACAGCGTGGTCAGGTCCGGGTAGTCCTCCTCGTCGATACGGACGCCCGCACGCTCGGACAGCAGCTCGACCAGGCTGAGGAAGTCGAGCGAGTCCAGTTCGAGCACGTCGCGGAACCTGTCGTCCGGTCCGACCAGGGTGAAGTCGGCATCGGGGACGATCTGCGTGATCGCCTCCTCGACCAGCGACCGGGCCTCCGTGTCGTTCAGTGGCTTCATCCAGCTCACAGCTCCTCCGGTCTCTGCAGAAGTCGGCCGACCGCGGTGAGATAGCGCGCCCCCACGGCGCCGTCCGTGGCCCGGTGGTCGGCGGCCAGGGTCGCGGTCACCACCGGACGCACTCCGAGCATGCCGCCCGCCGCCCACGGCCGTTCGACGACGGCGCCGAAGCCGACCAGGGCCACCTGGGGCGGGTGGATCACCCCGAACACGGCCTCCACGCCCTGGTCGCCCAGGCTGGTGACGGTCAGGGTGGCGCCGGCCGTCTCGGTCCCGCGCAGCCGCCCCCGGCGGGCACGCTGCACCACCTCCTTCAGACGGGTCATGAGGACGTCGGGCGGCAGTGTGTCGGCGTCGTGGATCACCGGGGCGAGCAGTCCGCCCTGCCGGAGCGAGACCGCGATGCCCAGGTTGATCTCGGGGGCGGGGGCGAACCCGTCGTTCAGCCAGTAGCCGTTGAGCGCCGGCACCTCGCGTGCCGCTACGGCGGCGGCCTTCAGGAGCAGGGCCGCGGGCACGAGCCGGCCGGCGGGCGAACGGTCGCGGTTGGTCCGGCGGAGCCAGTCCTCGGCCGCCGTCAGGTCGATGGTGGTGGACAGGTAGTAGTGCGGGATCTCCCGCTTGGAGCGGCTCATGAGACCGGCGATGGCACGGCGCATGGTGTCCGTACGGTCCTCCGGGCGGCCCTCGCCCCGCTCGGCGGTGTCCGGACGCCGCTCGCCGTTCAGTGGGCCCGGCTCCGGTCGCCCGGGCCCGTCTCCACAGGCGGGGGAGCGCACGGCCGTGCGCACGTCCGCCGCCCGCACCGCTCCGGCGTCCCCGGTGCCCCGCACCGCCGTCAGGTCGACGCCCAGCTCTCGGGCGAGCCGCCGGGCGTACGGGGTGGCCCGCACTCTCGGTTCGGGGGGCGGCTGGGCGTGCTCCACGTCGGCGCGTGTGATCCGGCCGCCGCGGCCGGTGCCGCGCAGTGTGGCCAGGTCGACACCGTGCAGATCGGCCAGGTGCCGTACGAGCGGACCCGTGCCGGGCACCGGGACGGTTCCACCGGGCGGCCCCGGGCGCGCGCGTGCGTGCTCCTCGGTCGGCTCGTCCCGGGATCCGGCGCATACCGGCTCCACAGCGGCCTCGGGCTCGCGGGCCGTCTTCCGCCGGGGCGCGGGGCGCCGGTGCCGTGCGGACCGTTCCCGGCCGGCCGCCGCCGGCGAGGACGCCTCGCTCGCGATCGCCTCCCCGGCCGGCTCGGCGGACCCGGCCGGAGCCCGCTCCGCCCCGGCCGTCACCGGCCCGCCGGTGCTCGCCCGCACGTCCGGCACGGCCTGGTCCTCGATGAGCGCGAGCGGGGTCCCCACCGGTACCCGGGCCCCCGGTCCGACGAGCAGCCGACCCACGGTCCCGTACTCGAAGCACTCGACCTCGATGGCCGCCTTGTCCGTCTCCACGACCGCCATGACATCGCCCTTGCGCACCCGGTCCCCAGGGCGCACCAGCCACTCCCGCAGCAGTCCCTCGTCCATGTCCGCGCCGAGCGAGGGCATGGTGAACGCGGTCATCTCAGCCCGCCCTCCCGCCGACCGGCTGCCGTTGCGCCCCGGCGGCTGCAGCCGGCGCCGGTTCGCCCACGGCGCGGTGCGCGGCCGCGACGATGGTGCTCACCTGGGGCAGCGCGGCCTCCTCCAGCCTGCGCGCGTAGGGGATGGGAACTTCGGCGCTGCACACCCGCTCGACGGGGGCGTCGAGATCGTAGAAGTGCTGTTCCGTGAGGCGTGCCGAGATCTCAGCGGCGAGGCTGCCGGTGCGCCAGCCCTCGTCGACGACGACGGCACGGTGGGTGCGCGCGACCGAGTCGCCCACGGTGGCGTCGTCCAGGGGGCGCAGCGTGCGCAGATCGATGACCTCGGCGCTGACGCCGCCGGCGGCGAGGTCGTCGGCGGCGGCCAGCGCCTTGGGCAGGGAGCCGCCGTACGTGATCAGTGAGACGTCCGTGCCGGGGCGGCGGAGGGCCGCGTGGTCGATGTCGACCGGCCCCGCGTCGGCCGGCACGTCGCCGGAGACGTTGTACAGGGTGCCGTGCTCGAAGATCAGCACCGGGTCGGGGTCGGCGAGCGCGGGTGCCAGCATGCGGCGGGCGTCGGTGAGGGTCGCCGGGGCGAGGACCCGCAGGCCGGGGATGTGCGCGTACCAGCCCTCCAGGCTGTGCGAGTGCTGGGCCGCGAGCTGCCGTCCGGCGCCGGTGGTCATCCGGATCACGATCGGCACGGGCAGTTGGCCGCCCGACATGTGGAGCAGGGTCGCCGCGTTGTTGAGGATCTGATCCAGCGCCAGCAGGCTGAAGTTGACCGTCATGATCTCGACGATCGGCCGCATGCCGGACAGGGCGGCGCCGATGCCGGCGCCGACGAACGCCGACTCGGACAGCGGTGCGTCGCGGATCCGCTCGGGCCCGAACTCCTCCAGCAGGCCGAGGCTGACGCCGAAGCAGCCGCCGTACCGGCCGACGTCCTCGCCCATCAGGAACACCCGCTCGTCGGTGCGCAGGGCCTCGCGCAGGGCCTCGCGCACGGCCTCCCGGTAGGTCGTCTTCGGGGCGGAGGGTGCCGCCGCCCCGGCCGCGGGGGTGTGGGTCGTGGTCATGGCCGCGTCGCCTCCGCCGGGCTGGTCACGTACTTCAGCAGGTCCTCGACCGGCTCCTCCGGAGCCCGCTCGGCCACCTCCACGGCCGTGTCGATCTCGGCGGCCAGCCGGTCCTCCAGCGCGGTGCGGGCCTCGTCGGTGAGCTCCTTCGCCTCCCGCAGCCGCCGGGCGAGTCCCTCGACCGGGTCGCGTTCCTTCCAGTGCTCGATCTCGTCCTTGTCGCGGTAGCGGTCGGAGTCGTACATGGAGTGGGCGCGGAAGCGGTACGTGCGCATCTCCAGGAAGTGCGGTCCGGTCCCGGCCCGTACCCCTTCGGCGGCGCGCAGGGCGGCGTCCTCGACGGCGAGGACGTCCATGCCGTCCACCGCCCAGGAGACCATGCCGTAGGCGGCCGCACGCAGCGCGAGGTCGGTCTGGGCCTGGTGGCGGGCGAGCGCGGTGCCCATCGCGTACAGGTTGTTCTCGCAGACCAGCAGCAGGGGCAGGCGCCAGAGCGCGGCGAGGTTGGCTGTCTCGTGGAACTCGCCCTCGGCGAAGGCGCCGTCACCGAAGAAGCAGCAGGTGACGCGGGAGCGGCCGGTCATGCGGTCGGCGAGCGCGAGGCCGGCGGCGAGCGGGAGCCCGCCGCCGACGATCGCGTTGCCGCCGTAGAAGCGGCGGCCGGCGTCGAAGAGGTGCATCGAGCCGCCACGGCCGCGGCTGCAGCCGGTGACCTTGCCGAACATCTCGGCCATGATCGCCTCGGCCGGCACCCCGCGGGCCAGTGCGTGCCCGTGTTCGCGGTACGTCGACACGACCGCGTCGTCGTCCGTGAGCGCCTCGCTGACGCCGACGGCCACGGCTTCCTCGCCGATGTACAGGTGCATGAAGCCCCGGACGCGCGCCGCGCTGTACAGCTCCACACAGCGTTCCTCGAACCGCCGGACGCGCAGCATCGACTCCAGCAGGGCCAGGCGGTGTGCCGCCTGACGGTTCGGCCGGGCGGCCGGCCGTGGTGCGCGGGGAGTGCGGGTGGTGGTCATGCCGGCTGCTCCGTCCTCGCCGCGGGGGCGGGCCGCGAAGTGGAGTCCTCCAGGGTGGAGATGTCGCCCTCGGGCAGCCCGAGCTCACGAGCCCGCAGCAGGCGGCGCATGACCTTGCCGCTGCGGGTGTGCGGTAGGTGCTGCTCGAAGGCGATCTCGCGGGGCGCCACGGCCGGCCCCAGCCGCCGCCGGGCGAAGGCGAGCAGATCCCGCCGGGTCGCGCCGCTCGCGTCGTAGCCCGGCCGCAGCGTGACGAACGCCTTGACGATGTTCCCGGCCACGGGGTCCGGCCTGCCGATGACCCCGGACTCGGCGACCGCCGGGTGCTCCATCAGGGCGCTCTCGACCTCGAACGGACCGATGAGGTGCCCTGCCGACTTGATGACGTCGTCGGCTCGCCCGACGAACCAGTACCAGCCGTCGGCGTCGCGTCGCACCAGGTCGCCGGTGAGGTACCAGCCGTCGGCGAAGGCCGCGGCGGAGCGGGGCTCGTCGTGCAGATAGCCGCGGAACATGGAGGGCCAGACGGGCCGCAGCGCCAGCTCACCGTCCACCCCGGGCTCCTCCAGCACGGTGACGCGCCCGCCGGCGACCTCGGCCCGGCCGTCCTCGCCGCGCCGCAGCACAGCCGCCTCCACGCCGGGCAGCGGACGCCCCATCGAGCCGGGGCGGATGTCGCAGGACGCGAAGTTGGCGATCATGATGGCGCCGGTCTCGGTCTGCCACCAGTTGTCGTGCACCGGCAGCCCGAGCACGTCCCGGCCCCACACCACCGCCTCGGGGTTGAGCGGCTCGCCCACCGACGCGATGAACCGCAGCGCACCGAGGTCGAACGAGCGGGGCAGGTCGAACGGCCCCGTCCGCGGCGTCGTCCGCATCAGCATGCGCAGCGCCGTCGGCGCCGTGTACCAGACGCTCACCCGCTGCTCGGCGAGGATCCGGTACCAGCGGCGGGCGTCGTAGTCGCCCTCGTCCACGACGACCGTCACGCCGTGCATGAGGGGAGCGACGATCCCGTAGGACATGCCCGTCACCCAGCCCGGGTCCGCCGTGCACCAGAACACGTCGTCCTGATGGAGGTCGAGGGCGTACAGCGCGGTCATGTAGTGGGCGACGGCCGCCTCGTGCACGTGCACCGCGCCCTTGGGGATGCCGGTCGTGCCGCTCGTGAAGTGCAGCAGGGCCATGTCGTGCGGTGAGGTCGGCGGGATGGTGAAGGTATCGGCCGCGGCGGCCATCAGCGCGCCGAAGGACCGGGTGCCGGGCAGTTCGTCCGCCCCGTCCCCGACGATCAGAACGTGCCGCAGGCCGGCGAGGCTGTGCCGGCGCCCGGCGACCTTCCTCCGGTACAGGTCCGCCGTGGTGACCAGCACCTGCGCGTCGCTCAGCGTCACCCGCTGGAACACCGGGTCCGGTCCGAAGGCGGAGAACAGCGGGCACAGGACACTGGTGTTCTTCAGCGTCCCGAGGACCACGGTGTACAGCTCGGGGCAGCGCTCCAGCAGCGTCACCACCCGGTCGCCGTACCCGATGCCGAGGCCGCGGAGCACGTTGGCGAACCGTGCCGTCGAGCGGGCCAGGTCCGCATAGGTCACTGAGGTGACGGAGTCGTCCCGCCCGACACAGCGCAGCGCGACCGCCGTGGCCCGCTCCGACGCCGCGTGCCGGTCCACGGCCTCGTGCGCGATGTTCAGACCCCGCCCGCCGGGCAGCCCCTGCATCCTGCCGCGTGCCGCCTGCCAGGAGAAGCCCGCGCATTCCTTGTCGTAGTCGCGCAGATTGGGGGCGGTGCGCGGCGGGGTGTCCTTCCGGATGGTCTCCCATGGCATGCCGGCCCCTCCTTCCTTCAGGCCCGCTTCGACCATCCACCCGGCACGCCCCGTCCGCACTGGGTCGAAGGACCCCCGTCCGCGGCCGGACGGCTCAGATCCGCGGTCCCGGCCCGTGACGGCCTCCGGTTCCCCGGAGAGCTCCGGGCGGGGGCGACGGGACCAACGGCCCCCGCACAGGTGCCACGCGGCTCTGTCGGCGCGGCGCCGCACCCGAAATGCTGCGATCGTGGGCTTGGGGGGACGGCGGCGCTCCGTGCGCCGTCCGCTGTGCCGAAGGAGGTCGGTCATGGGTGCCGACGCCGAGGTGGAGGTATCCCGGCCGGCCGCTCCCGACGGGGTCGTCATGGGCCGGGACGGCATGACCGCGCTCGTGGACGTGCTGATCCGGCGCGGTTACACCGTGATCGGACCCACCGTGCGGGACGGGGCCATCGTGTTGGCGGAGCTGGGTTCGGCCGACGAACTGCCCTACGGATGGGGTGTGGAGCTGGAGGCCGGGCGGTACCGGCTGCGACAGCGGCCGGACGGCGCTGCCTTCGCGAACGCCGCCGGCCCCCAGTCGTGGAAGTCCTTCCTGCATCCGGCGCGGGTGCGCGAGTGGAGCGCCGACCGGGCGGAGGGCGGACTGGTCTTCGGCGCCGACCGGGCCGAACCGCCTCGATACGCCTTCCTGGGTGTGCGCCCGTGCGATCTGCGGGCCATCGCCGTCCAGGACCGGGTGCTGACCGGCGGGGCGCACCGCGACCCCGGGTACGAGCGGCGGCGTTCCGGCGCCCTGCTGATCGTGGTCGAGTGCACGGAGCCAGGAGCCACGTGCTTCTGCGTCTCCATGGGCACCGGACCCGCGGCGGGTCCCGGCTACGACCTGGTGATGACCGAGGTGACCGACGAGGACGGCCACCGCTTCTGGGTCCGCAGCGGCAGCCGGGAAGGCGCGGAGATCCTGGCCGAACTGCCCGCCCGCCCGGCCGACCCGCAGACCCAGGAGACCGCTCGCGCGGGCGTCGATGCCGCCGCGGGGCGCATGGGCCGGACGATGCCGGAGGCCGGTCTGCGGGAGCTGATGGCGGGGACACTCGACGCGCCGCGCTGGGACGACGTCGCCGGGCGGTGCCTGACCTGCGGAAACTGCACCATGGTGTGCCCCACCTGCTTCTGCACCACCACCGAGGACGTCACGGACCTCACCGGTGACCACGCGGAGCGCTGGCGGCTGTGGGACTCCTGCTTCGACCTGGACTTCTCCCGGCTGCACGGCGGCCCGGTCCGCTCCTCCGCGCGCAGCCGCTACCGCCAGTGGATGACCCACAAACTCGGCACCTGGTACGACCAGTTCGGCTCGTCCGGTTGTGTGGGCTGCGGACGCTGCATCGTGTGGTGCCCGGTCGGGATCGACATCACCGAGGAAGCGGCCGCCCTGCACGACTGGACACGGTCTCAGGAGCCCGCAGCCGATCCGGAGCCACCGTGACCACCGTGACGCCCCCGCTGCCGTACCGGGTCGCCGGCGCCTGGGACGAGACCGCCGACACCCGGTCGGTCGAGCTGGTACCGGCCGGGCAGGCACTCGCGCCCTTCTCGCCGGGGCAGTTCGCCATGATCTACGCCTTCGGGGTCGGTGAGGTGCCGGTCTCCGTGAGCGCGCTGCGCGGCCGCCACGGGGGGCTCGTGCACACCGTGCGCGCGGTGGGCGCCGTCTCGACCGCGCTGTACCGGCTGCGCCCGGGCGACACCGTCGGACTCAGCGGGCCGTACGGCACCGGCTGGGACCTCGAAGCGGCCGCGGGGCACGACGTCCTGGTGGTCGCCGGCGGCATCGGGCTGGCTCCGCTGCGGCCGGTCGTCCACCGGCTCCTGGGCCGGCCGGCCGCACACGGCCGGCTGGCGGTCCTCGTCGGCACCCGTACGCCCGGCGACCTGGTGTACCGCGACGAGATCGAGCGCTGGCGCGGCCAGGCCCGGGTCGAGGTGACCGTCGACCGGCCCGGTCCCGGCTGGCGGGGCGCGGTCGGCGTGGTCACCACGCTCCTGGACCGCGTCGAGCTGCGCCCGGCACGCTCGTGCGCGCTGGTGTGCGGGCCCGAGGTGATGATGCGCCACACCGCACGCGCCCTCGTCGTCCGGGGCGTCGTCCCGCACCGCGTCCAGGTGTCCCTGGAACGGAACATGCGGTGCGCCACCGGCCACTGCGGCCACTGCCAGCTCGGCCCGCTCCTGCTGTGCCGCGACGGCCCGGTAGTCGGCTACGACCGGGTGGCGGACCTGCTCCTGGTGGGGGAGTTGTGACATGCTCACCGAACTCGGCCCGGACATCCGCACACGGCCGACGCTCGCCGTGTGGAAGTTCGCCTCCTGCGACGGCTGTCAGCTGACACTCCTCGACTGCGAGGACGAACTCCTCGGCCTGACCGAACGCGTCCGGATCGACCACTTCGTGGAGATGACCCCGGCCGAGGGCGGCGAGCAGGAGCGTGCCCGGCTCGAGGGACGCGGCCCGTACGACCTTTCCCTGGTCGAGGGGTCGATCACCACCGCGGAGGACGCCGAGCGGATCCAGCACGTCCGCCGGATGAGCCGGTACCTGGTGACGATCGGGGCCTGCGCCACCGCGGGCGGCATCCAGGCACTGCGCAACTTCGCCGACGTCGACGACTTCCTCACCGCCGTCTACGCCCGTCCGGAGTACATCGCCACCCTGGAGACCTCGACACCGGTCTCGGCTCACGTGCCGGTCGACTTCGAGCTGCGCGGGTGCCCCATCGACCGCCGCCAGCTCCTCGAGGTCGTCAACGCCCACCTGGCCGGCCGCCGGCCCCAGATCTCCGGTCACAGCGTCTGCTTCGAGTGCAAGAGGCGCGGCACCACCTGCGTCACCGTGGCCCACGGCACCCCCTGCCTCGGCCCGGTCACCCACGCCGGCTGCGGCGCCATCTGCCCCGCCTACGGACGCGGCTGCTACGGCTGCTTCGGACCGTCGGACCGGCCCGGCCTGCGCTCCATGATCGCCCAGTTGCGCCACGACGGGATGAGCGAGCGGGACATCCAGCGTGTCTTCCGCACCTTCAACGCCGCGTCGCCGGAGTATGCCCCCGTACCCGACCTCGCGGCCGAGGAGCGGCAGCAGAGCCCACCGGCCTGACGGACCACGCCCGGAAAGGCTCGCATGAACCGTCGCGGAACCCGCGTCCTGCGGCTGGACGCGCTGGCCAGGGTGGAGGGGGAGGCGGCCCTCCACCTGCGCGTCGAAGGGGACACGGTCGCCGAGACGCGGCTGCGCATCTACGAACCCCCGCGCTTCTTCGAGGCGTTCCTGACCGGCCGGGGACACACCGAACCCCCGGACATCACCGCCCGCATCTGCGGCATCTGCCCCGTCGCCTACCAGATGAGCGCCTGCCAGGCGATCGAGAACGCCTGCGGCGTCACGGTCGACGGACCCCTCGCGGACCTGCGCCGCCTGCTGTACTGCGGTGAGTGGATCGAGAGCCACACCCTGCACATCTACCTGCTGCACGCGCCGGACTTCCTCGGCCACGCGGACATGGTGGGACTCGCCCGCGACCAGCGCGCCGCGGTGGAACGCGGCCTGCGCCTCAAACAGGCCGGCAACGCGATCCTCGAACAGCTCGGCGGTCGCCCCATCCACCCCGTCAACGTCCGGGTCGGCGGCTTCTACCGGACACCGGCGCCGGCCGAACTCCGTCCGCTGGCGGAACGGCTGGGGCAGGCCCGGGAAGACGCGCTGGAGACCGTCCGCTGGGCGGCGGCGTTCGACTTCCCCGAGGCCCGCTGCGACCACGACCTGCTCGCCCTGCGTGATCCGGGCCGCTACGCCGTCGACACGGGGACACCGGCGGTCATGACCGTCCGGAGCGCAGGCCCGGCGCTGCGGGAGTTCGCCCTGTCCGAATTCGAACAGCACGTCCGGGAAGAGCAGGTGCCGCACTCCACCGCCCTGACGGCCCAGCTCGACGGACGGCGCTTCCTGACCGGCCCGCTGGCCCGCTACGCGATCAGCGGCCGCTGGCTGCACCCCGTGGCGGCCGAGGCGGCCCGGGACGCCGGGCTGGGTGATCCCGCCACCGGGACGATCTGCGACAACCCCTTCCGGAGCATCCTCGTACGTGCCGTGGAGGTGCTGCACGCCGTCGAGGAAGCCCTGCGCCTCATCGACGGATACGAGCAGCCTCCGCGGCCGGCCGCGGAGGTCCCACCGCGCGGGGCCGTCGGCGCCGCAGCCACCGAGGCGCCGCGCGGCCTGCTGTACCACCGCTACGCCCTCACGGCGGACGGCACGCTCACCGAGTCCCGCATCGTTCCGCCCACGGCCCAGAACCAGACCGCCATCGAGGAAGACGTACGCAGGGCCGTCCAGGCGCGTCTGGACCGCGCCGGGCCTGCCGCCGACGACGAGGAACTCACTCATCTGTGCGAACGAGTCATCCGCAACCACGACCCCTGCATCTCCTGTGCCGCTCACTTCCTCGACCTGACGGTGGAGCGCCGGTGAGCGGCCGGGTGGTGGTCATCGGGGTGGGCAACCCCCTGCGCGGTGACGACGGGATCGGCCCGGCGGCGGTGGAGGCGCTCCAGGGCCGGGTGCCGGACGGCACCGTGCTGGCGGTCAGCGACGGCGAACCAGCACGCATGCTGGACCTGTGGCGCGGTGCGGACGCCGTGGTCCTGGTCGAAGCCCTCCGTACGAGCCCGGCCCGCCCGGGTCGGCTGCACACCCTGACACCGTCGGAAGCCGCCCGCCACGCCCCGGGCGCGGCGAGCACGCACGCCTTCGGCCTGGGGGAGTGCCTCGCCCTGGCACAGGCCCTCGACCAGTTGCCGCCACAGCTCGTGGTGCACGCCGTGGAGGTGGCCGACGTCGCGCTCGGCGCAGGACTGAGCCCGGCGGTGCGGTCGGCGCTCCCCGGCCTGACCGAGCGCGTCGCCGCCACCGTGAGCCGGGCCCACGAACACCGCCGCTAGGGCCTGTTGCGAACGCGCCCTTCGCCGCGCGGCGCCCTTGACGACGCGGACGGAAACAAGCTGGCCCCGGGCGGCCGGTACGAACTGCACTTCCCGGCGACGCCCTGCCGCCGGTCGGCGCCTTCTGGTCGCTGACCGCCTACGGGGAGGACATGAACGTCATCGCCAACCCGGCCGACCGCTACTCGGTGGGCGACCGCAGCACCGGCCTGCGGTGGGACGCGGACGGGGGCTGACAGTTCATCTGCAGAGCGAGGCGCCCGCAGAGGAGCAGGAAGCCAACTGGCTGCCCACCGCCGGGGACGGCACCTGGTTCGTCGCCCTCCGGATGTACCGGCCCCGCCCCGAGGTGATCGACGCGACCTGGGAGTGCCCTGCGCTGACCCGCGTCGCCTCACACCGACGTCGGCACCGGCCACGTCGAGCCGCGGGGGCGGGGCCGAAGGTCCTTCCAAGCGGGCCCAAGCGCCCCTCGCGGCGCCCCAAGACCGGTGCCACGGTGAAATCTGCCCCACTGTGCCGCACGCGGAGGCGGCCCTTGAAAGGCGGTGGGCAAGATGTCACTTCCCCTGGTGGTGGGCGTCGACGGATCGGACTCGTGTCTGCTCGCCGTCGACTGGGCCGTGGACGAGGCCGCGCGCCACGGCGCCCCGCTCAGGCTGGTGTACGCCTCCCTGTGGGAGCGCTATGACGCCGGCCTCCCCTCGGTGGGGCCGGGGCGCCCTTCCGGACAGGTGCTGGCCGAGCACATCGTGGCCTCGGCGGCCGATCGTGCCGAACGGCGCAACCCGGACGTGAAGGTCACCACCGACATCATCCCCGAGGACGCGGTGGACGCTCTCGTCCGCGAGGGCCGGGACGCCTTCACGCTGGTGACGGGTTCGCGGGGCCGGGGCGAGGTCAAGGGACTGCTCCTCGGATCGGTCGGTCTTGCCGTGTCCGCCCGAGCGCACTGCCCGGTGATCGTCGTCCGGGGCGATCCGGCGGGGCTGGCGGGCACGCACGAGCGGATCCTGCTGGGCATCGGCGACGTCGACGACATGAGCACCGAGGCCGTGCGGTACGCCTTCCGCGAGGCCGAGCTGCGCGGCTGCGTCCTGGACGTGGTGCATGCCTGGCGCCGGCCCGCCTTCGACAGGAACGGCAACCGGATTCGCACGAGAGAGCCGGCGGACACGTACGAGGAACGGGCCGCCGCTGTCGTCGAGGCCCGGATCGGGGCCGCGATCGCCGGTCATCCGCAGGTCCGCACGCGCCCGGCCACGCCGGAGGGCCCGGCCGCCAGGGTCCTCGTGGACCGCTCGGCCGCCGCCGACATGGTGATCGTCGGGGCGCGGCGCCGGGCGAGGACCGTCGGATTCCAGCTCGGCCGCGTGAGCCACGCCCTGCTGCACCGTGCCCGGTGCCCGGTCGCCGTCGTACCCGAACGGCGGTGAACGGTTCCCGCCGGCGCGAGAGGGCCCGCAGCATGGAGGACACGGGCGCGGGACACGGCGGGCCCAGACACCGAGAGAGAGGTAGGACGCATGGACAAGGAGGCTTCCGGGCGCCGGGTGGTGGTCGGCGTCGACGGGTCGCGGTCCTCCTACGAGGCCCTGCGCTGGGCCGTGCGCTACGCCGGCCTGGTGGGCGCATCCGTGGACGCGGTCACGGTGTGGGAGCTGCCGGGCCTGTACGGCTGGTCGGGTCCCGCGGTGGACATGGACGTCGACGAGGAAGAGGCCCGGCAGAAGATGAGCCGGGAACTGACCGAGGTGCTCGGCGATGACGCCGCCGACTCGGTGCGGACCCACCTGGTGCACGGCAACGCAACCGACGTCCTGCTGAGAGCGGCCGAGGGGGCCGAGGCACTCGTCGTCGGCAGCCGGGGCAGGGGCGGCTTCGCGCGTGCCCTGCTCGGTTCGGTCAGCCAGCATGTGTCGCAGCACGCGGACTGCCCGGTCGTCATCGTGCGCTGCCGGGAGCAGTGACGCGGGGCCGGTCCAGTCCGCTGCGGCTCACTGGAAGGCCGCGTGGATCTCCTGCTCGGTCGCCTCGTGCGACACGAGCAGCAGCTCGTCGCCAGGCAGCAGCCGCACCTCGGGACCCGGCACAGTGGGCTGCCCGTCCCGTACGACGGTGGCCACCACGGTGCCGGGGGGCAGCGCGATCTCGCCCAGGGCGCACCCCGCGGCCCGGGACCTTTCGGTGATCGCGGTCTCGATGACCTCGACCCCCGCCTTGCTCAGCCGCAGCAGCGCCACCGTGTCCGTGGCGCCGGTGGCCTCCTCGATCAGGGAGATCAGCGGGGTGGCGGCGGGCACCGCCGTGTCCACGCCCCACCGCTGGTCGAAGAGCCAGGCGTTCTCGGCCTCGTTCACGCGCGCGGCGACCCGCCCCACCCCGAACCGCCGCTTCGCCAGCAGGCTGATGACCAGGTTGTCCTCGTCGCGGCCGGTGACCGCGATGAGGAGGTCGCAGGCCAGCGCGCCCGCGCTCTCCAGCAGGCCCGGCTCGCAGGCGTCCCCCACCACGAGCCGCACGTGCGCCAGGCTTTTCAGTTCCGCCGCACGCGCATCGTCGTGCTCGACGAGGGTGACGTCGTTACGGGCGGTGGACAGCACCTGGGCGATCTGGGCGCCGAGCCGGCCCGCGCCCGCGATCAGGACCTTCACGTTCCCAGCTCCTTGTCGAGGAAGCCGCTCAGCCGGCCCAGCGCCGTCGCGGCGACACCGAAGGTGACGAGGTCACCGGGCTCGGCCAGGACACCGTGTGCGGGGAGCAGCGACCGTCCGCCACGCGTGATCTCCACGACCCGGATCTCGCCGTCGACGTCGAACTCCGTGACCTGCCGGCCGGTGAGATAGGACGGCAGCCCGGAGCGGACCAGGAGTGTCTCGCCGTTGCCGAAGGAGAGCTCGGGGGTGAGGTGCCGGTGCAGCAGCATCTGGTGGATGCGGCCCACGGCCCAGCGGACGCTGGAGATGGCCGGGATCCCCAGGTCCCGGTAGACGCCGGCGCGCCGGGGATCGTGGATGCGGGCGAGGACGATCGGGACCCGGTACGTCTCCTTGGCGGTGCGCGCGCTGACGATGTTGCTGTTGTCCGCGGAGGTGACGGCGACGAAGGCGTCCGCGTGGGCGACGCCGGCCGATTCCAGCGCTGAGCGGCTGAAGCCGTTGCCGACGTGGAAGGCGCCCGGGAAACCCGGTGGCAGCCTCCGCCGCGCCCCCGCCCGGCGGTCGATGAGGTGGACGTCGTGGCCCTCGGTGACGAGCTGCGTGGCCAGGGTGGCCCCGAGCCGGCCGCAGCCCACGATGATCACTCTCATGGCCTCCCACCCTTCGGGATCGGACTCCTGCGCCGCAGCGCCCACTTGCGGAGTTCCTCGGCCGCCAGCAGCAGCGCTCCGAACGCGGCGAGGACCGCCCAGTCGCCGGGGGCCAGCGGTGCGGTGTGGAAGACCGCCTGGAGCGGCGGCGCGTAGCTGATGGCGGCCATCAGACCGATGCCGAAGCACCCGGCGGCCAGCAGCCACGGATTGCTCAGCAGACCGGCCCGGAACACGCTCTGCCGGTCGGTGCGCACGGCGAGTGCGTTGAAGAACTGGCTGACGACTATGCCGGCCTGGACCATCGTGATCGCCTCGCGGTAGACGGGGCTGTCCCGGGTGAAGTCCGCGTACGGGATGCCGGAGGCGTGGATGTGCCAGAAGAACACGGCACACACGCCCAGGGCCTGGATGCCGCCGAGGAAGAATATGCGGCCCATGACCGCGGTCGAGAAGAGCCGCTCCTGGCGGGGCCTCGGCGGGCTGTTCATGACGTCGGGTTCCATCGGCTCGGCGCCGAGCGCGAGGGCCGGCAGCACGTCCGAGCCCAGGTCGATGGCGAGGATCTGCACGGCCGTGATCGGCACCAGCGGGAACCCGGCGAAGGTGGCGGCGAGGATCGGCACGAGTTCCGCGATGTTGTGGCTGAAGAGGTAGATCAGGAACTTGCGGATGTTGCGGTAGACCGAACGGCCCAGTCCGACGGCGGTCGTGATGGAGGCGAAGGAGTCGTCGAGGAGCACCATCACCGCGGCCTCGCGGGCCACGTCGGTGCCGGAGGCGCCCATGGCGACGCCGATGTCCGCGTGCTTGAGGGCCGGCGCGTCGTTGGCCCCGTCGCCGGTGACGGCGACGACCTCGCCGCGCCGCTGCAGCGCGGTGACCACCCGCATCTTGTGCTCGGGGCTGACCCGGCACAGCAGCAGTTCGCGGGCGCCGGTCAGCAGGGCGTCGAGGCCGCTGTCGTCCATCGCGTCCAGTTCGGTGCCGGTGGCCACGGCCGGAGCCGTCTCACGCACGATGCCGACGCGACGGGCGACGGCCTCCGCCGTCAGCGGATGATCACCGGTGACCATGACGATGCGGATCCCGGCCCGCCGACAGGCGTCCACCGCGTCCCGCACCTCGGGCCGCGGCGGGTCGTACATCCCGGCGAGCCCCAGCAGGGTCAGCTCCGACTCGACGTCCGCGATCGGCGGCCGCGGCCCGGACACCCGCCGCCGGGCGACCGCCAGCACGCGCAGGCCCCGCCCGGCCATGCCGTCCGCGGCCTCGATCACACCGCGGCGGTCGGCGTCCGTCAGCGGCGTCCTCCCGTCGCCCCGCTCCACGGCCTCACAGCGGGTGAGCACCTCGAGGGGAGCCCCCTTGGCGCACGCGAAGTACGTCCCGTCGCCGTCGCGGTGGACGGTGCTCATCAACTTCCGTGCCGAGTCGAAGGGATACTCCGCCACCCGGGGCGCCCGGCGCTCCTCCTCCGCCGGGTTCAGACCGGCTTTCACCGCCGCCACCAGCAGCGCGCCCTCGGTGGTGTCTCCCAGCACCCGCCACGCGTCCCGCCCGGCGGTCCGCACCAGCCGGGCGTTGCTGCACAGAGCCGCCGCCCGCAGCAGCTCCCGTAGGGGCGCGGGGTCGGCGACCTCACCGTCCGGCGCGTACCCGACTCCCGACACGGCGTGCGGCACACCGTCCGCCCACAGCAGTACGACGGTCATCTCGGCCTGGGTGAGAGTGCCCGTCTTGTCGGTGCAGATCACGCTGGTCGAACCCAGCGCCTCCACGGCGAGCAACTGCTTGACCAGTGCGTGCCGGCGGGCCATGCGGCGCACCCCGATCGCCAGCGACACCGAGAGCGTGGCCGGCAGCCCCTCCGGCACGAGGGCGACCATCACGCCCAGCGAGAAGACGAACGTGTCGACGAACGGCTGCCCGCTGGGCACGCGCACCGCGAAGAGCAGGGCCCCGGTCGCCAGTGCCACGCCCGCGACCCGCCGCGCCATGGCCGCGACCTGCCGCTGCAGCGGGGTCTGCTGCCGAGGGGCGGCGGCCGTGAGCCGGAAGATCCGCCCGAACTCGGTGGCCGTACCGGTGGCCAGTACGACGCCCTTGCCGGTGCCTGCGACGAGGTCGGTGCCCATGAAGACGCAGTTGCGCGCCTCCAGCGGCGGCCCCGGCGGCACGGGTTCCGCGACGCGCGTGACGGGATCGCTCTCGCCGGTGAGCGCGGCGTTGTTGACGGCGGCTTCCTGGGCCTCCACCAGCCGGCAGTCGGCAGGGACCGCGTCCCCGGCCTCCAGGACCACCACATCGCCCGGCACCAGATCCCGCGCGGACAGCTCCCGCCGTTCGCCGTCCCGCAGCACCCGACAGGTGTGCGGCACCATCGCCTGGAGGGATTCCGCCGTGCGCTCGGCGGAGTACTCCTGGGCGAAACCGATGCCGGCGTTCAGCAGCACCACGCCGAGGATCGCCAGGGCCAGTTGCAGGGTGGCCGGATCCCGGGGCTGCCCCAGCCAGTAGGCGAGGAAGGTGATCGCCGAGGAGACGAGCAGGACGACCGCGAAGAGGTCGGTGAACTGGGCGAGCAGCCGGCGCCACACCCGGCGGTGGCTCGCTGCGGGCAGCTCGTTGGGGCCGTGGCGGGCCCGTCGCACGGCGATCTCGGCCGGGGTGAGACCACGCGGGGAGCTCTCCAGGGCGGCGAAGACCGCGGAAGCCGGGAGGGAGAGGACCGACGGCACGGGGACGCCGGGGCGGCCGGCGGGCGGCGCCTGCTCCGGAGCCCCGTCGCCCGCCGCCGGACCGCCGTCGCGGAGCGCGGTCGTGCTCTGCCGCGCCCGTTCAGGGCTCATCCGGGGCTCCGGCCTGCTGGGGCGGTCCCGGAGGCTCCTGCAGGACGCTCCAGGCCACCGGCCCCAGCAGGTCGGTGAACCGCCGGAACAGGTCGAGGAACAGATCGTCGATCGTCAGCACCCCCACCACCCGGCCCCCGTCCAGGACCGGAAGCCGGCGGACCCCGGTGCGGCGGAACATGCGATGGGCGGCCCCCAGATCCTCGACGGCCTCGACTGTGACGACGCGGGCCGACATCACCGCGTCCACCCGGGTGCCGGCGTCCAGGCCGCCGCCCATGCCGCGAACGGCGAGGTCGCGGTCGGTGACGATGCCCTGCAGGACTCCGTCCTCGACCACCACCACCGATCCGACGGCGCTCTCGGCCATCAGCCGGGCCACCTCGACCAGTGTGGCGTCCGGCGTCACGCACACCGGAGGAGCCGTCATCACCTCGGAGACCTTCATGGGCTCCTCCTCGCTGTCCCGTTCCGCGGGGCCGGACTCAGCGGACGTCGAGCAGTTCGGCGGCTGGCCGCCGCGGGCTCGCGGGGCCTTCGGGGCCGTGGCCGAGCCGGATGACCATCTGGACGTGACCCATCGCGGAGAGGGGGTCGCGGACGGCCCACCTGGTCTCGGGCCACTCAAGGGGCTGCGAAGTGACCGAGGCGACCAGCCCGTCCACCGTGGCCTGGAGCAGGACCCGTTCCAGTGCCTGGCCGGCCGACAGCCAGTCCGCGGGCCGGTCGTGGGCCGTGCCCAGCAGGGCGATGTTCGGCCTCCGCTCGAAGAGCGCCCAGCCGCGTCCGGGCAGCGAACGACCGACGGCGAAGTCACGCACGGGGACCGAGGAGCGGCGCTGCCGTGGACCGAAGGCCTCGGCGGCGATGCCGTCGGCTGCCCCGGCGTCGCCGGAAGGACCGGTGTGCGCCCAGCGCGCCGTCTCCTCGCGCACGTCCGGCGCCTGTGCCTCCCTGCCCTCGGCGTCGCTCACCAGCTCCAGGATCGACTGCACGTGCCACGCGCCGGGGAACAGCAGCTGTGCGCCCTCGGCGAGCGCGGCGTCCCGCAGCGTCTCCTGCACGGCGATGGGAAGCGTCTCCTCGCGGAAGGGGAAGCGGCTGGAGTGACGGCGGTGGATCGCGGGGCTCAGCCGGGCGAGCTTTTCGTCGGGGGTTCCCGTGCCGCACAGCCGTACCTCGGCGAGGAACTCCGGGCGGGCCGGGTCCGGCAGCAGCCGGACGAGCGGCGCGAGCCCGGCTGCCGCGGCGGCCGCGCGCAGGTTGAACAGGGCGGCGCCGCACCCCACGTGCAGCCCGCGGTTGTCGGGGTCGGTGCGCGGCAGCGCCCGCTCCAGGTCCGCGTACAGCCGCAGGACACCGGTGTCCCGCAGGTAGCGGAAGGTCCACGGCTGGGCGTTGTGCAGCGAGGGCGCCGCCGCGGCGTCGGCGACGAGTCCGGCGACGGTGTCCACGTCGGGGGGTTGTGCGGTCACGGCGGCTCTCCTTCGTACCGGTCTGCCGGTTCACTCGCGGGTCGGTACGGCCATGACGGGGCAGCGGGCGTGGTGCAGCACGCCCTGGCTGACCGAGCCCAGCAGCATCCCGGCGAAGCCTCCGCGCCCCCGGGTCCCCACCACCAGGCCCAGCGCATGCGCCGCGGCCTCGGTGAGCACCTGGACCGGATGCCCGACGAGTACTTCGTGGTGCAGGTCCACCTCGGGATAGCGGGCCTGGCGTCCTGCCACGGCCTCGGAGAGGAGCCGGCGGGCCTCCTGCTGCGGCTGGCTCTCGTCGAAGATCCTCAGCGGTCCGGGCTCCCAGACGAGCAGGGCCCGCAGCCGGGCGCCACGCAGGGCCGCCTCCTCGAAGGCCACGTCGACCGCGGCCGCGGAGTGCCGGCTGCCGTCCACACCGACGACGAAGTACGACGGCTCCTCGGTGACGTGTTCCGGCTCCGGCACGACCACCAGCGGACAGTGCGTACGTGCCATGACCGGCAGGGCGATGGACGAGGAGCCGAACACCTCCTGCTTCCGGCTCAGGTGACGCGATCCCAGCACGACGGCGCCGGCGTCGCGGCTCTGCTCGCGCAGCACCCACACCGGGTCGCCCTCCGCGAGCAGCGCGTCGACCTGGAGCTGCGGGTGCCGGGCCGTGACGAAGTCCACCGCCTGCCCCAGCACCTGCTGGCCGGCCTTGTGCAGGGCCTCGTTCCACTCCTCCCAGGACGGCGGGACCTCCTGCCTCCGGTAGCCCCGGGTGGGCACGCCCTCCACGTGGACGGCCCGCAGCGGAAGCCGTCTGCGGGCGGCCTCGTCGGCCGCCCAGGCCAGTGCCATCCGGTGGACGGGATCGGGATCGACGCCGACCACGATCGGCCGGCGGTCACCGTGCCAGGACATGCCCGCCTCCGGTCACGAGGTGCCGGACGTACGCGCCGGTCGCCTCCGGGCCGGTCTGCGTGTTCCTCGCTGGTGCGGGAGCGGACATCGCCCTCGCCTCCTTGACTGCGGCGGCGCGCGGGGATGCCGCCGCCAGTTCCATGGAAGGCCTTGCCGGCGTCGGCCTGCCAGGGGCCATTGGTCCCCACGGGAGTCCTGCCGGCCCTCCGCCGGCGGCATCGTCGCGACCGTGCGGCAGGGAAAGGACCTCAGGGAGGCGCGCATGGGCTCTTCGGCCCCAGCGAAGGGGATTCCGCCGCGCTGAACTGGTCGTGTCCGCGCGAAGGACCGAGCCGGGAGGTACGGCGATGACCGCACTCGCACGCAGACAGAGGTTCGCGTTCCCGGGGATGCCGGACTGGTTCGAGACCCTTCCGACCCGTTTCAGCATGCCCACGATGAGTGAGCTGTACACGGTGCGGATCGAGGACTGCACGGAGGACGACCGTTACGTGATGCGGGCGGAGCTCCCGGGCATGGCGCCCGAGGACATCGACGTCTTCATCGCCGACGGCGTACTGACGGTCCAGGCCGAACGCACCGAGAGGGATGTCACGAAGAACCGCAGCGAGATCCGGTACGGCGCGATGAGCCGCAGCGTGTCGCTGCCGGCCGGTGCCGACGAGGACGACGTCAGGGCCGAGTACACCGACGGCATGCTCACCGTCAGCGTGGGCCTGGGCGCCGAGAAGGCGGAGGCGAAGCACGTGAAGATCCGGCACGGCGACTGACGCCGCCCGGTGACGTCCGGCGGGCCTTGTCCGGGGCCCGCCGTCGGTGTCCGCACGCGAGCGTCATCGGTCGGTGCGGGTGGCGGCCCATCGGCGCCGTACCGCCTCCTCGTGTTCCGCCGCCTCCAACGCCAGCTCCACTGAGCCCAGTTCGGCCTGCAGCCGCGGGATCCAGTGTCTGCGCAGGGCACGCACCCGCCGGCGCGTCCGTTCGGCCTCGGCGGCCAGCAGGTCGGCTGCGGCCTGACGCGCGGCGAGTTCCGCCGCGGCGCGGACCGCGGCCCGATAAGCCGTCTCGGCGTGGGCGAGCGCCGTGTTGGAGGGCGTCGGCTCCGCCGGGGAGCGTACGGGCGCCGCGCACTCCACCGCTGCCGGGTGGCGGACGCCCATCAGCGCGGCCCACCGGATGTCGACGCGGGCCCGGTCGACAGGCGCCGCCCGGGCCAGCGCGCGTTCGCCGCCGAGCAGCAGCCCGCGCAGCAGCCAGGTGTCCGCGTCGGCCAGCGCCTCTTCCCACGCCCGGCGCGCCTCCTCGGCAGCGCGGCGTGCCGTGTGTTCGCGGTCCAGCAGGAGCCGGAGTTTGCGTTCGAGCAGGTCCGCTCCGCGCAGCGCCGTGGCGAGACCCCGGCGCAGCCGCAGGCGCCCGGCCCGCCCCGTCGCGGTGCGGCTCGCCCGCGGGCTCATCGCCGTTGCTCTCGCGGAGGTGGAGCGTGGGCGTCGAGCAGGTCGGCCGGGAGCATGCCGAGCTGGCTGCGCGGCAGGGTCAGCAGCACCTCCCAGGCCCGGTCCAGGGAATCGCCCAGCGACCGGTCCTCGTCGGCGCCCTGCGCGAGGAAGCGGTCCCGGAAGGCGCCCTGGAGGTCCAGGTGGCGCAGATCGGTGGCACTGAGCGCGGCGCGTCCGATCAGGTCGACGAGTTCGGCGACCTGCCGGGACCGGGCCAGCGCCGCGGTCAGCTGCGCGGCGACGGCCGGATGGTCGGCACGGGTGCGTCCCGCCCCGGTTCCCTTGCGCATCAGACGCGACAGCGAGGCCAGCGGATCGACGGGCGGGTACGTCCCCGCCGCCTGGACGTCGGCGGACAGCACGATCTGACCTTCGGTGATGTAGCCGGTCAGGTCGGGGACGGGGTGGGTGATGTCACCGGCGGGCATGGTGAGCACCGGCAGGACGGTGACCGAGCCCGGCCGGCCCCGGATCCTGCCGCAGCGTTCGTAGAGCGAGGCCAGGTCGCTGTAGAGGTAGCCGGGATAGGCACGCCGCGCGGGTATCTCGCCGCGTGCCGCGGACACCTCGCGCAGCGCCTCCGAGTAGGCCGTCATGTCCGTCATCACCACCAGAACGTGGCGGCCGGCCGTGAACGCCAGGTGTTCGGCGACGGTCAGGGCGAGCCGCGGAGTGAGCAGCCGCTCGATCACGGGGTCGTCGGCGGTGTTGAGGAACAGGACGAGTTCCCGTGCCGCGGAACGCGCGGCCAGCCCGGCACGGACGAACGCCGTGTCGGCGTGGGTGAGCCCCATCCCTGCGAACACGACGGCGAACGGCTCACCCCCGCAGGTCGCCTGGGCCGCGATCTGCACGGCCAGTTCCAGGTGCGGCAGCCCCGCGGCCGAGAACACCGGCAGCTTCTGCCCGCGCACCAGCGTGGTCAGCACGTCCACCGCGCCCACCCCGGTGAGCACCGGTTCGTTCGGCGGTTCCCGGCGTACCGGGTTGATCGGCGCGCCGCCGACCGCCTCGTAAGACCCGCCCAGCACCGGCGGCCCGCCGTCGGCCGGTTCGCCGCGCCCGTTGCAGACCCGCCCCAGCCACCCGGCGCCGACCGGGATCCGCATCGGCGACCCCGAGAAGGCGACACGGGTGCCGGCGCGGTCCATGCCGGCCGTGTCCTCCAGGACCTGCACCACCGCGAGGTCGCGGTCCACCTCCAGGACCAGCCCGTGCCGCCGTTCACCGGAGTCGAGCACGATCGTGGCGGACTCGTCCCAGCCGACCCCGCTCACCCCTTCGACGACCACGAGCGGGCCGCGCAGCTCGCGCACGCCCGTGTACTCGATCCCCGCCGGGCCGCTCACGCCGTCTCCTCGAGCCGGGCCAGCACGGTGTCGCGGGCAGCCGTCACCGGCGCCGTCTCCGCCGGGCCCGCCGCCTCGCGCGCCCGCAGCAACGGGCCGAAGTCGGCCGCCTCGACGACCTCGGCCCGGGTACCGGCGTCCACCGCCTCCAGACAGCGGTCGATCACGGCCAGCACGGCATCCACCAGGGCCGCCGTCTTCTCCGGGGAGCTGAAGGCGTCCGCCGGGGACAGCGCGTTCTGCTGTATCGCCGCCTCGCGCAGCAACCGTCCGGCCAGCACGGTGACCCGTTCCCGGGGCGGCAGAGCGGTGACGCCGACCAGTTCGACCAGGCCGGCCAGCCGGTCCGCCTCCGCCAGCTGTCGCGCGACGCGCCCGCGCCGCTCGCTCCACTCCGGGTCACCGGCACGCGCGTGCGCGTCCGACAGCGCGGCGGCGTCCCGGGAGAACGACTGCGACCAGGACACCGCCGGATAGTGCCGTGCGTAGGCCAGGTCGCGGTCCAGGCTCCACAGGCACCGCACGAACCGTTCGGTGTGGGCGGTGACGGGCTCGGTGCGGTCGCCGCCCGGTGGAGACACGGCGCCGATCACCGTGACGGACCCGGTGCCGCCGCCCAGCGTGCGCACGGCGGCGGCCCGCTCGTAGAACGCGGCCAGCCGTGAGGCGAGCGAGGCCGGGTAGCCCTCCTCGGCGGGCAGCTCGCCCATGCGGGAGGCGAACTCGCGCAGCGCCTCCGCCCACCGGGACGTCGAGTCGGCGATGAGGACGACGTCGAGACCCATGTCGCGGAAGTACTCAGCGACGGTCGCGCCCGTGTGCACGCTCGCCTCGCGCGCCATCATCGGCATGTTGGAGGTGTTCGCGATCGTCACGGTACGCTCCGCCAGCCGGCCGCCGGTCCGTGGATCGGCCAGCTCCGCCAGCTCCTCGATGACGTCCGCCATCTCGTTCCCGCGCTCGCCGCAGCCGACGTAGACGATCACGTCCGCGTCGCACCACTTGGCGATCTGCTGCAGCAGCATGGTCTTGCCGGTGCCGAACCCGCCGGGGACGGCGACCGTGCTGCCGCGGGCCACGGGGAAGAGCAGGTCCACGGCACGCTGCCCGGTGTTCAGGGGCGTGTCCGCCGGCAGGCGCCGCGCGACCGGCCGTGGCCTGCGCACCGGCCACGACTGCGCCGTGCGCACTTCGACCCCGCCCACCACGGCGAGCGGGACGTCCGGGGCGTACGCGCCGGCCGACGCGATCCGTGTGATCTCGCCCGACAGGCCCGGGGGTACCAGAAGCCGCAGCGGGACACGTGCGCCGATGTCTCCGAGGACGGCACCGGGCCCGGCCCGTTCCCCTCGTATCACCCGAGGCGTGAACGACCGCGCCGCCGTCTCAGCGGTGGCCGGCCCGCTCGTGGACAGACGATCGCCGGCGCCCGCCAGGGGGCGCAGCAGGCCGTCGAACACGCCACCGAGCAGCTCCGGGCCCAACCGCACCGTCAGGGGCCGCCCCTGGGGCCGTGCGGGGTGTCCGGGCGCCAGCCCGCCGGTGTACTCGTACGCCTGGACCGAGGCGGTGTCCCCGTGGATCGCGACGACCTCGCCCGGCAGCCTCAGGCTGCCCAGCAGGACGAGATCGTGCATGGCGACCGTGGGAGGGCAGGCGATCTCCACGAGGGAGCCGGCCACACGGAGGACGCTCGGGCCGGTGGCCCGAGCACCGTCCGCCGCGTGTGCGGGGGCGTTTCCACCGGACTGCTCCGGCTCCTTGCCGCCGGCAGTCGTCGTCACGGCGGACCCCACAGTGTCTCGGCCCGCACGCCCAGCCGGTCCAGGGCGCGGTCGGCGAGGGCGTCGGCCGACAGATCGACCCGGCGGCCGGGCGCTTCGGCCGTCACCCCGCCCTGCGCGGCGGCCGTGACCTCCGCCTCCCGCCCGAGCGCCGCTCGCGCCACGTCAGCGAGGTGCGATCGCGCCACCGCACCCTCCCGGGCCAGCGCCCGCCGCACGCCCTCTCGGACCTCGGCCTTGAGCGCCGCGTGCACCTCGGCGCGGACCGCGAGTTCCGTCTCCCAGGCCTGCTGCGCGGCCCGCACCCTCTCCCGTTCGGCCTGTCGGGCGCCGTCGGCCTCGCCGAGTCCGCGGGCCCGCGCCAGCACTGCCCCGGCTTCGGCACGAGCCGCGAGCAGGATGTCGGCCGCGTCGGAGCGTGCCCGGTCCAGGGTGGCGTCGGCCGCGGCTCGTGCCGCGCGCAGCAACTCGGCGCGGACGGGTTCCAGCTCGTCGGCCGGCGCGGTCATGAGGGCATCACCACCGTCAACGGCCGGGCCGGATCCGGCGCCGTCGCCGCGTCCCCCAGCACCTCGGCGGCCTGCGCCGTGAGGATCACCAGGCCGACCGTGCCGGGCAGCGCCCGCCAGGCCGCGCGTACGGCGTCCGGGTCCTCCGCCACGAGGACGTCGACCCCGGCCAGTGCCAGGCCGCACACCTTGGTCCGGGCGCCGATGGCGGCCACCGTACCCACCGTCAGGCCTTACCGATCAGCAGGATCGCGACGACCAGCCCGTACACGGCGATGCCCTCCGCCAGGCCGACGATCACCATGGCCCGGCCGAACATCTCCGGTCGTTCGCTCAGCGCGGCCAGCGCGGCGGCGCCCGTGTACGCGACGGCTATCGCCGCTCCCAACGAGGCTCCGGCCACCGCGATGGCCGCGCCGATCAGGGCGGACCCGTTGACCCCGCCGGACGCGGCGGCCCGCGCCGAGGCCAGCGCGGGACCCGTCAGCGCCGTGGTGAGGACGACCAGGGCGCCGCCCAGGAGAACGAGGTTCGCGGCCAGGAGCCAGCGGAAGGCGTGTCCGGCCCGGCGCCTCCGCAGCAACCGGACGACACCGAGCACCGCTACCAGGACCGGCAGGACGATCAGCCAGGTGAGCATGGGATCACCTTCGCAGCGGGTTCGGCAGGTTCCGCCGGGGGAACGTGCCAGGGACGGAACGGGCGACCCTCGGTCTCGAAGAGCCGGGAGAAGAGCTCGTAGAACTCCAGCCGCAGGGCCTGCACACCGGCCACCAGGGCCTCCAGGGCGAAGGAGACGGCCGTGCCCACGGTGAACAGCAGGGCGGCGCCCGCGACGCCGGCCGCGCCACGCCCCGCCAGAGCTGTGGTGCCGCGCCACACCAGGGCGGCGAGCGCGGCATGGGTGAGACCGAAGGCCGCGAGCCGGGCGAACGACAGGGTGTTCGTGCCGGTACGCACGACGACGTCGAACAGCCGCACCACCGTCTCGGCCACCCCCGCGCCGCCGCCCGCGGTGGCCCGGAACATGCCGAACGCCACCAGCGCCAGCCCGGCCACCGCGCAAACGGCCCCGGCCACCGCCCAGGCCTGGCGGTGCAGGAGCAGACCCGCCGAGACCTGGGCGAGCCCCAGGTAGAACAGCAGTCCGGCACACCCCGTGGCGGCGCAGAGGCCCACGGCCCAGCCGTTCTCCCGCACGCGGTTCACCGCGCCCGCGGCGTGGGCGAGCACCAGCAGACCGGCCCCGAGGGCCACGGCGGCGGCCAGCAGACGGGCGGGCTCGTCCAGCGGGCTCAGCCACAGCACCGGCAGCAGCCCGGTCGGCCCGAAGAACTCGCCGTAGGCGGCGCCCGCCAGCATGGCCGCGACTCCCGCGCCCGCCAGGAACGGCCACAGCCGGGTGAAACGCGCCAGGGCGCGGGGCCGCCCGAGGCGCAGGGCGAGTGCGCCGAGCACCAGCAGCGCGCCGTGTCCCACGTCCCCGAACATGATGCCGAACATGACGACGTAGGCCAGACCGGCCGGCCACGAGGGGTCGAGATCCGCGTAGGCCGGTGTGCCGTACGTCGACACCAGGGGCGTGAAGGAGGCGGCCCGGCCCGAGCGCAGCAGCGTCGGCGGATCCGTGCCCCGCGGCACGGGCAACGGCAACAGCGCGCCGCCCGCCGCGGCCAGCCGGTCCGCGACCCGCGGCACCTGCGCGGCCGGACACCACCCGGCCAGCGCCGCCACCTCCCCCTGCCGTACGGCGCCCTGCGCGCGCTCCTCCAGTTGTGCCTCACCGGCCAGCAGGGCGACGCGGCGCCGAAGGTCGAGCAGGCCGAGATCGGGCGCCGTGACGGCCAGGGCCGCCGGAGCGGCGCTCCCGGACCCGGACGACGTTCCCCGTCCGCGCAACCGCTGCAGCCGCACGGCCGCCTCGCCCGGAGCCGCCTCCTCGGCGCGGTCCAGTTCCACGCAGCCCTGCTCCGCTATCCGCACCAGCGCCTCCCGCAAGCCGGTCTGCGGTACGACCACCGCCACGCGGCGCATCCGGACCGGTGTCACCGCCTCAGACCAGGGCATCGAACGCCTCTCCCGGCCGTCCGCCGCGCGCCGCCGACTCCAGCGCGGCCCGCACCCGCCAGGCGTCCGCGGACAGCGACGCGACCGCGCCGACGACGACCGCGGGCCCGGTCCGGCCCTGTCGCAGCATCACCGCGCCCTCGGCCTGTACCGTCCGCCACCAGCGGGCCTCGGCGCGCCACAGCTCACCGGGCTCGTCGGCATCCGCCAGGACCCACCGGGCGGCCGAGGGCAGGCTCTCGCGGAACTCCCGGTAGGACGGGGCGGCCGGCGCCCGGGTCCCGAGCAGTCGTGCTGCGTCGCGACGCACGGACCGCGTGGGGGAGCGGCGGTGCACGAAGAGTTCTCGCGCGGTCAGCAGAACCGCGCGTCCCCGCGCCCAGCGGCGTGCGGGCGGGACGGACACGGCGACGCGCCGCGCCGCGGCCATGCGCATGCCGGTGACCAGGGCCCACGGAGTGTCGTCGCCCGGGTCGCCCCAGGGCGAGGCGGCGAGCGCCGCTCTCAGCTCCGCGAGCGTCCCGGCACCCTCCAGGCTCCGCCAGGCCGTCTCCAGGGCGCCGAGCCGGTACGGCTCCACCGGCTCGGCGCGCCCGCCCTCCGGCGCCGGCAGCCGGGACACCACGTTGGCGATCTCGAATCCCGAAGCGAGCGGAACCAGCAGGCGGGCGCCGCCGCGCGGCAGCCACCCGGCCAGCACCCGCAGCTGCCACAGGAGGGCCGCGGCCACCGCCCGCTGGGCGCCGGCAAGGCCGACGGCGGCCCGTGTGTACCGCGCGTACGGCGTCGTCGCGAGGCGCCGCAGGGCGTCGTCGAGCGTCGGACCCCGCGCGATCTCACGTGCCCCTTCGGCGCCCGGACACCTCGCGACGAAGGCCCGCGCCCGCACCGCCCCGGCGACCCACCCGGCACTCACGGATCCGCCGCCGTCCCGCTCGCCGGCCGCATGGCGTCGGCCACGGCGAGGTCCACCAGGTGCGGCATGCGCTCCCGTGCCCGCTCGCGAATCGCCGAGGCCCTGCGGTCGCCGGCCGCGCGCAGCGCGTCGGCCTCCCGTCGGGCTTCTCGCAGGAAGGGCTCCGCGGCCTGCCGGCGAACCTCCGGCGCCCCCTCCCGCGCGTCCGCGAGGAGACGTTCCGCTTCCCCTGAGGCCTCCTGCCGAAGAGCCTCCGCCCTCTGCTCCGCGGCCACACGGATCCGTGCCGCCTCCCGCTGAACGTCAGTCAGCCGGTCGAGGGCCGGCTGCAGTTCCGCCGCGCGCTCCGCCGCACGGTCGGCGGGCACGCCGGTCGCCGACGCTCCGGGCGTCCCCGCCGGACGGAACCGCTCCAGGAAGTCCCGCAGACTCATCGGCAGCCTCCTGCGGTCGGTGCCCCCTTCAGTTTCACCGTTCCCGGTCCGCACCGCACCGGATAGGGTCCTTACGCCGTTCCACCAGGGCCGTTCGGCTCTTGGCGCGGGCCACGGGCACGACAGACTGGGACGGTAGGCGACTCGACGGAGTCAGGAGGCCGCCGTGAACGCGCACGATGACTTCCGCGCGGAGGCCGACGCCCGGCAGGGTGTGCCCGCACGTGCCTGGAGCCCGGGAGAGACGGCTCGGCAGGACATGCTGCTCCGCTATCTCGGTGCGGTCGCCTCAGCCGCCGCCAGGCACTCCGGCAGTACGGCCGAGCAACCGGACACCGGGGAGCGGGCACCGGGGGAGCGGGCCCCGTCGGCCGGGACGCCCGCGCGGCGGCCGGGCCTCCCGCAGGAGCCCGGCACGCCCCTGGTGCGGGACGTGATGGACGTGCCCGCGACGTCCGTCGGCGAGGACCTGGCGTATCGCGACATCGCCCGGTTGCTGGCCCGCGAGCAGGTGGGCGCGCTCCCGGTCGTGGACTCCGAGGACCATGTCGTCGGCGTCGTCTCGGAGTCCGATCTGCTGGCCAAGGTCGCGTTCGAGGCTTCTGGTCACCGGCCCGGGCACATCGGCAGGCTGCGTGAACGCCGGATGCACGGCAAGGCCCGGGGCGAGACGGCCGCCGACCTGATGACGAGTCCCGCGATCACCGTGCTGCCGGGCACGACGGTGGCCGAGTCCGCCTGGCTCGCCGCGCTGTCCCGGCTGAAGCGGATGCCCGTCACCGATCGCGACGGCCGGCTCGTGGGCGTGGTGCGCCGTGACGCGTTGCTGGAGGCGCTGATCAGGGATGACGCCGGTATTCGAGTGGAAGTACAGGCCGCGCTCGAAGCCTGCTGCCCGCCGGCCGACCGCGAGGGGGTGGCCGTGACCGTGCACGACGGCATCGTGGAGCTGACGGGCCGGCTGACGCCGGCGACGATGGCCCGGCTGGTGGCGGAGGTCGAAGGGATCGCCGACGTCGTCGAGGTGAAGAACCTGCTCACCGCCGACTGAGCGAAGGTCCTGTGCGGATCTCCGGTCCGCGGAGGGACGCTCGGGCCCCGGTGGGGCCGTGTGGCCCCTGATCCTCCCGGCACCACGACGTCACGCTGGTGTCGGAACCCTCGCCGTGGGAGGTGGAGACGATGTCCCGCACCGTCACCGTCGGTGTCGACGACTCGCCCGAGAGCCGGGCCGCAGCGGAGTGGGCGGCGCGAGAAGCGCTGCTGCGCGGCCTGCCCCTCAAGATCATGTACATCTCGGAGCCGACTCCCCGGCTCCTGGCCAGGACACCTCTGCTGGATCCGGACACCTACCGGCACTGGGCGGAGCAGGTGACGAGGGAGTCCGCGGACGGCATCCGGCTTCGCCACCCGGGCATCGAGGTGATCACCGAGCGGCTCACCGGGACCCCGGCCGACCTGCTGTGCGAAGCGGCGGGCTTCGCCGAGCTGCTGGTCCTGGGCTCGCGGGCCCTCGGCGGGCTGGAGGGGTTCATGGTGGGCTCCGTGAGTCTGGGCGTGGTGGCCCGCGCCGAGCGGCCGGTGGTGCTGGTGCGGGCGGGGGAGCAGGCCGCCGACGAGCACAGGATGGATCCGGCGGGCGTTCCGTCCGCCGCTGCACCCTTCCGCCCCGTGGTTCTGGGGCTCGACATCGACCAGGCGGACGACACCCTGATGGAGTTCGCCTTCGACGCCGCCGCCCGGCGCAAGGCCACCCTGCGGGTCGTGCACGCCTGGTCGGAACCGCCGGCCTCGTTCCGCCGTTTCGCCGGCGATCCCGAACTCCACGACTCGCTCCAGCGCGGTCAGGCCGCTCTCCTGAGCAAGGTGCTGCAGCCCTGGCGGCAGAAGTTCCCCGACGTCGAGGTGATCGAGGCGAGCCGGTGCGGCAGCGCCCCGCAGGTCCTCGTCAACGCCTCCCGTGACGCCTCCCTGGCGGTCGTGGGCCGGCGCATCCGGACCAAGCCGTTCGGCGCCCGCATCGGCCACGTCGTCCACTCCGCCCTGCACCACATCGCCGCTCCGGTCGCGGTCGTCGCACACAGCTGACCTGCTCCTCCGCCGGGACCGGGGTGTCCGAGCCCCGGGAATGCGCTGCTGGACGGTGTTGTTGACGAGGCTGTCTGGCATGGCGAAGTCAATCCGCTCGGGATGTCGGACAAGCGAAGGAGGCTCCCCATGGCACGCAGCACCGCACGGCCCGTCGTCACGCTGAGGTCGACGGCCGGAACCGGTACCGCACACGTGACCCGCAAGAACCGTCTGAACGATCCCGACCGGCTGGTCCTGCGCAAGTACGACCCCGTGATCGGCAAGCACGTCCCGTTCCGCGAGGAACGCTGACCCCTCCGGCCCGCCACTGACCGCGGGCCCGTCCGATCTTCCGAGAGGAGGCCTTCATGAAGGTGCGCAAGTCCCTGCGCTCGCTGAAGTCCAAGCCCGGCGCCCAAGTGGTGCGCCGACGGGGCGTGACCTTCGTCATCAACAAGAAGGACCCCCGCTTCAAGGCCCGCCAGGGCTGACAATGAAGGCCCCTGGTCCCCGGTTCAGTGCCGGGACCAGGGGCCTTTCGCCGCTCCGAAGGCGGCTACTCGGCGCCGAAGCCACCGACGCTCCCGGTCCCGAGAGTGCGGCACCGCACTGCGCCTGTCGCGTGGTGCCCCGGCAATCCCGTTTGTGCGGGACGGCCGTCGGGGACTCCGTTGACCATGGGTGACTACAGCGACAGCATCACGGTGAGCACATCGACCGCAGCCTGGAGGAAGCCCTGAGCGGCATCAAAGAGGCAGTGGAGCGCGAGGAAACGCTGAGGACCGCCTGCACCACCGGCGCCGTGACGGGCGGTCTGCCCCTCGGGCCCCCAGCCCCAGCCCGAGCCCCCAGGCTCCGGACCGTTTCGCGGGTCGACAACTCACGCCGGCCGGAGTTCCAGGGTCACGGCACGGTCGCGCACGGGCAGCAGACACCCCTCGCGCTCGCTGCACGCCCCGTAGGTGAGGAACACCCGCGCACGGTCCCGGCCGGTCTCCTCGACCCGCCGCACGGGGAGTTCGAGGGTCACCCGGCCGTCCTCATAGACCGGCAGCCGGACGCCGAGGCCCTCGGGGCGCAGTACGCGCTGCTGGGCGTCGGTGGTCGCCGGGCCCGTGGGCCGCAGGGCGCCTTCAGCCCGGATGCGGGTCGGGATGCCGATCCCGTCGACGCCGCCGTCCGGAAGGGCGAGGCTGTACACATGGAAGCCCGCCCGCTCCGGCCGCAGTTCGGCGAGGACCCGCAAGCCGTCGTCGCGCGGCTCCACACGGACCGACACGGCCACGCCACCCGCCGAGAACGGGGCGGCCACGGCTGCGGGACCGCTCTCCCGCGCCGCCCCCGCACAGCCGGTGAGGGGAAGGGCGAGGGCCACCAGCGCGAGCACCGCGGCCGTGTTCGCTGCGCCGGCTCGGAGCCGGGCGGTCATGCCCATCGCTTCAGGAACTCCTCCACCTGGTCGGCCGACATGGTTCGCGCGTTGGAGAACTCGCCCCGGTTCGTCGCCACCTTGGTCCGGCCGGAGGCGGGGTCGAGGACGACCAGTGCCGGTATACCGCTCGTTCCCAGGTGCACGTAGCGCGCGGCCACATCCAGATTGTGGTCGAACTCCCCGACGTCGACGGTCACCACGTGGTATCCGGCGAGCGCCTCGGACGGCCCGGGCTCCTCGAAACGGGCGCCCAGGACACGGCAGTCCAGGCACCAGTCGGCGCCGAAATCGACGAGCACGGGATGGCCGTCCTTCTTCCCCGCCGCGAGAGCCGCCTCGATGCCCGCCGCCGCGTTCGCGTGCGGGTCGTAGCCGTGCGCGGGCTTCGCGGGCGCGGCGGAAGCGGGGGAGGTGGCCGGCGCCGCCTGTCGGGTGTCGCGAGTGGCCGCGACAGGGGGAGGGGTGCCGTGGGACGTTGAGGACTCACCGGCACAACCGGTGAGTGCCAGCAGGGCGATTACGGCCAATCGCAGCGGGGCCGGGAACAGGTGACGTCTCACGTGACTCCTCATCGTCTCTCCCGTCGAAAGCCACGCGGCCCCTTCGGGTGCGCTGACGCGCACGCGTGATCCAACCACGCGTTCGGCAGGCGGGCGCACCGTTTTCGGAGGCAGCCCGCGAGCCGCGCCGAAGCGGTAGCTTGAGCTCGCCAAGGGGAGGGCGGGGATGAAGTTCTCATTGTTGAACGACGAGCCGGTGACCGAGGCGGACGCCGATCTGCTGAGCGTCGGCCGGGCCGCCGGGGAGCTGGCCCGGCTGCTGCACGACTCCCGCACCTCCACACCCTTCACCCTGGCCGTCGACGCCGGGTGGGGGATGGGCAAGAGCAGCCTCATGCGGCTGGTCGAGGCGGAGCTGCGGAAGCAGCAGGACACGGTGACCGTCTGGTACAACGCGTGGACGTCGACCGGTGCGGACGCGCTGGAGGGACTGATCAAGTCCGTCCTGATGCGGTTCGACCGTCGGGTGTTGCGGCGTGCGCTCAACCGTCTTGCCGAGCGGCGGACGCTGGTCACCGCCGCCCGCACGGTGGCCACCGTGGCCGCGGCCCCGCTCGGCGTCGCGGGGCTGGTCGACCGGTTATGGCAGGAGCTGTCCATCGACGCCCCGTCCCGCAACGCGATGCGGGACGCGTTGCGCGAGCTGGCCACGGAGTGGGCTCAGGCCGCCGAACACGCGCCCCAGCGGCTGCTCGTGGTCTTCATCGACGACCTGGACCGCTGCTCGGAGGAGACGGTGCTCGCGGTGTGCGAGGCGGTGAAGGTCTACCTCGACGTCCCGGGCCTGGCCTTCGTCATCGGCTGCGACCGTTCGGCCCTCGGCCCGTCCGGCCTGCTGCGGGAGCTGTCACCGGCCGGATCGGCGTTCATGGAGAAGATCTTCCAGACGAGCTACCGGCTACCGGCACCCGCACCGGACGACATCGAGGTCTACGTCCGCCGGTGCGCGCTTCGTTCCGGTCTGCGCGAGCTGCTGGACGCCGACCTGGTGAAGCTGATCGCCGAGCGCTCCGCCCGCAACCCGCGCCGGATCAAGCGGCTCATCAACGGCTTCGGGCTGGAGTACGGTCTCAACCCCGTATGGGGCCGGTTCGCTCCCGAAGCAGTGATCAGGATGTTGCTGCTCCAGCACCTGTACGCCGACTTCTACCGCAACCTGCTCGCGGGCGACCGGAGTCATCCGGACACGGCCCGGGAGTTCCTGGACTACCGCAGGGCCCGCAGGGTGCTGAGCAGGCCGACGGTGCCGCCGGATCCGCAGGACTGGCGGATCACCGTCTCCTGCGTCCTGGAGCACGGCATGACCGCGCCACTGCGAGACCAGCCCGAGGAGTGGGGGGCATTGCTGGCCCGGCTGGAGGAGTACCTCCCCACCGGCTTCCCGGCTCTGGAGCGGGACCAGAACTTCGTGACGCTCCTGCAGGAGCTGATGGCCCTGGACGGCGCCGACGAACTGCTGCGCGTACTCCAGCACGGTGCCGCTTCGGTCACTTCCGTGTACGCCGGCCAGGAACCACTCGCCGTGGATGAGGAGAGCCCCGGCTCCTCGACTCCCTACCTCGGCTTCCACGTGCTCTGGGTGGACGACAACCCACAGGGCAACGGCCTGCATGTGCAGCGGCTGGAGGCGCGAGGGGCGCGGGTCTGGCTCGCCTCCGACGACCAGGAAGCCGAGCGCGTCCTGGCCGGGACCCGAGTCGACCTGTTGCTCTCCGACGTGGGGCGAGGCACGGACAGCGACGCGGGGTTCGTCGCGCTGCGGCGCTGGCGTGACAGCGGGCGCTACCGCGGGCCGGCGATCTTCTACACCGGTCGGATCACCCCGAACCGTGTGGAGCAGAGCGACCGCCTCGGCGCGCAGATCACCACGTCCAGTGCGGAGTTGAGCCGGATGATGGACGCCCTCGTCCGGGCGGCCGCGGAGCACCCGCGCGGCTGACCTCCAGTCCCGCGGGGGAGTGGTCTCACGCGCTCGACCTGGTCAGGACCCGGTCCTGGATACGCCCGCCCCCCGAGGGACCGCGGCCCGCAGTTCCCTCACCAAGGCCCGCACGACGGCGGATCCCGCCAGTTCAGGCGTGGTGACGTAGCCGACCTGGCGGGTCGGGCGATCGGGGCCGAGATCGGTGATACGCACCGAGCCCGGTGCTCCGGCCAGGGAGAGCGCGGGCATGATCGCCATCCCGTGGCCGCCGCTCACCAAGGAGAGCACCGCTCCGTCGTCCTCGGCCTCGACGGTGGCCTTCGGGATCCAGTCCTGCGCGGCCCACCAGTCGCGGGTGTACGAGCCACAGTTCTCGGCCCAGTCGACCAGCGGCAGCGAGCGCGGTGCGGCGTGACCGGACGCGTGCACCAGGGCGTACGGCTCCTCGAAAAGCCGGCTCGTGACCAGACCCGGTGGAAGCGGTGCTCGGCCGCCCAGGGTGGCGATGGCCATGTCGGCCTTCCCGTCGGCGACTTCGCCGGCGGTACCGCGCCCCACCTCGCGCACGATCCGCACCCGCGGCTCGATCCCGGGATGCCGGGCACGCAGCCGCCGGAGCGCGGGCGGCAGCAGGTGCAGAGCGGCGCTGCGGAAAGCCGCGATCCGCAGGGGCCCTTCCGCCGCGCCGGGCCGGGCCGCCCCGCGCACCTCGGCGGTCAGTACGTCGAGCAGGCGCAGGATGTGCCGGGCGTGCGCGACGGCCTTCGCTCCGGCAGGGGTGGGGCGGGCGCCGGCGCGGCCGCGTTCGAACAGGACGGCACCGATCTTGCGCTCGCTGCCGCGCACCGAGTGGGAGACCGCGGACTGCGTCAGCCGGAGCGTCTCGGCCGCGGCGGAGAAGCCGCCGGTGTCCGCGACCGCCACCAGGACGCGCAGTTCGTGCGGAGCCAGATCGGAGTCGGACCTGCGGGCCACGGGGCGCTCACCTCGGCGTATGAGAACTGCTCATGGAAGGGCGTGTCACATGAGCCCAACCGGCTGCCCGGCAGGCGCATTCCCGGCCTACGGTCCCGGCATGAACGAGACCGCGCTCACCGTGCACCAGACCGCCCGCCCCCACGGGTTCCCCACTCCGGCGCACTTCGCCTTCGTCGAGTCCGCGCTTCCCGAACCCCCGGCCGGAGCCGCGCTCGTGGAGAACCTCTACTGGTCCGTGGACCCCTACCACCGCGAGATGATGGACGACGTGCCCGGCGGCTTCGCGCTGGGCGTACCGCTGGAGGGGCGCTCCATCGGGCGGGTCATCGCCTCGCGCACGCCTCGGCTGTGCGAGGGCGAGATCGTGTTCCACCGCCGGGGCTGGCGCACGCACGCCGTGGTCACGCCCGAGGAGACGCGGAAGCTGCCGCGCTTCGACGGGGTGCCCCTGACCGCCTACCTGAGCACCCTCGGTGGCACCGGGCTGACCGCCTACGTGGGCCTGACCCGTATCGCCCGGCTCCAAGAGGGCGAGGACCTGTTCGTGTCGGCCGCCGCGGGCGGTGTCGGCACCGCGGCCGGGCGGTTCGCCCGGCTGCTCGGTGCCGGACGGCTCGTGGGCAGTACCGGTTCGGCGGCGAAGGCCGTCCATCTCGTGCGCGAAGTCGGTTACGACGCCGCCTTCGACTACCACGAGGGGCCCGCCGACGATCTGCTCCGCAAGGCGGCGCCGGACGGCGTCGACGTGTTCGTGGACAACGTGGGCGGCGGACAACTGGCGGCTGCGGTACGAGCGTTGCGTGAGTTCGGACGCATCGTGCGCGTCGGCACGATCAGCCAGTACAACGACCCCGACGCGTCGGCGCCACGCTTCGACCACGCGGACATCGTGGAGAAGAGCATCCGTATGGAGGGCTTCCTGGTCAGCAACTACCGCCATCTCCAGGAGGAGTTGTACGAGTTCGCCGTGCCGCATCTGCAGAGTGGACGCCTCGCCCTGGACGAGACGGTCGTCGACGGGTTCGAGCACATCGTGGACGCGTTCCTGGCGATGCTGAGCGGCGGGAACACCGGCAAGATCATCGTGCGGGGCCGCACAGAACGGATGCCCGGGTCTCGGCCGTGGGTCCTGGCCGATGGCTTGCCACAGAGGTCCTAGGCTCGGTGACATGACTATTCAGCGGATGGACAACGTCGCCATCGTCGTCGACGATCTGGACGCGGCTGTCGCCTTCTTCGCCGAGCTCGGCATGGAGCTGGAGGGCAAGGCACAGATCGAGGGTCTCTTCGCGGACCTCACCGTCGGACTCGACGGCGTCCGCAGCGACATCGCGATGATGCGGACCCCGGACGGCCACAGCAAGCTGGAGCTGACCAAATACCACACGCCCGCGGTGGCCGACACCGAGCCGCGCAACCCTCCGCCCAACACGCTGGGCCTGCACCGCGTCATGTTCGCCGTCGACGACATCGACGACACCATCGCCCGCCTGCGCGCCCACGGCGCCGAACTCCTCGGCGAGGTGGCGCGGTACGAGAACATCTTCCGGCTCTGCTACCTCCGCGGCCCCGCGGGCATCATCGTCGCCCTGGCCGAACAGACCGGCTGACGCGGGTCCGCTGCCCGGAGGACGGGGCTCGCGCGCTCGGTGCCGGCCCTCACCGGTTGAAGGTGGACCGCCTGTACGGCACGGCGCTCGACGTCGACGGCTAGGACAGCAACGGCCTAGACGGAGCAACGCCTCTGCTCCTGACTTTGATCAGGCACGACATGACACCGGGCATCGCCATGGGGTCAAGGCCTCATTACCTGTGCGGTAATCGCGCGGTGAAGCGGGACGCGGCATGGTGAAGCCATCGGGTTCGGGCCGGCGCACTCCGGCTCGCACCCGGCCCAACCGGGCCAGACGCCATGTCATCTCACCGAAACGGGAGTCCCGCCATGTCGATCTATGCTGCCGCCGTCGCCCGCTACTTCGAGGCCTGGAACGCCACCGACGCCGACACGCTCGCCAAGGCGGTCGCCGCCGCGTGGTCCGAGGACGGCACCTACACCGACCCGCTGGCCGACGTGCGCGGCCACGAGCAGATCACCGCGGTCATCCAGGCGGCACACGAGCAGTTCCCCGGCTTCGAGTTCAAGCTGGCCGGCGACGTGGACGGCAACCATCACATCGCCCGCTTCCGCTGGGAGCTGGTGTCCACCGCCGACGGCTCGGCTCCCGTCGCCGGCTCGGACGTGATCACCCTGACCGAGGACGGCCGGATCACTGCCGTCCTCGGCTTCCTCGACCGGCTCCCGCAAGCCTGACCCCGCAGTCCCGCGCCCCGGCCCAGCCGGGGCAAGCCCCCCACCACGCCGGCGTCGACCCGACGCCGCCAGGCGCGGACCCTTGCGCGTACAGCGCCCATGCTGCTGACGGTGGCTCCGCACGCGCCCGGCCGTTGCCGCAGTCACGGTCGCGCCCGCGCCCTCGGACGCCCGGGGGACGGCCCGTCGTCGACCGCCACCCGTACTGCGATCACAGGCGGATCGGGTCGAGGAGTTGGGGGCCGTTGTTGCGGACATTGTTGACGGCCGTGGAGACGGGGCGCGCATCGAGGTGTCCGCCGGCGGGTTGGTCGAGGAGAGCGCGCAGGTGGTCGGAGTCCTGGTGGGTGGGGTCGAGCCAGGCCTCGTAGTGGTTCTCGGTCAGCGCCAGCGGCATACGCGGATGCACACGGCCGGCCGCATCGGTGGCCTCGGTGGTGATGATCGTGCAGGTCATCAGCCAGGCGGCCGGGTCGTCATGCTGAGTGACGGCCGGGTCGCGCCAGTATTCGTACAGCCCGGCGAGCGCCATCACCTGGTCGTCCTCGGGATGGATGAAATACGGCTGCTTGCGGGCCTTACCGGTGACCGGGTCCTTACCGGGCTGCCACTCGTAGAAGCCGTCCGCTGGGAGCAGGCAGCGGCGTTTGGCGAACGCGCGGCGGAAGGCCGGCTTCTCGTGCACGGTCTCCACCCGGGCATTGATCATCCGCGCCCCGATCTTCGGCTCCTTCGCCCAGGACGGCACCAGACCCCAGCGCAGGGGCCGCAACTCCCTCGCGGGCGCAGTGGCACCGTCATCGCCGCGGGGGGTGCGTTCCAGAACGGCCCAGACGTCATCGGTCGGGGCGACGTTCCAGCTCGGTGCGAGCACCTCCGTGACCGGCCACTCGTCGACGTGGAACAGCTGCGCCAAGTCCTGCGGGCGCCGGGTGGAGACGTATCGACCGCACATGCGCCCACCCTCTCACCGCCCAGCCGCGCACGGGCCGACGCTCGGCTTTTCGATCAGGTGTGTCACGTCCGGCGTCACGAACCGCACGTCGACTCCGAGGATCATCCGGCCGACGCTGCTCCTCGGATGCGGCTTCGACCCGCTATCTGTGGCTGCCGTCACGGAGAGTCAGATCTTCGGCGTCGGCGGCGGTGAGCGGTCCGGGCCGTCAGTGCTCGCCGAAGAAGATCTCCTTGACCTCACGCAGGGCGTAGTGGACCAGCACGTATCCAGCGGCCGGGTCGGCCCACCACAGGCCGGCCAGAGCGTTCAGCACGAGGCCCAGCAGCACGGCGGCGGCCAGCAGGCCGTCGATCAGGGTGACCCGGCCTTCCGTCTTCAGCACCGGGTTGTCCAGGGCGGTGCCGGTGCGTGTCTTGCCTGCGGCGAGCACGAACATGACCGCGGCCGTCACCGCCGTCCAGCCGATGCCCAGTGGCGAGCGGTGGGGCCGGAAGCCGGTGGCCAGTACCCAGGTGGACTGCACCAGCAGGTACACCGCCAGAAGCCCGAAGCCGAAACCGATCAACCTCAACGCACGGCGCCGGCGGTCCTCTCCGGTACCGGACAGCTCCCAGATCACCACGGTGGACGCGCCGATCTCGATCAGGGAGTCCAGGCCGAACCCGGCCAGCGCCACGGACCTCGCCGAGATCGCCGCGAGGGCGAGCACCACGATGCCGATCACGTTCCAACCGAGGGTGGCGTACTCGAGAGCCAAACCGCGGCGGAGAAGCGTCTGGCGGGCGGTGTCATCCGTTCTGGTCACCGCGAGATCTTCCCGCACCTGCCCGTCACGTTCCTCAGAGGGAGGCGTGAAAGGGACACCGATACGCCGTGACGGCTACGGCCGACTGCCGGGTGCCGATCGCGGACCTGAGCGGGTCCTGTGCCAGGAGGAGCAACACGAGGGGCAACGTATCAGCGGTGCGGGCCCCGATCAGAAGATCCCGAGCTCAGACGTGTGCCGCCTGTCGGGCTGCTTGCTCGTCTTGCCGGCGGCTGCCGCCATTTCGAAGGATGCCCCTCCCCGTCGGCGGCACGCTGGTCAGCGCCCTCGCCTCCGAAACAAACGCCGGTAGCTCCCCGCACGTCTCGCCCCACCCACGCCCCTCCCGGCGCCGGGGGCGATGGCGTCGGGCCGGCCGGGGTGAGGACGCATCCGGCGACTGGCCCGACCGCGAAAAGCAGATGTCGGAAAAAAGACCGCGGGCGACCGCGGCCTGGGGACGCAGGAGCAGCCGCACGGCCCGGCAGGAGGCGGACATGCACCATGAAGCCGTCACACGCGCGGACCACAGCACACCGGTCGTCGCCCCCGCCCCGCCCCACACCCGCTAGCCGGAGCGGCCCATGACAGCGCATCATCACAGCCGGCGAGCACCCCACGCCCGCGCCCTGGAAGCGGTGACGCCCAGCGCGCCCCGTGCGCTGGACCGCGTGCTCTTCCGGCAGCGCTGGCAGGACGTGGTGTTCCTGCACTGGCCGGCCGACCCCTTCGAGGTCGCCGGGCTGCTCCCGCCCGGGACGTTTCCCGACCTGAGCCACGGCCGGACCTACGTGGGCCTCGTCTTCTTCCGCATGCGGCATCTCGCCCTCGGGCCGCTGCCCCCGCTGCCGGGCGTCGGCGCCTTCGACGAGGTCAACGTACGCCTGTACAGCAGGGACGCGCTCGGCCGGCGCGGAGTGGTCTTCCGCTCCCTGGACTGCGACCGGCTCGCACCCGTCGCCGTCGCCCGAGCGGCGTTCGGACTGCCCTACCGCTGGTCGCGCACGCTCAGCCGCTGGTACGGCTCCCGCCTGCTGTACCGCTCCCGCGGACGCGCCGGGCCGCGGCCCACCAGCCAGGTCTGGGTCGACGTCACCGGCCGGTCCGTGGCGCCGCAACCCCTGGACGGGTTCCTGACCTACCGGTGGGGCCTGCACGCCCGCCTCTTCGAGCGCTCGTACTACCTGCCCAACACGCATACGCCGTGGACCTTCCAGCACTGCGACCTGCTCGACTGGGACGCCTCGGTCGTCGCAGCGGCGGGACTGACCCCACCCACGACACAACCGGTCAGCGTCCTGTACTCCCCTGGCGTGCGCGTGGAGTTCGGCCTGCCGGCCTTCCTGCCCCCTTCCCCCTGACCGGCGCGCCGGACGGTGACCCCGCCAGCCCGCTCACGGCACCCGGCCCCTGCGCGACGAACACCACGGCAACGAGGAAGCCACGGGGAACGCCCACCGTCCGCTCCGGCAAGGCCCCCGGTACTCGCCGTCCTCCGCGCTCTCCGCTCCGCTCCGCCCGAGCGAGCCGCGGCAGGAGACGGGGGACGTCGCTGTCTCACCGCACCGGTGCGCCCGGTGCACAACGCCGTTGCAGCTCGGTCAGCACCCGCACCGCGTCGCCCAGGCTCTCCGCCTGCAACAGGCCCGCCCCACCGTCCGTGGGGGAGCGCCACCCGGGACCGCACAGCAGCACCGGGGAACCGCTGCGCGCACCGCGGACGCCCCACCGGGCCGCCGCGACACGGCGTGCCATGCGCAGGTCCGCCGTGGGGCGGGTCTGGGACCACAGGGCCACTCCCGCGGGCGCGACCCGCTGCACCGTGCTCATCAGCGCATCCGCCGGTACCGAGCACCCCAGCATGAGCACCGTCAGACCGCCGTCGGCCAGCACGGCGGCCAGCGCCTCGAAAGGGAGGGTGTGGTACTCCCCGGCCGGACAGGACAGCATGACGGGAAGAGCGGGGGGATGCCGCTCGCCGTGGGTTGCGGACTCCACGTACCGGTGCCGCAACGTCGCCGAGATGTGCCAGGACAGCAGGTGTTCGACCTCGACGTACCGCTCACCGGACGACTGCCACTTGCGGCCGACCGCCCGCAGCGCGGGTGCCATGACCTCCTCCCAGGCCACAGCGGGCCCGTGGGCGGCAACTGCCTCGCGCAGCCGCTGCTGCACTTCGAGGCCGTCCATGCGCACCGCGGCGCGGGCCAGCCCCCTGCACTCGAGCCGGACGCGCCCGAGCGGCAGCCCGCTGCCCGCCTGCTCGGCCCGGGCCACGGGCTGGGCTGCGTCCTCTTGCACGGCGGGAGGAGTCCCCCCGCCTGGTGTTTCGGCCGGGTGCGCGCGCAGTCCCTGCCGCTGTGCGACGCGGGCGGCCTCCGCCGGTGACACACCCGTTGCGGTGAGCCGGCACATCTCCCGCATCATCGCCACGTCCTCGGGCGACCAGCGGCGATGACGGCCGTTCGCCCGCACCGCCGGCCCGAGACCGTAGCGGCGGTCCCAGGACCGCAAGGTCGTGGGGGACACCCCAAGCAGCCGGGCGAGCTGACCGGTGGTCATCCTCGCCTGCGAAGCGGGATCACCGCGCTGCTCCGTAGGTACGCCCCGACCGTTCGCCATGCAGATGGTTCGGACGCCGCCCCGTCCGCGGATGCGATGCCCCCTCCGCGTCCCCGGCGGAGCGGCGCAGGACACCCCGCGGGGAGCGGGAGCGACCCGCCCCGCCCCGTGACGGCACCGACGTGCGTGCTCGCATCGTTTGTGCGCTCCGGCGTGCTCAAATCCCGTACGCAGGCCGGTCCGGCCAGTCCCGCACCCACGACGACCACGTCCCACGGCCCGGCCGCCCACCCGACGGTCACCCCGCGGGATCCTGACACGGTGCGGGGGATGCTTGAGGGAAGCTCTGGGGGGCTTGCTGCGGCGGCTGGGCGGCGGCGAGATCCAGCAGGGCCGGAACGGACAACGAGGCCTCGGACGGATGCCGCCCGCCACGCTCCCTGTGCGGCGTGTAGCGGGTGCGGCGCCCGACGCGCTGCCTGCTGAGATAGCCGGCCTGTTCCAGATCGGCGATGACGGCCTGCGCGGTGCGTTCGGCTATCCGGCAGGCCGAGGCGATGTCCCGGACAAGCGCATCGGGATTCCGGGCTATCACCATGAGCACCCGGGCGTGTGGGGTGAGGAAGGACCAGCGTCCTTGGTCGTGGCCGTTCACGTGCGCTCCCTCGCAGCGGCGCGGTGTATCTGTCTCCCGTCTCACCTACGGGTGCGGGGTGGCAGCCGGATGCAGCCGGCCCTCACCTGTCGGCACGGTGAAGGCGTGGTCCCACAGCGGCGCGGGCACGTGCTGGCCCCAGGAGCGGTGCGGTTCGGACGCGGGGGAGTCTCCGGCCACTCCTCAAGCCGGACGCGGGGGAGTCTCCGGCCATCCCTGGAGCCGGACGCGGGGAGTCTTCGGTCACCCCCCAGCCGGACGCCGGGAGTCTTCGGTCACCCGGGTCGAGTGCGCCGAGCCCCCCGTCGTCGGTGCGAGGCGCGCAGCCCGCTGTGCGGGCGGACGCGGCGGTGGTGTCCGGGGGTCAGCGGTCGGCGTGCCGGTAACGGGCCCAGAGGGGCAGGACGTACCAGCAGGCCAGGTACCAGAGCAGGACGGCTCCGACGAGCCAGGGCACGAGCGCGTTGTGGGTGGCGACCCTCAGGACGAGCAGGAGCGAGGAGACCATGGTGGCCAGCAACAGGAGCAGGCCGACGAAGGTCAGGCGGGATGCGAGGCGAACGGCCTCGGGCTTGACCCGCTGCCCGGACACCAGGCGGTGCAGCGACACCGGTCCGATGAGGGCCCCGGTGGCGCAGGCGCCGAGGACCACGGTGACGATGTAGATGACCTGCTCGACGTGGCCCAGCTGGCTGTACTTGGGAGTGAAGACCACGGTGAGCAGGAACCCGAACAGGATCTGCACCCCGGTCTGCGCGACCCGCACCTCCTGGATCAGCTCGCCCCACTTGCGATCGGCGCGCTCTTCCGCCGTCTCGTCGCGCCCGGTTCGTCTCTCCGCATCTGTCATGGACTGCGGATAGCCGACATATGATCGCTCAAACAGGCGTTCTCCGGGGAGGGGCAGCGCAGGCGCCGGCCGCCGCGTCGGTCCCAGGTGCGGACGCTCAGGCCGGAGCGGTTGGCGAACGGCACCGGACTCGTCATGGAGCACTGCCGCGAGCGTGGCCAGACCGAACTCCCGGACTGCGGAAAGACCGCAGAATCGACCACCCCCAGCGGACTGTCACCGCCGGCGGGCGGGCTCCAGCCACTGCTGCATCCTTGTCCAGTCCAGCACAAGCCGATTGCTTTTCTCTGGCCGCTGAGTAGATGGGTGAGGCACCGCCCCGAAGTCGGGGCTGGTTGTCCAGTGGGGTGTCAGACTTCGGGTCGGGCGCAGGGGTGTGGCTGAGGGAGGGGAAGCAGAATTGGGTCTGGAGATCGAGAGCCGTCCGTCGGAACTGCCGTACATAGAGCGAGTCTGGCGCAGCCGCAGCGAAGACGTCAGCGCGATGATGTCGGTCGCGACGTCGCACTGGGAACTGGTGTTCTGGGAACGCCGAGGCGAGACACGGGCGGCGGTGCTGGGACCGGAGGCGAAGGCGTCTCGTGCGCCGGTCCCCGGGGACGCCGTCTTCTTCGGGATCAGTTTCGCGTTGGGCACCTCGATGCCGCACATCCCGGACAGCCGGCTGGTGGGCGGCAACACGGCGATCCCTGACGTGACCCGGCGGTCGCTGTGGCTGAAGGGGTCGGCCTGGCACGTCCCCGACTTCGACAACGCCGAGGCGTTCGTGCGGCGGATGGTACGAGAGGGCATCGTGGACCTGGAGCCGACTGTCACCGCGGTGCTCGGCGGCGCGGCCCCGGATGTCTCCGCTCGTACCCTGCAGCGGCGCTTCGTCGCGGCGACCGGCCAGACACAGGGCGCCATCCGGCAGGTCCGCCGCGCCCGCCAGGCAGCGGTGCTGATCCAGGAGGGGATACCGGCCCCGGAGGTCGTGCACCGGCTGGGGTACTTCGACCAGCCGCACCTGGCGCGTTCCCTGAAACGGTACGTGGGGCGACCGCCACGCAACTGGGCGCGCCTGACGCGGCGGAGCCGCTGTCGCTTCTGTACAAGACCTGCCCCTGAGCGCCTGCGTAGGTTTTCTGCCGTAGTCGACCGGGGCGGCCTGCCAGGCGGCGGCAAGCCACGGCCCCCGGATCATCACGGAGGAACCATGCGCAAGGTTGTCTCAAGTCTGTTCATTTCGCTCGACGGTGTCGTTCAGGTGCCCAACGAATGGCAGTTCGAGTTCGACGAGGAGATGGGCGCGACACTGGCCGGCACGCTGGAGAGCGCCGACACGATCCTGCTGGGTGGGAGGACGTTCACCGAGTGGGCCGGGTACTGGCCGACGGTGACCAGCGGTGAGGACGCCGGTTTCGCTAAGTGGATCAACGAGTCGCCCAAGTACGCCGTCTCCTCAACGCTGGACGGCGTCGACGACTGGGCGAACAGCACGCTGATCAAGGGCGACCTGGCGACCGCGGTCAACGAGCTCAGGGAGGCCGAGGGCAAGGACATCACCGTGGCGGGCAGCCCTACGCTGGTGCGCTCTCTGCTGGAACTGGACTTGCTGGACGAGCTCGTGCTGCTGATCCACCCGGTGGTGGCCGGCGAGGGCCGCAAGAAGCTGTTCGCCGACGACACCGCGCTGAAGAAGCTGCGGCTGGTGAGCGCCCGGCCGACAAGCAGTGGGGTCATCATCGCGACCTACCACCCGACACGCTGAGCCGGAGGCAGGATCAGCGAGCCCTGGCCGCTGTGTGCGGCGGCGACCGGTTCGTCCTCGTCCTGAGCGGCGAAATGTCGCGCGCGGGCCCCGTTAGGCAGCACACGGATCGGCACAGCCGGGCGTCGGGCCGTGGTTGTCAGCGTGGTCAGCTGAACGTGTTGCAGTTGGCGACGCGGCCGGAGCGGTAGCCGGTGGAGAACCATTGCTGGCGCTGGCTCGCGGAGCCGTGGGTCCAGGTGTCGGGTGTGACCTTGCCCTGGTAGCGCTGCTGGATACGGTCGTCTCCGACGGCGGCGGCCGCGTCCAGCCCGCGCTTGATGTCGTCCTTCGTCAAGTCGGTGATCAGTGGCTTACCGCTCTTGGGGTCGGGGGTGGTGGTGGCGTGGTGGGCCCAGACTCCGGCGAGGCAGTCGGCCTGCAACTCGAGTTTCACCGAGCCGCTGTTCTGGCCCTCTCCGCTGCCGCGGGAGATCGTTCCGCTGAGGTCCTGGAAGTGGTGGCCGTATTCGTGCGCGATGACGTAGGCCTCGGCGAACGGGCCGCCCTTGGCGCCGAACTTGCTGCTGAGGTCGTTGAAGAAGCCGAGGTCGAGATAGACCTTGTCATCGGCTGAGCAGTAGAAGGGACCGACGTCGGAAGACGCGTTCCCGCAGCCGGTGTTCACACTGCCGGTGAACAGGAACGTCGGGGCCTGCTGGTAGGGCTTGCCGGCGGCTGTCGCCGTCTGCTTCCAGAATGCCTGCACGCTGTCGACCACGGCGACGATCCGGCACTCGTCCTTGCGGTTGGCGTCGGCACCGGTCCGGCAGTCCGCCGCGAGGTCCGCGGCTGACTTGCCGGACGAGGACGTGTCGTTGCTGCCCGAGCCGAACATGCCGGGGTCGACACCCAAGAGCACGGACGCGACCAGCACCACGAGCCCGACCAGTCCTCCGCCGACGGTCTTCCCGCCGCCCGGGATCCCGCCCAGCGCACCTCCCCGACCGTCCTCGACCTCGGACGTGTCCAGAGCAGCATCGTCGTCGAATTGCATACGTTGACCTCCCTCAACCAGCACGCCGGACCGCCCCGCGTCGTCCCGCTCGCCTACCCCGTACGAGGACATCCTCATCCGATACTTTCTTCAGCGGTGACCGACTGACGCGGTGCGAGGGCGATGAACCACTGGAAGTGACGCCCGCCACAGTGCCGGCCTAGTCCCACCAGTTGAACATCAGCTCGCCGACTGTGCCGGGACGCCAGTAACGCACCTGTTCCAGCTCTGCCTCGGCGAGCTCGCTGATGTCAGCCGCGGCCAACGGCGTGCTCAGTTCGTCGACGTCCAGCAGCCGGAAGCCGCCCAGCTCGAACGTGTCCGCCCACGCCGGTGGCGATGTGAAGTCCGTCAGAGGCGCACCAGCCCGTGGCGGATCCACGCACGACTCAACTCTCGTTCCGTCCGTCAGGTCTCACAAGGATGCCAAGTGACCGAGCGACTGATCACGCACCGATTCTGCCACCCGCCGAAGTCCTCCCCGGGGGCCATCTCGGCCACGAGGGAGAATTCCGCGGACCTGCCCCTGGGGGATCACGCGTGCGCACGGTCTGGGCCGGGGCGGCACGCCCGTTTTCCGGCGTGCCGCCCCGCTGAGCGTGCGTGCGCTCCCCCTTACGAGCCACACCCTGGACAGGGGTCAATCGGGAATGGACCAGAGCTGGTTGGTGCGTCCGTTGCAGGTCCACTGGATGACGGCCGCGTTGTTGGCCGTCGAGGCGCCGCGCACGTCGGCGCACTTGCTGCTGTGGGTGGGCTTGAGTGGTGTCTTCGAGGGGGCGCCGATGTTGATGTAGAAGGACTGGTTGGAGGCGCCGACGCAGGTGTACTGGTCGATGGCCGCTCCCTTGGCCTTGCTGGCACCGTGGACGGTGAGGCACTTGCCGCTGTGCGCATTGCGCAGCGCGTACGAGACGCCTCCGGTCCATTCGAACGTCCAGCGCTGGTTGGCGCCTCCCACGCAGGTGTACTGATCCACCTTGGCGTTGTTGGCCTTGCTGGCGCCGTGCACGGTCAGGCATTTGCCGCTGTGCCGGTTCTTGATGTACCCGACGACGGATGAGGCGTTGGAGGCCGTCCTCGCGGCCGGCTGCGCGTGCGTCGACCCTGTGGGTGCGGTCGCGCTCGCGGGTGTGCTGGCGGCTGCGCCGATCAGGCCCGCTGCGGCCCACGCGACGAGCACGGCGGTTTTTGATGTCCTCACTGTTTTCACCCCGTCAGGTACCACTTCTGATTGGTGCCGCCGTTGCACGACCACTGGATGATCGGCGCGTTGTTGCCGGTCGATGCTCCCTGCACGTCCAGGCACTTGCCGCTGCGGTAGGACTTGATGGCGGTCTTGCCGCCGAAAGCGAGATGACCGACGAAGAGCTGGTCGCCGGCGCCGTTGCAGGTCCACTGCACCAGCGGCGCCCCCTTGCGCTTGCTTCCGCCCAGGATGGACAGGCACTTTCCGCTCTGATAACCCGTCACCCGCACCAGGCCGTTCGAATGCAGCTTGTAGACGACCCACCACTGGTTCTGGGCGCCGCTGATGCACCGGTACTGATCGATCCGGGCCCCCTTGGCCGTGCTGGCGCCGTGGACCGTCATGCACTTTCCGCTGTGCTGGTTCTTGATGTAGTAGACGTTGTCCGCGGCTCCCGTGACGTGCTGGAGGACCGTCGCTGGGGGAGCGGGCGCAACAGCTCCTGCGGTTGACCCGGTGAAGGCCATGCTCGCACCGAGCAATGTGGCGCCGAGGGCCGTGGCCAAACGAGAACTCATTGCCGTGTGATCCCTTCTGCGTGAGATGGGTGGTCATCGTGGAGGCGTGGTCTCAGCCCCCGATGAACACTCGTTCGCTGCTGTAGGCGGTGTCGCACGTGTGCTGGATGAGCCATGCGCCGTTGCGGGTGCTGGACCCGGCGATGTTCAGGCACCTTTCGCTGTAGGCCTTGCGCGCTGCCGACGTCCTGCTCGTACGACTGGCTGTGGGAGTCGCCGCGGCGGCAGGTCCCCCGCACCAGGCGCGTGCCGTTGGCCCTCGCAAAGCGGGGGCGTTGGCGCCCGCGCATCTCCCTGATCGGCATGCGGTGACTCCCTTCGTTTCTCTTGTCCGTTCGCCAAAGGTGACGACCCGTCCGCCTGGCCTCGACTGTTCCGGTCGCGGCATTGAATGGCAGCCCGCTTCCGCCACTCTGATCAATGGCGGACTGCGCTGATCAGGGCACCGGCGTGCGGGGCCGTCCGGGTCGGAAAGCGAGGGTTGTCGCCGCTGTGAGGCGTGCGTGGCTCGGCGGGCGATCGGTCCGCGTCCAAGGGGGAAGCGGGGGAGGGGGCGAGGGGGAGCGACGCCTGGTCGTCCGGAGAGCCCGCTGGACCCGACCGCCCGGCCGGTGCAACGGGTGGCGTCCGAGTTACGCGCGCTCGTGCCGAGGCCGGCAGCCCGACCTAGCGGTCGTCGGCGCAGCGCACGGGTCGGGCAGCGGGCACGCTGTCGCAGGCGGCCGCAGGCGAGCGACTGCTAGCCCTGCCAAGTCCGCCCAGAATGTCGTCGTCGGGCGTGGTGCTGCCGGAACACATCGGCAACACCACGCCGCCGGCTCCTGCTTCGTCGGGTTCCTGCTGGTGAGCGTGCAGGCATCACCGCCCACATCGCCCTGCTAGGCGCCCCAGACGGCGCGATCGCCGGCCCCCTTCTAACAGCAGGGCAGGCGGGCAGGACGCACGGGACTTCGAGATGAGCGGGACGGTAGCCGGACGCGGACCGGGCGCTCGTACCGAGCTGTCTTCACGGGAGCGGTCCGAGCAGCAGCCTGACCCGCCGACCCCGACCTGAACCTCCTTGGGCGTAGAAGCCTGAGCCTATGCCCGGGGTGTGCCGTCCCAGCGCCATGTGGTGAGACGAGGGTGTCCGGGTAGTTCGGCCCGTCCGGTCGCCCACAAGAGGGTGAGCCAGGGGTCCGTGGGCGACGGTGCGTCCGGAAACAGCCGGGCGAGCACCCGAGAGCACAGATCGGCAGGCGGGCTCCATGCGAGGCCGAGCCCTTGTGTCAGGTCGTGCGTGTGCACCAGGGTCTCCACGATCCCCATCGCGGCGAAGCCCTCGGGATCCGAGACGCCGAAGACGTGGTGAGCGCGGGTCTGCGGAGGCCTCGTGCGCACCATGGCGACCAGCATCGCGCCGCTCGCTTCCAGGACCTGCAGCAGGCCCACGGGCCCCGCCTCGCGGTTCGCGTGAATGGCGTTCGCTGGGCCGCCGGGCCGTCGGCTCTCCCACACGAAGGGCACTTCGCCGTCCAAGGGCGGTGTTGTGGGCCCCAGCTGCGCAGCGTAGGCGAAGAGATCGTCACTGAGGTGCTCGACGGTTTCCCAGCAGTCCCATTCAAGCGAACCGGCCTTGCTTTCCCACATGGCTTGGGGCGCCTCGCGAAGGACTGCCAAAGCGAGTTGCAGAGCAAGGTGGACGTCGTCCGCGGTGACGGGGGGCTGGGAGCGGGCAATATCGGGTGATCGGGACATGGCAAGACCGTATCGGGCGCGGAGGGAGCGGCCCCTCCCTTTTTGATCAGTGGGCCATCAACCCGGTGAAGGTTCGCGGTCACAGCACTAGCTGTGCATCCCCCGTGCCGCCAGGCACCGAAGCGCACTGCCCGCCGGCCCGCCCCGGCTAGGCGCTCGCGCTGTGCAACGGAGCGGGCGGTAGCAGCGGCGCCACCCGCTCTCCCAGGTCGTTCGGAACAAGATCAGCCCTCATCCTGATGCCGGGCAGAACACAGGTCGAAGACGCCGCCGCAGGTCCGGTCGAAGTCATCCGTTGACGGATGGCTGCTGTTCCGCGTCCGACGTCCGTTCCCGCTCGAGTTCGAGCACTGCGGCGGTGCCGCGGGCGACTAGGGGGGACCGGCGCAGGGCTGTGGCCGCGGAGAACACGACCGGGGCCGCGGCAAGTGAGAAGCACACAGGCAGGGGGAATCGGCCCACCAACAGCCCTGTGGCGGCTGTCGCCCCCGCTGAACCGGCGTTGAAGGCAGTGTTGACCCATGCGCCCGCTTTGGTGCGGGCGGCCGGACTGGCGCACTCATCGGCGATCAGGTACCCGGTGGTGATGGCCGGGGCGACGAACAGACCGCTGAGCGCAGCCCACACGATGAGCACGTAGGGATGGGGGGAGAGCCCCGTCGCGGCCAGGGTCAGCCCCAGGGCCGCCGCAAGGAATGCCAGCCGCGGTCTGCTTGAGGCGCGCCATGCGACGGCGCCGTAGACCAGGCCGCCGATTGCGCTGCCTCCGGACAGGGCGGCCAGGACCCAGGCAACCACCTCAGGGTCTCTGTGCTCGTCGGCGAAGGCGATCACGAGGAGATCGAACGCTCCCAGACACACGCCCACCGCGGCGGAGGTGGCGATCGCCTGACGCAGCCCGGGGCTGCCATGCAGCAGACGCCAGCGCAACGGGGCAGGCTGCACCGCTGAGACGGGTCCCTCTTCCGGCGCCAGCCCGGCGGGGGTCTTCTCACGAGCAACCCAGCCGCGGACCGCCGGAGACGAGATCAGGGCGAGTGAACCGGTCGACACGAGTGCGGCGCTGACTGCGAGACCGACCGACGGCGCCGCGACGTGCACCAGCACTCCCACCAGCAGCGGCCCTGTGACAAAGAGGAGTTCCTCGGCGACCGTGTCCAGACTGTACGCACGCTGCAACAGCCGCCGGTCGGGAACCAAGTCGCTCCACAACGTCCGCATCACCGGGCCGAGCGGTGGCGTACACGCGCCGGCGGACACCGCCAACACCCCCAGCAGAACTCCTGGCGCACCCGGCCACGAGGTCGCGAAGGCCAACCCGGTCAGCAACAGCGCATAGGCAGCTGCCACGGGGAGCAGAGCTCGGCGTGGCCCGTACCGGTCGATCAGACCAGCACGGGTCGGCGAGAGAAGGACACTGGTCAGCCCGAACAGCGCCATGACGGTGCCGGCTACGGCATAGGAGTTGGTGGCCTCTTTGATCGCCAGCACCAGCGACAAAGAGACCATTCCGTAGGAAAGCCGGCCCAGCAGTGCCGCACCGAACGTGCGGCAGGCGTAGCGCGTGCGCAGCACAGCCGCATACGAAAGGGCCATGGAAGACGAAGACATGATCATGTTCCTCGGGGACAGCGCCGACCTGATGGCGCTCAAACGTGCATGGGCGGCAAGAACCGCGCCCGGTGGGCGCAGTCAGCACTGGCTCCTATGCACGAGAGAGGAACATGCGGGCACCGTAGCAGAACGTGGGGCTGGCCGGGCCACGCCCGTCATCGCAGGTGTTGGCAAACGATGGCGAGCTGAAGCGTCGGCGCATCAACGCTGCTTGGCTCGCGGGCGGGTTCTCGCCTGCCAGCCCGCGCCCTAGACTGCGACCGCTCCGGAATCTGACGATCTTTTGGAGGGTGTGCAGGATGAACCGAGCTCTCATGACCGCATTGGCGGCGGCAGCGTTGGTCGTGTCCGGGGGCAGCACCACCGCCTCCGCCTCCGGTGCCCCGCCGCGTACCACGCACGGTCCTTGCCAGTACACCCAGACCCCGGACGAGCCGGCGGCGCGGCCGGTTCCCCTGCCGCCCGATCCACGACGCACCCCCAGTCACGGCACCGTCGATGTGGCTGTCCGGACCAGTCAGGGCCCGCTCCCGCTTCGTCTGGACCGGGCGAAGGCGCCGTGCACGGTCCAGAGCTTCGTGCACCTGGCGCAGCACCGGTTCTACGACCGCACGGTGTGCCATCGGCTGACGGCGTACCCGACCCTGAAGGTCCTGCAGTGCGGCGACCCGACCGGCACCGGCGAAGGCGGGCCGGGGTACAAGTACAAGGACGAGCTGCCGGTGGACCTGCCGCCGGCACCGAGCGATCCGACCGGCGCCCGTCGCCTTTACGGGCGCGGTCTGCTGGCGATGGCCAACGCCGGGCCGGACACGAATGGTTCCCAATTCTTCGTCGTCTACGGTGATTCCGCGCTGCGACCGAACTACACGGTGTTCGGCACGGTCGGTGCCACGGGCTTGGAGACGCTCGACAAGATCGCTGCCGGCGGTATCGAGCCAACTGCGCAGGACCCGGCGCCCGTCGACGGCACGCCCGTGCTGCGCACCGAGCTGCTCAGCGTCCGGCCGTCCTGCCGGCCCTAGCGGTTTCCGGCGCGGTCAGGGCGGTCCAGCTACGCGTCTGGCCGCGCCGCTGCTACGAAAGGCCGACGGTTGCTACGAGCAGCAGCAGGCCCGACCCCGCAACAGGCCTGACGCGTAACGGCCCCTTCTGCTCCACTACACGGAGGCCGTGTGAAGTAGCTGGGTCAAGCGCCGACGAGGCCCCTCGGGAGACCGGAGTGCGTGCGCAGCGGGGCTTCGCCCGCTGTCGTAGCGCCTACCGCGCGGCAGCCGGGGTCGCGGGGCGAGGGTTGATCGGCGCGAGCACGCCGAGACGGTCCTCGATCGCTTGGGCAGCGGCCAGGCACAGGTCTTCCCGGAACGCGCGCGCGATGATCTGTACACCGGATGGCAGTCCGTCGGCGAGTCCGGTTGGTACGGCGACCGCGGGTACGCCCACGAAGCTGGTCACCGTGCACAGGCGCATGCCCTTGGCCACCCGTTCCCGCCCCGCTTCGTCGCGTGATTCCAATCCCGGCTCGACGGGCGGCTCGGTGAACACCGGTCCGAGTAGCAGCGGGTACTCGTCAAGGAACTCTGCCCAGGAGCGGCGGATGCCGAGCCAGGCTCCCATAAGCTTCGTGAGCTCCGCGGCGTTCGCGGGCGGTGTCCTGTCCATGGCCATCTGGATGCTGCGCGACGCAGGCTAGACGTAGGGGAGATAGCGGACGTTCCGCGTTTGGACGAGGCGCTAGAGGCGTACGGCCGGATCACCGTCACGGAATTCGCCCCGACCTGGCCGGTGGTGCGGAAACTGCTCGGCGAAGGCGGAGACCTCTACGCCGCTCACCGGCCCGCTGAAAACGCGGCCCCGAACTCGTGGGCGGCCGTGTGGAAGGTGGAGCGGTCGATCAGCGCCCTGGCCAGTGCTCGTGCTCCGTCCACCGGATCGTGCTGAGACAGTCGACGGGCCAAGCGCACTCCGTCGTCGAACAAGGGGCGCGCTCGCTCCACGAACCGCTGGCTGCGCTGCTCCCAGTGAACGGCGGAGCGGATGGTGAAGGCCCTTTGCAGCCTGACCAGTTCGCCCAGATGCTCGTCCGCACCCTCCGAGGCACGCACGGCAAGCGCGTCCACCGCTTCCCCAAGAGCATGACGGCCATCGACGTAGCGCCGTCTGGCATCGGACGACCAGGGTATGGGTGCCGCCCCTGAGCGGAGACGTGGTTCACGGGCGAGGGCAGGCCGGCGCCGTCCACGACGTTCGGGCCGCGCGCGAGCACGGCATCATGGAGGCACTCGCCGAGGCCGACATCACCTGCTGGGCAGACAAGGGGTACCAGGGTGCAGGCGGCACGGTCCGTCTCCCTTACCGCGGCCGATGGGACAGCCTCTCCATCGGCGCGGCATCTCGTCCGTGCGAAGCCCTATGCGGTGCTGTTCGCCGGTGGCCGCTGCCTCGAGTGCGGCAGCCGGCACCGTGCGCGAGGAAGGTGGATCTCGGGACCGTTGGCCATGGGTAGATCCACGAGTCGGGGCCGGGGGCCAGGGTCACTCGGTCAGCCAACACCCACCCACCGAACGGGTGAAACAGCGCTGAACAAGGCTGGCGAGCCGCTCCACCTGCTCCCGACTCAGAGTGGCCCGCCTGCTCTTGACGTTCGACAGCCATACCCCGAGCCGAACCGCTGTCCAATCCGCCAGCACCGCGGTGTGGTACGGCTGATGGCTTCCACACCGTCTGTGCGCGCCCGGTACTGCTCAAGGGCCGCACACCCGCCGGCCCATGACAACACGCCCCAGCCGCAAACTTCACGGCCTTGACACTAGTCCACGACCAGCACCAGCTTCCCCGTCGTCCGGCCGGTTTCGCCCAGCTCGTGTGCTTTGGCGGCCTCGGCCAGCGGGAAGGTCCTCGCGATCGTCGCCTTCAGCTGCCCCGCCTCCGCCATGCGGGCGACCTGCTGCATCCCGTACCGGTCGGCGTCCACCAGGATCCGCACCCCCCGCACCCCGAGCCGCTCGGCCTCGTCGAAGAAGTCCTGGCCGCCGAACGGCACGATCGACACCACGATCCCGCCCGGCCGCAGCACCTCCAGCGAGCGCACGGACGTCTCGCCGCCCAGGGTGTCGAGGACGACGTCGACGTCCCGCACCGCCTGCGTGAAGTCCGTGGACCGGTAGTCGATTGGCTCGTCCACGCCGATCTCCCGCAGGAAGTCGTGCTTGCCCGCGCTCGCCGTGCCGATCACGTATGCGCCGAGCGTCTTGGCGATCTGCACCGCCACGTGCCCGACCCCGCCGGCCGCAGCGTGGATCAGCACCCGCTGCCCGGACCGCAGGCCGGCGTGCTCGGTCAGCGCCTGCCACGCCGTAAGCGAGACCAGCGGCAGCGCGCCCGCCTGGACGTGGTCGATCGAGGCGGGCTTGTGCGTCAGGGCGCGGACCGGGGAGATGACGTACTCGGCGTGCGAGCCGTGGCCGAAGGGGTAGGGGAGCATGCCGAAGACCTCGTCGCCGGGCCGGAACGCGGCCGCGCCGATGCCGGTCTCGGCGACCTCGCCGGAGACGTCCCAGCCGAGCACGAACGGGGGGTCGCCGATGAATCCGCCGGTCGCCCGGTGCTTCCAGTCGGTCGGGTTGACCCCGGCGGCCCGCACCCGGACCAGCACCTCGTTCGGACGCGGCGTGGGCCGCTCCAACGTCACTTCCTTCAGGACCTCGGGTCCGCCGAGGACGTCCTGGCTGATGGCGCGCATCGTGTTCATATCGTTCATGGTCACCCAGCCTGCAGTGGTTCGCCTGTCCGGGATACGGCATCAAGGTCATCCTCCGAAAGGCTCGTGCCATGCGTGGCGCCTTCCCGGTCCGGTCGTGGCCTGTTCCTCTCGGCCGTCGCCGGTCGGGGGATCACGGCCGTGGAACGCGTCATCGGTGTCGCGGGCCCCGGACTCGGCAACCTCCGTGGCGGCCTGGTGGCGTCGGCCACCTCCGCCTCCTTCTCCTTGGTCTTCGACGGACTGTCCGCCATCCTGACGATCGCCGCCGTGTCCGCGGCCGACGTGCCCCTTCGCACCTACTGCCCGCCATGCGACGGTCGCAGTGAAGGGTGGCCTGGTCGGCGACGAAACAGCGGCTCGGGCGTCATCCTTGGACCGTCGAGCGCACCGTCTCCTGGCTTGCTGGGGGCGCCGACGTCACCGTCGCACCGAACGCAAGGCCGAGCACTTCCTTGCCTTCGCCGGCATCTCTGCGGCGTTGATCTGCTTCCGGCGCCTCGCACGTGAGCATCATGGAGTTCGCCGGTGCTGCACGAAGTCACGCCGCCGGGGCCAGGTCCGCGAGGACTTCGTGCTGGAGACCGTGTACTGGGACGCCGGTACTGCCCGGCTCCTGCCCCGGCTGCTTAAAGGGGCGCACCCGCGGGCCCGTGTCCGTCGCCCATCGACGCCCCGGCCCGGGGAAGGTCGTCAGCCCTCGTGACATCTGCCCGGATACCGGCTTTGCCCGGCTGTCGTACGGGCAGGCCCGCGCCCTGCTGGACGAGCACACCGCCGTACGCGGGCCCGGGACGGGCTGGGATCTGCAGGAGTACCGGCACTCCTCCCTGACTCACCTCGGCGAGGCGGGGGCGAGTCTGCTAGCGGCGCGGCCTGCTGGCTGAGCCGCAACGCAGCAACGGCGGCCACCGCCTCTACGGCGAGGACGCCGTCGTCGCGCTAAGGGTGATCAAGGCCGCCCAGCGGCTCGGGTTCACGCTGGAGGAGGTCGCCGAACTGCTGGAGGCCGGCCGCCACCGGCCCGGCCGCCCCGTGGCCGGGCTCCAGGACCGCGCCGCGGCCAAGCTCGCCGAGGTCGACGCGAAGATCGCCGACCATCGACCTCGCCGAGGAGGACCGCCATGCCGGACCTTGCTGCTGACCGCCCGCACCGCGGCCCCGAAGGCGCTCGGAGGCCTGGCCGCGCTGGCCTGCGTGGCGTGCTGCGCGCTTCCCGTCCTGATCACCGCCGGGGTCGTGGGCGCCGGCGCGGGGGCGGTGGTGGGCTGGCTGCCCGCCCTCGCCGTCGTCCTGGCCGTGCTCGCCGCCGGAAGCTGGTGGCTCGGCCAGCGCCATCGCTCCTGCTCCTGGACGGCGAAGACCGCAGGTGAGGACGGGTGCGGCTGCAAGGGGTCGGAGGACCCGCTGAAGATCGGCGACGCGGGCCGGCAGATCGTTTGACGACAGGCAGCGGGCGCGGGGGTCACGTGTCGTGGAGTTCGGCCTGGACCCTGCGGGAGGGGCGGAACGTGTAGAGGTCGAGGATGCCCGGCGGGTCGGCGAGTCCGGGACCGCCGGCTTCGATCCAGGTGGTGATGTCGTCGGTTGCGTCGGGATCGTTGACCAGGCCCAGCCAGACCGGGCGGCCGCCCTTCTTGCGGCCTTCGGCGGAGGGCTGGACGACGATGACGTTGGCCTGCTCGCAGGTGTCCAGGCAGTCGGTCACCCGGACCTGAGCGATGCCGTCGAGTGCGCGGCGCAGTCCTGCGAGCTGTGCGGCGTGGTCGATGCCGGGGATTTTCGCGGTGCCGCAGCAGCAGCCGCGGCAGGCGTAGACGGTGCAGCGGGCTGCCCCCGCGGTGGCGGGGGCAGTTTTGCGGGCGCGGCGGCTCACTGGCCGGTCCCGGTGCGGGCGCGGCGCCAGGCGCTGTCAGCGAGCAGGCGCAGACCGTTGAGGCCGACGATGACGGTGCAGCCTTCGTGGCCTGCGACACCCAGCGGCAGGGGTAGGTGGCCGGCCAGCTCCCAGATGACCAGGCCGGTGATGAACACCGCGGCGATGACCAGGTTCTGCACCACCAGGCGGCGCGCTTGGCGGGAGAGGCGTACGACGGTGGGAATAGTGGCCAGCTCGTCGCGTACCACGACGGCCTCGGCGGTCTCCAGGGCGAGGTCGGATCCTGCGCGGCCCATGGCGACGCCGCTGTGGGCGGCGGCCCGGCTCGCCGCCGAGGTCGGCATCACCGACGTCCACGCCGGTCTGCTGCCGCGGGGAGATCCGTTGAGCAAGTGTGGGGTCATTCCCGAGCTGGAGGTGGCTGTTTCCAAGTCTCTGTCCGCAGTTCCGTGAAAGCGCGGGTCGGCGATGGGAAGACACTATCTGTCCCTCGTGTCCGTATCGTCGCGATCCATGCGCTCGGGGACGTAGGGACATTAGTCGGCTGTCCTGCGCTGATCGATGGTTCGGCCGATTTACGCCTGGAACTCAGTGAGGTCGATGGCGTGAACGCGCAGAGGGTAGCCGTACACCGGGTGCACCGTCTCCCGCTCGGGCACCATGCCGAGCTTGCGGATGACGTTCTCGGAGGCGTTGTCCCCCACCCGGTTGATGCTGATGACGCGGTCCAGGCCGCGGTCCTGAAGCGCGAACTCCAGCGTGGCGTGCGCGGCTTCGGACGCGTACCCCTGGTCCCAGAACTGTGAACCCAGCCGCCAGCTGATCGCCACGGCGGGCATCACCTCCGGCAGGAACTCGGGCACGGACAGTCCCGTGAAGCCGATCAGTTCGCCCGAGGCCAGCAGCTCGACGGCGAAGAGCCCGAAGCCCTCCTCGTCCCACTCCTCCTCCCATCGCTCGATGGCCTCGGCCGTCTGGTCCAGGTCGCGCACCGAGCCGTCGTCGATCCAGCGCATGACCCTTGGGTCGGCGTTGATGTCCGCCATTGGCACGACGTCGTCGTCGTGCCAGCTACGGAGGAGGAGACGGGGTGTGCGGATCTCGGTCATGCGCCCATACTGCCGAAGGTAAACGCCTCATCGGTAATCCGGAGCCCGCCCGCGCTGCCGCTCCGGAAACACAAGGCGTCAAGCCGCGGGCTGAGGGCTGTGCAGACGACGTACCACTTCGGCAGCACATTCGGCAGCAGCCTGCCGCAGCACCAACATCATTCACGGAACCGCGGACAGAGCCGCGCGCGCCGCCGGACTTGCGGCGCCGGACGCGAGTGCGGGGGAAGCCAGAGTCCACAACTGGCTCAGGTCGGAGACCAGTGCGCGTCCGGGTCCGCCAAGACATCGACTTCGTTGAGGCGCTCGACGATGGCCTTGCCGCTCGCGCAGGCCAGGAACACTGTGACCGCCGCCCACCCGGCGGGCGCGACGCCGAAGCTCTGCAGCGGCCACAAGCCGACGGCCCCCATTCAGGTACCGGCCTGATGGGTGGTGAAGGGCGTTCACGTGAGGCGGACCGCCAACTAGAGTGAGCGGCGCGTCACTATATGTACATCGCCGCGTAGTACCGCAGCTCGGGCCAGGTCTGTGAGCCGACGATGCCGTCCACCTTCATCACGGTGTATCCGGACCTGTCGTTCACATAGGACTGGAATGCCCTGGTAGCGGCCTTGGAGTTGCTCCCGAAGACACCGTCGATCGTGCCGGGGTCGAACCCGATCTTCTTGAGCAGACACTGGGCCTCGATGCCCGAACTCGATACTCCGGTGGAGCTGGGAATGACCGTCATACCGCGGTAGTGGCCGGCGTATCCGTTGACCCCCGACTGGGAATACTGGCAGGTGTAAGCCTGGGCGGTGACGGTGCCGGCGAAGGCCGCAGGGGCGGTGACGGTGCCGGCGATCAGTGTTGCGGCGGTCAGGGCCATCGCGAGGTTGCTCCGTGAAGCCATGTCGTCTCCTTCGTGGGTGTCCAGTGGCAACTGCGGAGATCAGAGTGCTTCAATCACGCATGGCCGGGCGACCGTGTGCGCCACGATTCGATCAGGTTCGAACGGGCGGTCGCGAGACCGGCGGGGCCAGGCCGGACAGGGGGAGGTTCATGATCGAGCTCACCGTGGACGCCGTCGGGCTCGCCCGGTCTTGCGGCTGCTGTAGCCCAGCACATACCGCAGGATGATCACATCGGCCTGACGCTGCGGCAATCCCGTCGCGTGCCGCGCACAGCGCCTCGTCACCGACGACGTGCCGCAGGATGCTCCAGGCCTGCTGCGGCAGGTTCACCTCGGTGAGCAGCGCGTCCCAGGTCCGGAGCACTTCCAGGAACGCGCGGTGTACCGCGCGCTCGGCAACGTCGGCACGACTGCCTGCGCGCCTTGACCGCCGAGTGGCCCGGCGCCGAGCCTCTGCCGACCGAGGAGGCCGACCGGCTGCCGGGGCTGACCTCCCTGGTCCGGTTGACCGCCCTGGTCTGCCGGTTGCCGCCGGGGGTGTGGCTGAAAGCCGAGGAGGACCTCCTTGACCTCTACGACACCTACACTGTCGGCACCCTGCCCGACGCTCCGCCTTGAGCCCCCCCTGCTCGTGGCCTGTTTCAGGCGGGGACGGTGCGGTCGGAGACGAGGCCGGCGGCCAAACACGACCCGCCCGCTATCACGCACCAACTCGTTAACGCAGGAGTCGCCCACTACCGGCCCAACCCGAATCTCACCAGACCAGTGTGATGGTCGATCTCGATGTCCCACCCGAGAGGGCACCATCCCGGGTCGATCGCCTCCAGCGCCTCGAACCGGCGCTCAGGTGAACAACGTCCCCGCAGTCAGCAAGCGAGTGAGTTCGGTCGCCGTGGCCACGGCGCGGGCCGCGTATTCCTCCGTGCGCGCTGGGTCGAAGCGGTAGCGCGGGATGGTGATCGTGATGGCGCCCGCCACCGCGCCGTCGGTGAAGAACGGCGCCGCGATGCCGGAGGCTTCCGGGATGCGTTCGCCGGTGCTGACGGCGTAGCCGCGTTCACGGATGAGGGCGAGGTCGGCCTGGAGCGCGGCACGGTCCACAATGGTCGTGGGTGAGAAGCGCTCGAAGTGCTGCGCGCCGAGCGACTCCGGGCCGCTCCAGGCGAGGACCGCTTTGCCGGCCGCGCCGGCGTGGAGGGGGGCGGTGGAGCCGAGCGGGATGACGTACTGGATGGGTTTGTCGCTGGTGCGGCCGGCTTCGAACACGACGCCTTCGGCGGCAGAATCGTACTGGGCCAGGTAGGCGCTTTCGTCGATGTCGCGGACGAGTTCGGCGAGCAGGTCAGCCGCGACGGGGCCGATGCCGGTGCCGCGGTCGAGGCGGGCGGCCCAGACAAGCAGTTCCGCTCCGGCTTCGTAGCGGTCGGGGGCGAGCGGGCGGGCAAGGCCGAGGTCGGCGAGGGCGCCGAGCAGGCGGGCGGCGGTGGCGCGGCCGCTGGAGATGCCCATGGTGAGATCATCGACGGAAAGGCCGTCGGCGGACGAGCGCGCGAGGGCGTCCAATGCCGCGGCGACGCGGACGATGGAGCGGCGTTCGGCCGACACACCTGACGGCTCTGCGGCGCCCACCGCCGGTGTACGCGAAACCTGAGCGGACGGGACAGCCAGGGCAGCGGTCAGCCGGTTGGCCGCGGCTTTGACGAGTTCACCGAGCCGCCGCAGCTCGTCCTCATCGGACAGGCGGTGCCGGGGGACGGTGACGTTGATGGCGCCGGCGGGTTCGCCGTCGCGGAAGTAGGCGGCGGCGGCTCCAGCGGCTTCGGGGATGCGCTCGGCGATGCTCGTCGCGAAACCCCGCTCGCGCACCTGTTTGAGCTCGGTGCGCAGCAGGTCGAGATCGCCGATCGTCGAACCCGTCAACGCCGGACGGCCCAAAGTGGCCAGAAAACTGCCCGGAAGGTTCGCGAGGATCGCCTTTCCCGCCGAACCCGCGTGCAACGGCGACTTCGATCCGATGCGGACGGTGTAGCGCACCGGCTTGCCGCATTCGACCGAGCTCACGATGCTGGCGGACTCTTCCCCCGCCGTGTAGGTCAGCAGCATCGCCGTCTCGCCGGCCTCGCGCTCGAGCGCGACGAGCTCGTCGTGGCCGCGAGTGAGCAGCACGTTGCGCTCACCGAGGAACTTCGCCCACGCCAGCAGCCGCGGCCCCGGGTCATACCGGCCATTCGGCTGCCCGCGCACGACGCGCAGGTCGCCCAGCGTCTGCAGGATCCGGTGTACCGCACTCCGGCTGACGTCCAGGTGCGCCGCGAGCTCCCGCACGCCGGTGTCGCCGTCCTGCCGCGTGATGACGGCGTCGAGCACCGCGAACACCCGTCCGGTCATCCCGAGCGAGCGGAACCGCGGCTCCGCCTCGACGGCCACACCCTGCCCGCTCATGCCTTGTCCCCGTGTACCAGTCACCTGTCTCCCCTCTGAGGCCACTGTAACTAGTGGCTCGTCACGCAGCCTTGGTCTGGTAATCGATCGGCTGCTCGTTGGCCAGCAGACTGTCTCCAAGACCTGATCTCGGAGGTGGTCGTGGGACGTTGACCGAGTGTGTTCGTCCGGCCGGTGACCATGGCGGAAGGCCGGAAGTTGCAGCGGATCAGCCGGAGTGCGAAGGACCCGGTGAAACTCCGCCGGGCGATCGTGGTGCTGATGTCCGCGCAGGGCCAGACGGTCAAGGACATCACCACGCTGATGCAGGTCGGCGAGGAGTACGTCCGCGATGTGATCCACGCTGCCAAGGAGCGGGGCTTCGACGCGCTGGACCCAAAATGGAGCGGGGGACGCCCCGCGCCTGGGCGGCTGGCAACGACATGGAACTGGTCTTCCTGCCGACCTACGGCTCCTGGCTGAACTGGATCGAGGCCGAGTTCGCGGCCCTGCGCTACCTCGCACTCAGCCACGACGAGCAGAACGCGGCCACTGCCGCCTACGTCCGCTGGCGCAATGCCCGCGTCGCACCGAAGACGGCTGTCGCACCCGACTCACCGATCCGCTCATGGACCGATTACCCGGCCAAGGCTGCGTGACGAGCCACTAGACCTTGACAACCCGCGCTCGCCGAGGCCAGGATCCGTCACAAGTTCGGGACACTGTCCCGATTTTATCCCGTCGGTCAGGAGGTCGAGGGTGACGTCAAGGTCGCCGAACCAGCCGAACCAGCCGAACCAGGAGCCGCCGGGCGTCGACATACCGGCGCTCACGGCGTGGCTGGCCGGGCAGGGCAGCGCCGTCGAACCGCCGATCACGGTGACGACGATCTCCGCGGGCCGGTCCAACCTCACGTTCTCGGTGCGCGACGCCATCGGCGCGCAGTACGTCCTGCGCCGGCCCCCGCTGGGTGCGCTGGAATCCGGTGCCCACGACGTCTTGCGGGAGCGGCGCATCCTCTCCGCGCTGAGCGCCACGGCGGTACCCGTGCCGAGGCCGGTCGCGGAGTGCACCGACCCGGACGTGATTGGCGCGCCGTTTTTCCTGATGGACTTCGTCCCCGGGCAGACGTTGAGCCCGGACACGGCCGCGGCGCTCTCGCCCGAGGTCAAGCGAAAGATCGGCCGGCGTCTGCCGGAAGTCCTCGCCCAGTTGCACGCCCTGGACGTCACCGAGATCGGCCTGGGCGATCTGCGCCGGGACCGCGGCTACGTCGAACGCCAGCTGCGCCGCTGGCAGAGGCAGTTCGACGCGCTCGGCCTCCCCGCCGGCAGCCCCCTGCGGACCGTGGCCGACCGGCTCACGGCCCGCATCCCCGAGCCGCAGGGGAACTCCCTGCTGCACGGCGACTACAAGGCCGAGAACGTGCTGCTCTCCGCGGACGGCGACGTGGCCACAGTGCTCGACTGGGAGCTCACCTCCGTCGGCGACCCGCTCGCCGACCTGGGCTGGCTGCTCGTGTGGTGGGCGCTGCCGGACAACCCCGGCAGGTGGATCTCGCCGCCCGCGACGCTCGCCGGCGGCTTCCCCGACCACGCCGACCTGGTGAACGCCTACTCCGCCCGGTCCCCCGTCGACGTCTCCGACCTGCCGTACTACGTCGCGTTCTCGTACTGGCGCCTGTCGTGCATCAACACCACCACCCGCGCTCGCTTCGTCGCCGGTGCGATGGGCGACAAGGAGCTGGACGTGGCCGCGCTCGACGCGCAGGTCGAGTGGCAGCTGGCCGAAGCGCTGGCGGCACTGGCCCACGCGGCCTGACCGAACCGACCCCGAACCGGGAGCACTGAATGGATTTCTCCCTTTCCCCGCAAGCGACTGAACGCCTGGCCCAAGTCCGTTCGTTCATGACGGACCTCGTCTACCCCGCCGAACCGGTGTACGCGCAGCAGCGCGAGGAGCTGATGGCAGCTGGCCGCACCAACGACGTGCCACCAGTCCTGGAAGACCTCATCGCGGCCGCGCGTGAACGCGGGCTGTGGAACCTCTTCCTGCCCGACGAGTCCCATCTGACCAATGTGGACTACGCCGTGCTCGCGGAGGAGACGGGCCGCTCGCCGTTCATCGCACCGGCCGCCATGAACTGCCTGTCCCCCGACAGCGGCAACATGGAGCTGCTGCATCTGTTCGCCAACACCGAGCAGCGCGAGGGCTGGCTGCGACCGTTGCTGGACGGCACCATCCGCTCTGGGTTCTCGATGACCGAACCGGACGTGGCCTCCTCCGACGCCACCAACATCTCCACCTCGATCGTGCGCGACGGCGACGAGTACGTGATCAACGGCCGCAAGTGGTTCACCACCGGCGCCGCCGACCCGCGCTGCCGGCTCCTGATCGTGCTGGGCAAGAGCGACCCCGGCGCGCCGAAGCACCGCCAGCACTCGATGGTCCTCGTGCCCATCGACACGCCGGGTGTGAAGGTCGAGCGCGTGCTGCCGGTGTTCGGGTTCCGCGACCAGCAGGGCCACGCCGAGATCAGCTACACCGACGTCCGCGTGCCGGTAGGCAACCTGCTTGGCGAGCAGGGCCACGGGTTCGCGATCGCGCAGGCGCGGCTCGGCCCCGGGCGGATCCACCACTGCATGCGCGCCGTCGGCATGGCCGAACGGGCCCTCGAGCTCGCCTGCAAACGCGCCCTGTCGCGTACGGCCTTCGGCGGCCCGCTGGCCGACCAGGGTGTCGTCCGCCAGCAGATCGCCGAGTCGCGGATGGAGATCGAGCAGGCGCGGCTGCTGGTGCTGCGCACGGCCTGGCTGATCGACGAGGTGGGCGTGCGCAACGCGCGCTCCGACATTGCCGCCATCAAGGTGATCGCGCCGCGCGCGGCGCTCAGTGTCCTCGACCGGGCGATCCAGATCCACGGCGGTGCCGGCGTGACCGACGACCTGCCGCTGGCCGAGATCTGGAGCCGGGCGCGCACCCTGCGCATCGTGGACGGCCCGGACGAGGTGCACATCCGCACCGTCGCCCGGCAGGAGCTCAAGCGCTACCAGACGGCGGAGAACTGAGATGGCCGATCTGGAGTTCGAGGTCACCGACGGCGTCGGGACCATCCTGCTGAACCGGCCCGAGCGCAAGAACGCGTTCACGCTCGACATGCTCGAGCAGTGGGTGCGCATCATCCAGGACGCACGCACCGACGACGCGATCCGCGTGCTCGTCGTCACCGGGGCCGGCGGCGCGTTCTGCTCCGGGGTGGACCTCGCCGTGTTCGACGACGAGACACGCACCCCGCTCACGGACAAGACGCTGCTCACCGATCGCGTGCACCGGATCGCCTACGCGCTCGAGGACTTCGACAAGCCCGTGATCGCCGCGGTCGACGGGGTCGCGGTGGGCGCCGGCATGGACTTCGCGCTCATGGCGGACATTCGCGTCGCGTCGGTGTCGGCACGGTTCTCCGAGGGCTACGTCCGCGTCGGGCTCGTGCCCGGCGACGGCGGGTGCTACCTGCTGCCCCGGCTCGTCGGGATGTCCCGCGCGCTGGAGCTGCTGTGGACCGGCGACTGGGTGGCCGCCGACGAGGCGGAACGCATTGGTCTGGTCAACCACGTCTACCCCGACGACGAGTTCGCGGACCGGACCCGGGAGTTTGCCGCGAAGCTTGCGGCCGGGCCACCGATCGCCCTGCGCACCATCAAGCGCGCGACCTACCAGAGCAGCCGCACCGACCTGCGGACCGCACTGGACCTCATCTCGTCCCACCAGGCCGTGATCCAGTCCACTCGCGACTCCGCGGAGGCCCTGACCGCCTTCCAGGAGAAGAGAAAAGCGGTTTTCGAGGGCCGGTGACCGCACCGGCCCCACCCCCGGACCCCACTGGAGAACAACGTTGTTCACACAGATCCTTGTTCCGGTCGGCGACTCGCTGCCCCTCTCCGCCCTCCTGGCGGCGATTCCGCTGCTGCTCCTGATCGTGCTGCTCGGCGTGTTCAAGACGCCAGCCCGCATCGCCGCGCCGGCCTCTCTCGTGGCGGCGCTGCTCGTCGGCATCGCGGCGTTCCGGCTCCCGGCCTCCATCGCGTTCTCCGGCGCCGCGGAAGGTGTCGTCTACGGAATCTTCCCGATCCTGTGGGTCGCGATCAACGCGATCTGGCTGCACAAGGTCACGGAGCTGCGCGGGCACTCATCCGCACTATGCACGGCGTTCACGCGCGTCAGCGACGACCGCCGGGTGCAGGCGATCCTGGTCGCCTTCTGCTTCGGCGCGGCGCTGGAGGGCCTGGCCGGTGGCGGCGCCCCGGTGGCAATCTGCGCGGTGATCCTCATGGCGCTGGGACTGTCGCCGATCAAGGCCGCCGCCGCGTGCCTGATCGCCGACACGTCACCGGTCGCGTTCGGCGCGCTCGGCCAGCCCATCGACGTGCTGGCCACGCAGACCGGGCTCCCCGTGCACGACCTGGCAGTGATGATCGGCCGGCAGACGCCGTTGCTGGCGCTGTTCATCCCGCTCGTCCTCGTGCTCGTGGTCGACGGGAAAACCGGGCTCAAGCAGCGGTGGGGCGTCGCTCTCGCGGCCGGCGTCTCGTTCGCCGCGGTCCAGTGCGCCGCGTCGGTGTTCCTGACGCCGGCGCTGGTGGACACGGTCGCGGCCGTGGTGTCCGGGGTGGTCACGATCCTCGTGGCGCGCGCCAGCCGCGTCTCCGCCACGGCGGTGCGGCAGCGCACGCCGGTGACCGCGGGCGGGGGCGTCGACTTCGCCACCCCGTCGGCCGAATCGTTCACTGTGGACGAGAAACAGCCACCCGTGCTCGCCGCGCTCGCGCCATACCTGTTGATCGTCGCTGTGGTCGTCATCGCGAACCTGCCCGGAGTGTCGGACCTGATCGCCTCGCTCACGACCAAGCTCCAATGGCCCGGTGTCGACGTGAGCAACTCCGACGGGGAACCGCTGACCATCGGGAAGATCAAGTTCGCGTGGGTCGGGGCGCCCGGTTCGCTCGTGCTCATCGCCGGGCTGCTGAGCCTGCCGGTGCTGCGCGTCGGGCTCGGCCGCGCGGCCCGCGTGTGGCTCGCCAACCTGTGGCAGCTGCGCTGGGCGATCTTCACGGTGTGCTGCGTCATCGCGCTGAGCTACGTGATGAATCTGTCCGGCCAGACCACCACACTCGGCGTCTGGCTCGCCGGCGCCGGCGCGGTGTTCCCGCTGGTGTCGCCGGTGATCGGATGGATCGGCACCGTACTGACCGGGTCCGACACCTCCAGCAACGCGCTGTTCGGCCTGCTGCAGTACACGACCGCCCACCACGCGGGCCTGTCCGACGTGCTGCTCACCTCCGCCAACAGCAGCGGCGGGGTGGTCGGCAAGGCCGTGTCGCTGCAGAACCTCGCGATCGCAGCCGTCGCCGTCGGCCTCGGTGGCAAAGAAGGCGTGCTCTTCCGCCGGACCATCGGCTGGACGGTCGTGATGATCGTCGTGCTCTCCGTGCTCGTCTACCTGCAATCCACCCCTGTGCTCGGCTGGCTGGTCCCCTGACCGGCCCGAAAGGACCCATTCATGCCCGTTGACTCCGGCACTCACTGGGCGCAGCGCCTGCTGCACCCGCGCTCGGTCGCGATCGTCGGCGCGTCCGCCCGGCCTGGCAGCATCTCGACGCAGACGCTGGCGAACCTGCGGGACTTCGGCTACGCGGGCCGCGTGCTGCCCGTCAACGCGAAGTACACAGAGCTCGACGGGCTGCCGTGCTACCCCTCGCTGGACGCTGCACCGGGGCCGGTCGACCTCGCGCTGATCCTGGTGCCGGCGGCCGCGGTGCCGGGTGCGATCGACGACTGCGTGCGCGCCGGCGTCGGGACGGCGGTGGTGTTCTCGTCGGGGTTCGGTGAGCTCGGCCGCGAGGGCCTGGTTGTCCAGGAGCGGCTGGCCGGGGCGGCGCGTGCTGGTGGTGTGCGCCTGCTCGGGCCGAACTGCCAGGGCCTGATCTACCGGCCCAGCAGCCTCGTCGCGACGTTCAGCGAAGCCGCCCAGGCCGGGCTCGGCGAGTCGAGCGGCATCGCCTACGTCGGCCAGAGCGGCGCGATCGGCGGCTCGTTCCTCGGGCTTGCGCGCGAACGCGGCATCGGGCTCACGGCGTGGGCCAGCAGCGGCAACCAGGCCGACCTCGGCGTCGCCGACCTCGCCGCCGGATTCCTGGAAGAGGACGAGGTCCGGGTCGTCGCGATGTACCTGGAGGCGATCCCCCCGGGTGCCCAGTGGCAGCAACTCACCGCGCGGGCGCGGAAGCTGGGCAAGGACCTGGTGGTGCTGCGCTCCGGGCGCTCGGCCGCCGGGCGGCGCGCGGCCGCGTCGCACACCGGCGCCATGATCGGGCCGGACACCGCGTTCGAACTGGTCTCCGCGGACAACGGCGTGATCGGGGTGACCGACATCGACCAGTTGCTGGACACCGTTGTGGAGCTGGCCGCGCGCAAGCCCGTGCGCGGGCCGGCGGTGACCGTGGTGACGAGCTCGGGCGGCGCGGGCGGGATCGCGGCGGACTGGCTGGAGGAGGCTGGGCTGCGGACCGGCGAGCTGGCCGCGGATACGCGCCGTGAACTCGAGCGGTTCATCCCCGCATACGGCTCCACGAGCAATCCCGTGGACGTGACCGCGCAGCTGTTCTCGCAGGACGACGGATCGGTTTTCCACGTGTGCCGGACGATCCTCGACGATCCGGGCACCGACGTCCTCATAGTGATCATGACGAACGTGACCGGCGCCCGCGCGGCGCGGGTGGCCCGCCACCTCGTGGCCGCGGCGGAGGGCACACCGAAACCGCTGGGCGTGGTGTGGCTCGCCGACGGCAACCAGATCGCCGAAGCGACGAAGATCCTGCGCGACCACCACGTTCCGCTGCACGACTCGATCGGGCGCAAGGCCCACGTGCTGGCCCGGTTGTACCGGGCCAACGCCGTCCGTCCGTCGGTGCGGCCAGAGCCGGCGGTCGACGCGACCGAAGTCTTCGTCGGCTCCGGCGTGGTCACGGAGGCGGCGGGCGCCGCACTGCTGGACGCGCTGGGAGTGCCGCGGCCCGAAGGCGTGCTCGTCACGAGCGCGGAGGAAGCGGCCGAGGCGGCGGTCCGCCTCGGCGGCCGGGTAGTGCTCAAGGTGCAGTCCCCCGACATCACGCACAAGTCCGATGTGGGCGGTGTGCGGGTCGGCGTCCCCGCCGCCGAAGCCGCCGCGGCCTACAAGGACACGGTCGACGCCGTACGCGCCGCCCGGCCCGATGCGATGCTCGACGGAATCCTGGTGCAGCGCCTGGTGCCGCCGGGGATCGAGCTCCTCGTCGGCGTCGAGGGAGCCGCCGACGGCTACCCGCCCGTCGTGACCATCGGCTTCGGCGGCGTCACGGCCGATATCTACCAGGACGTGGTCACCGGGCTCGCCCCGCTGTCGGAACCCGACGTGCGGGAGTTGCTCACGCGGCTGCGCGGGGCGCCGCTGCTGCTCGGCTACCGCGGCAGGCCGGGGGCTGACGTGGACGCCGTGGCCACCGCCGTGGCGGCCCTTTCGCGGTTCGCGGCCGGTCTCGGTGACCGTCTCGCCGAGCTCGAGATCAACCCGCTCATCGCACACCCGAACGGGGTAAGCGCGGCAGACCTGGTGCTGCGCTTCACCGAGTAGATCTTCCACCGGCCCGCAACGAAGCGAAGTCTTCGGAAGGAGTGGTCATGACGTCGGGATGCTGCACCAGGACCTCATCGGCCTGCTCGGCCTGCCCATCGGAGAACAGTGGAAACTCGACATCCTGTCCGCCCACGCTGCGAACGGGGGCGGCTACACGTACCTCGTGGTGGTCAAACCGCTTTACCTCGTCGGCGGCGTGGGCTCACCGGCCAACGCGGTTGCCCTCTGCTGACCCACTCCCCGCTGGGCTGCCTCCCGAAACAGGTCGGCCCTTGCGCACGCTGCCAGGGGCTGACGGTGTGCTACGGGGGCAATTGCCGGGCGACGGGGCAGCAAAACCGCCGGCCTGTCCTCAGCGGCCCGGACAGGGCGCGTGCAGACGGCCGAAGGCCCCGCCCCTTGCGGGGGTGGGGCCTTTGTCGCTCTCAAGGGGTCTGCGACGCTCACCTCTTCGGTGACCCTAGCTGGCCTCAGCTGACTCCCTCAGCCCCGTTCCCAGGGCTCTGAGAGGTCGTTCTCTTTCCGAACCTGACATGCGGTTTCCGCTGGTCCGGCATGAGACGGCGGCTGGCACGGAAGTCTCGGTCCGTTGCTGACCGAGGTGTCGTGGGGGTGGCGGATGCCGTCGATGCGGGCGGTGTCGGAAGCGCGGCAGAAGGCCGCGGCGGTGCGGGTGGAGGGTCTCGAGGCCGAGCTGGAGCAAGTGCGGGCGGCTCTGGTGGAGGCGGAAGAGGTGCTCAGGCGCCGGGTGATCGGCCTGGAGCAATATCTGGAGGCGCTGGCCGAGGAGGAGGCGCCCGCCGAGGCCGTCGCGTCGCAGAGGAAGCCGGTGGGTCCGCGCCGGGCGGTGCCTCACCGCCAGGACGCGGCCGGAACCGAGGTGCTGTCACCTGGAGGGGCCTCACCGGGCATGCGGACGGGGACAGTGCTCGCCTGGAGGACCGGCGCTGCCGGCCGGTCGTGGCCCTGCTGACGGTCGCTGCCCAGTGCGCCACGGTTCTGCGGCGCTGGGAAGAAACCCAGCCGGACTGCCAGATCCCGCGCGTCTCCGTCCAGCCGGTGGAGCGCGCCATATGGAGGGCCCACCGCACCCGCCGCGCCAGAGCCAGACGGCACAACGAACGGCAGTTCAAGGCCCATGCCGGCTTGGTGGTGGGCGCGCTGCGACAGGCCGAAGCACGACAGGACTCCAAGCCGGGCCCCGCTCTGGAAGACCTCACCGTGATGCTCCTGACCATTGCCGAACGCTATGCCGAGGGTCGTATTGACGGCCTTCTCGATGCAGACCGCCTCACAGGCGTGACTCCGGCTGCACCGAGAGAGCGTCTGCGGGCGATCGTGGTGGGGCTCACGGTCGTCCTGGTGATGGCTGGCGCAGCGTCCCTCGGCCTGCCCGACGCGGCTCTCATTCCTCTGCTGCCGGTCGTGGTCGTCTTCGTCGCGGTCGTCGTCAACCGTGGGCGGATGCCAACAGTTCACCGATCTGATCATTCCCCGATGAGGCGGAAGGCATCGGGGAACAGACACCCGGCGGGGAGCCGATCCACGGTGCCTCCTTCGGCAGATCCAAGAAGACCGTGGTCCGACCTCAGCCGATGAGTGAGCGGAGCACCGGGACGCTGACGCCGGCTGCAGTCAGACCAGCCAGAACAGCAGCGGCCACGGCACCGCCGCTGAGGAAGGTGAGCCCTCTGACGACCAGGCCGATGACGACCGCGGTCATAAGGACGGCGGCCGTGTGGATCGTCAGGAACGGGGGCGGTCCTTGCGGCGTCGGTGCGATGTGCCGGTTTGGTGTCGGTGGGTGGGTGTCAGTGACGGCACGTCAGGACGGGGTGTCTCCGCTGGTGGGGTGCTGAGGTCGGGTGGGGGTCACTGTTGTGGGGCGGTGCGTGTGGTGGGTGTGGCTGTCGTGGGGTCTTACACCCCGCTTCGCTCCACTGTCTTACGGACCGCGCCGCACGCGGTCCGTCCCCTCCTTCGTGTTCCCGGGGCTGCGGGCGGGAACGTGGTGGCGCTGCACCGGCATATGAGGGGGGCCGGGGGAGAGGTGCCCTCGGTGGCGTCGTTGCACCGGGTGGTGTGCCGGGGCCTTCAGGCCGGCAGGGTCCTGCCGGACCGTGCGGTGGTGCGGCGGGAGCGGGATGAGCAGCAAATGCGGCAGGCGCTGTCGGAACTTGCTCTCGCCGGGCCGAGGGAAGGCGACGCGGCGAAGGTGGCGGCGCGCCGGCCGCCGCACCCTGCGCCGACGGCGATCATGGGCTTGCCGGTGGGGGAGGGCGGTGCGCTGGAGGGTGAGTTCACCCCCCGGCGCGGCCGCATTTGTCAAAGTGACAGGTTGACCGGATCCCGTCTCCTACAGCTTCCGGCCGAGCGCTGCCGCGTGCTGCTGCATCACCGGGGCAACCCGGTCGCGGAGTTCATCGACGGTGACGCGGGAGCTTGAGGCGCTGACCGAGATGGCGCCGACCAGCTGGCCGGCCGGATCGTGGACTGGTACAGCGATGGAGAGCAGCCCGAGTTCCAGCTCCTCGGAGTTGATCGCCATGCCTGCGGCGCGGACAGCCCGGACGCGGTCCTCGACTTCGGCGGCCGTGGTAGGGGTTCCTGGGGTGCGTGCGGGAAACGGAGCGGCGCCGAGGTAGTCGGTCAACTCGGTTGAGCCCAGGGCGCCGAGCAGAACCTGCCCGGTGGAGGAGGCGTAAAGGGGGAGCCGGGCGCCGACACGTATGCCGTTGTCGATGAGCCGGGTGCCTTCGCTGCGCGCGATGAACAGTGATTCGTTGTCGTAGCGCACGGCCAATGAGGCGGACTCGTCGGTTGCGTCGCGGATGGCGGCGAGGTGCGGCTGGGCGAGTTGGGGAAGCGCGGCGGACTCGCCGTAGGTGGCGCCGATGCGCAGTACGCGGGGAGTGGGCGCGAAGAACTTCCCGTCGAAGGTGACGTAGCCGAGCTCGGTGAGCGTGTTCAGGCAGCGGCGTGCCGTTGCCCGGCTCAGGCCGGTGGCGCGGGACGCATCACTGATGGTGAGCCGGGGAGTGCTGTCCCCGAATGCCTCGAGGACTGCGAGTCCCTTGGCAAGTCCTGCCATTCCTTCGATGGCCATGCGGCCTCCCCCCTTGACAGATGTGACTACTGGCAAATCTACTGGCGCTCTGTTCGGATAGCGAGCAAACGTTCGCATAGCGAACGAGGATTGTCAAGCACTGGAGGTGCACGCATGAGCGCACGGAACACGGGGGCGGGTGCTCCGGCCCCGGCCGGGATTTCGGAGCGCCGCTGGCCCGAGTCCCTGACCGAGGTGCCGTACTGGGTCTTCCAAGACGAGGACGTCTACCGGGCCGAGCAGGAGCGGATCTTCCACGGCCCGATGTGGAACTACCTCTGCCTCGAGGCCGAGCTGGCCGAACCGGGCGACTTCTGCGCCACCTTCATCGGCGAGCAGCCGGTGCTTGTGACCCGCGACCACGACGGCCAGATCTACGCCTTCGAAAACCGGTGCGCCCACCGCGGCTCTCTGATCGCTATGGAGCACTACGGCCACACCAAGGACTTCACCTGCGTCTACCACGCCTGGACGTACAACCTTCAGGGTGACCTCACCGGTGTCGCTTTCGAAGAGGGCATCAACGGCAAGGGCGGCATGTCGCCGGAGTTCTGCAAGGCCGCTCACAGCCCCCGGCGGCTGCGGCTGGCCAATGTGCACGGCTTGGTCTTCGGCAGCCTGGACAACGACGTGCCGGAGATCGAGGAGTATCTCGGCCAGGAGATCCTCGACCGGATCGAGCGGGTCCTCGGCGGCCGCAAGCCGGTCGTGCTAGGCCGGTTCACCCAGAGCCTGCCGAACAACTGGAAGCTGTACATGGAGAACGTCAAGGACTCCTACCACGCCAGCATCCTGCACCTGTTCTTCACAACCTTCGGGCTCAACAAGCTGAACCAGAAGGGCGGCATCATCGTCTCGGAGAACGGTGGCCACCACGTGAGCTGGTCGGCCATCAACCCAGAGGTGGAGGCCGCGGCGCACTATAAAGACCAGAAGATCCGCTCCGACTCCGAGTACCAGCTCGAAGACCCCTCGCTGGTCGACAACTTCAGCGAAGTCGGGGACGACATCACGCTGCAGATCCTCTCGGTCTCGCCCGGCTTCGTACTCCAGCAAATCCAGAACTCCGTCGCCGTACGCCAGGTGCTGCCGACCGGGGTCGACTCCACCGACCTCCACTGGACCTACCTCGGCTTCGAGGACGACACCGAGGAGCAGCAGCTGATCCGCCTCAAGCAGTCCAACCTGGTCGGTCCGGCCGGCTATGTCTCCATGGAGGACGGCGCCATCGGCGGCTTCGTGCAGCGGGGCATCACGGGGGCGAGCAAGGAGTTCGCGACCGTTCAGATGGGCGGTGACCAGGCGGTCTCCAGCGAGAGCCGGGTCACCGAGGCTTCGATCCGCGGCTTTTGGAAGGTCTACCGCGAAGCCATGGGTTTCGCCGTCAGCGCGGGCAAGGGAGCACAGGCCTGATGGATGCGCACAACCTGATCAGCCGGGCCCAGGGGCACTACGTCCGCGCCATCGATGACGGCCCGATCGAGGACTGGCCGGAGTTCTTCGCCGACGACGCCTTCTACAAGGTCACCACGGCGGACAACCACCGGCGCGGGCTGCCGGCCGGGATCATCTGGGCGAACAACAAGGCGATGCTCAAGGACCGGGTCTCTGCACTGAAGGAGGCCAACATCTACGAGCCGCATGCCTACCGGCACATGCTCGGCCAGCCTGCGGTGCTTCAGGAGAGCGAGGCCGGCGCGACCAGCGAGACCTCGTTCCTGGTCATCCGCATCACCGGGAACGGGCCGACCGATATGTTCGCCAGCGGCCGCTACCTCGACGAGTACATCTTCGAGGACGGCAGAGCCCTGATCAAGAAGCGGATCGTGGTCTGCGACAGCTCCCGTATCGACACACTGCTGGTACTGCCGCTGTGACCGGGATACCCAGACTGCTGCTCACCACCGGCGATCCGAACGGGATCGGACCGGAGATCGCGCTCGCGGCGGTCGCCGAGCTCGATGACCAGGCGCCGGTCGTGGTGGGCGACCGTCATGTACTCCAGCCGTACGCTGAGCGCGCGGGGCTCGCGCTGCGCGCGGCGCAGCCGGGTGCGGCCGCCGAGCGCGGCGTGTGTGACCTGGTCGACGTCGGCGCCCTGGCCCCCGGTGACCTGGCGGTTGGTCAGGTCACCGCGCCTGCGGGCGCCGCCACCATCGCGTACACCGCCGCAGCGGTACGGCTAGCGATGGACGGCAGTTACGCCGGTGTGGTCGCCTGCCCGCACTCGGAGACGGCCGTCCACCGGGCCGGAATCGCCTTCGCCGGCTACCCGCCGCTGATCGCGGAGCTCACCGGAACCCCGCTTGAGAAGGTCTTCCTGATGCTGGTCGGCGGCGGTCTGCGAATCGCGCACGTCACACTGCACGAGCGGCTGGCCGACTCGCTGGCCCGGCTCACCCCCGAGCTGGTCACCAACGCCGGGCTGGCGCTGCACAGGGCGCTGCGGGCAACTGGCATCGCCGATCCCCGGATCGGCGTCTTCGGGCTCAATCCGCACGCCGGTGAGAACGGCCTGTTCGGCGACGACGACAAGCTGGTCACCGAGCCTGCGGTGGCTGCTCTCCGCGAGCTCGGCGTCCCTGCCGAGGGCCCTGTCGGAGCCGACATCCTGCTCGGCGGCGCCCGCCACCACGACGCCTACCTGGCGATGTACCACGACCAGGGGCACATCCCGGTCAAGATCCTGGCCGGACGTACCGCGGCCGCAGTCACCATCGGTGCCGGTGCGCCGTTCGCCAGCGTGGGCCATGGCCCCGCCTTCGACATCGCCGGGCAGGGCAGTGCCGACCCGGGCGCCGTGCTCGCAGCTCTCCGGCTGCTCGCTCCGACTGTTCAGGAAGGCTGAGATGACCTTCACCATCAGTGTCCGCGGCTCTGATATCGCCTTCGGCTGCGAGCCGGGGCAGAACATCCTGGACGCCGCCGAGGAGGCCGGTTGGGCGATTCCGTACTCCTGTCGCAAGGGCGTGTGCGACACCTGCCTCGGCTCGGTGACGGCAGGCCCGCTGGACATGCCAGGCAGTGGTTCCGTCTGCGGCCCAGCCGAGGTCCGGCTCTGCCGGGCACAGCCAACCGGCGATATCGAGATCGCGCCGCGCCGGATCGCGGCACGGACCCCGCCGGTGCGCAAGCGGCTGACCACAACGGTGTACCGGCGCCGCCAGGTCGCCCCCGGCGTCACCGTCCTCGACCTGCGCTACCCCATCGGCCGGCGGACGCCCTTCCAGGCCGGCCAGTTCCTCAACGTCATCCTCGACGACGGCGACACCCGGTCGTACTCGCTGGCCAATGCACCCCAGCACAACGACCTCGCCCAGCTGCACGTCCGGCACGAACCAAACGGCGTGTTCTCAGCCCGGATCCTGCAGCAGCTGGAGTTCCACGACACCGTGGAAATCGAGGCGCCCTTCGGCGAGTTCTTCGTCGAGGACGGCGACGGGCCCCTCCTCCTGCTCGCCACCGGCACCGGATTCGCCCCCATGCGGTCGATCATCCTCGACCACATCGCCCGGCGCCTGACCCGCCCGATCCACCTCTACTGGGGCGCCCACACCCTCGAGGATCTCTACGCCCGCACCACCCTCCAAGCCTGGACCCGGCGCCACCCATGGCTGCGGTTCACCCCCGTGCTCTCCCAGCCGCACACCGGCTGGGAAGGCGCCACCGGTTGGGTACAAGCAGCCGCGATCGCGGACCATCCCGACCTGAGCAGCCACCACATCTACGCCTGTGGCAGCGAAGCAATGACCCGAACCGCCGCCCAGGAGCTGGCGCGCGAGCGCGATGTGACTCCTGACCGGTTCCACTCCGATGCGTTCGTCTCGGCCGCGGGAGCCCTCGCCAGAGTCGAGTAACCCTTCTCCATGTGGAGTGCATTATGTCCAAAACCACTTCATCCCCGTCCGCCGCCGTAGCGGACCCGCAGGGGCCGCTCAGGCTCCCCGGCTTCATCGACGGACGCCGCCCGGGCGGTTTCCAACTCCGTACCGTGCTGCTGTGCGGGCTGATCATGCTGCTCGACGGGTTCGACACCCAGGCGATCAACTACATGGCCCCGGCCATCACCCACGACTGGGGTGTCTCCAAGGGCACCATGGCCACGATCTTCTCGGCCGCACTGGTCGGCCTGATGATCGGCTATCTGCTGCTGGCCCCGCTCTCCGACAAGTTCGGCCACAAGCGGCTCGTCATGGCGGGAGTCGCAGTCTTCTCGCTCTCGACACTGGTCTCGGTGTGGGCGCAGAATCCCGACCAGCTCATGATCATGCGGGTGATCACCGGAATAGGCCTCGGCGCGGCCACCCCCAGCACCATCGCGCTCACCGCCGAGTACAGCCCCAAGCGGCTGCGGGCCAGCCTGGTCCTGGCGATCTACTGCGGTTTCTCACTCGGGTTCGTGGTCGCCAACTACGTCGCCGACTGGCTCATCCCCGCCCACGGATGGCGCTCGGTCTTCGTCGCCGGCGCCGTGCTGCCCCTGGCCCTGCTCCTCGTACTGGTCCGGCAGCTGCCCGAGTCGATCTCCTATCTGCTGCGCCGCGGGGAAAACGCCAAGGCGTACGCCCTGTGCCGCCGGATCGACCGGACGCTGCCGGAGACGGACAAGGCGCAGGTCGAGGCGGAAAGCGCCGGCCCTGGCAAGCGGGTCAAGGTCACCGAGCTGCTCTCGGGCCGCCAGCTGCTCGGCACGGTCCTGCTGTGGGTCGTCTTCGCGATCAACCTGGCGTTGTTCTACGGCCTGCAGAGCTGGATGCCGACCATCCTCGCCGATCGCGGCTACTCCGCCGGCACCCTGGCGACCGCCGCGTCCATGACGACCATCGGCGGCATCGTGATCGCCTTCGTGGTCGGGCCCGCGATGGACCGGCTCGGCGCCTACGGCTCCCTGGGCACCCTCTACTTCGTCGGCTGCGGCTTCCTGGTCCTCATGGGCCTGGTGCTGGGTTCGCCGGTCTGGATGGTCCTGGCGGCGATCTTCCTGGTCGGCTGCGCCGTTAGCGGCGGCCAGAAGAGCGTCATCGCACTCGCTGCGGCCTTCTATCCCGAAGAAGTACGCTCCACCGGTGTCGGCTGGGCGTTGGGCATCGGCCGCGTCGGCGGCATCGTCGGCCCGCTGATCGTCGGAGGCATGCTGGCCGGCGGCATGGGCCACGAGCAGCTGTTCCTGATCCTTGCGGGCCCCACCGCGCTGTGCGGTCTGATCGTCCTGTACCTCGGACACCGCGCGAAGCAACTCAAGACAGCCTGACCCCGGAGGCCGGGAGGCCGTGCTGGCTCGTGCCGTCCCCTGCACACGGTGTGCGTGCCGATTATTACGCCCGGGCAGGTTGGGCCGCGTGTGTGTACTCGTGAAGGACGCCGCCGAGTCGATCACGTCGATGGATGTCCAGCTGGTCGAGTCGGCCGGGCTCGGCGATCGATTCGAGGCTGGCCGCAGGGGTGCTGCGCGGTGCAGGGCGAGGTGCAGCCTGTGCTCGTGTAGAACGATTCCAACTCGACGAGTGCGTGAAGTGCCGCGCCCGCATCACTGCCCCTTGAGGAAGACCTGACCGCGACCCGCACCAGCCCCGAAGAATGATCCGCCAGCCCGTCGACGCACGACGCAGCCGGCCCGACGAGGAAGGCCCCGGCCGGAACGCTCCGGCCGGGGCCTACCGGTCACTCCCGGAGCTGTCCGTCCCCGCTCTGTACGCAATCCGCAGCGGATCGCTGCGGTCGACGTGGACGGCTGTGGCAGTGAGCCGTGGCCGGGTATGGTCCCGAGACGCACGTGACTCAGAAGTGGTTCGGGCGGTGCTCCCCGCGCCTGCGGGGATGGTCCCATCGAGCACTTGCAGGGCTGGGGCGAGGCCCTGTGCCTCTCGTCCGTGCACGCCTGGGCGCGGGCTTCATCGGCCTCGTGTCCGCCGTGTCCGTTCACCTGACTGCACCGGCCTTGCGGTGGATGGGGCAGGCGCACGGCGGTAGCGCGGTCATCGGCGTGGACACGGGCTGTGGCTGTAGGGCACACGGTGGCGCGGCACCGACTTCTCGCCCTCGCTGCCTACAAGCGGTTCGACAAGCAGAAATACGGCTACTCGAAGGTCGTGCTCAGGCCGTACGAAACGGCCGCCTGATCCGATGGAGCCAGCCGTGCACGGCCAATGCCCCTGCCGTCGGCCGTGCACCCCTGGCGCGTTCGAGCTACCGGGGTGAGCGTTCATGACCATGGAGCTGTGGCGGCGGTTGGCCGCGGAGGCGATCGGTACCGCGCTACTGGTGATCTTCGGGGCGGGCTCGTTCGTAGCCGCCTTGGTGGTCGGCAGGGGGGAGCTGGGCTACGCCGCGATAGGGATCATCGGCCTCTCGTTCGCTTTCGTTATCGCCGCTGTCGTCTACGTGTTCGGCCCCGTCTCCGGGGCGCACATCAACCCAGCGGTGACCATCGCGCTGGCCGCGATACGACGCTTCCCCCGGAGGGAAGTCGTCCCTTACGTCGTCGCCCAACTGGGCGGGGCGCTCGTTGGCGGCTTGCTGGTCAACGTGATCTTCGGCCCGCCCGCCCTGACCGCCAACGTCTCCGGCGGCACAGTGGTCCAACCCGGCCATACTTACCTGCAGGCTGGCGTGGCCGAGGCACTGGGAACCGCGCTGCTGCTGCTCACCATAATGGCGTTGGTCGTGGACGCGCGTGCACCGACGGGCTGGGCCGGGCTGGTCATCGGCCTGGTGGTGGCCTGCGAGATCATGGCCATCGGCCCCATCAGCAGCGGCTCGGTCAACCCTGCGCGCACCTTCGGACCCTACGCGGCCACGACTATTTTCGGCGGCCATACGCCGTGGCAGGAGTTCTGGCTGTACTGGGTCGGTCCCGTGATCGGTGCCGTCGCCGCCGCCGCGGTCTATCTGTTCGTTGCCCAACCTCGACCTTCCACACCGCCGCCCGGACGAAAGCCTGAAGCCGGGCCTTCGCAACGCTGACGGCATCCCGTTCTCGGCTACCTCACACCGGAGGCCGAGCCCCCATGCTGATGGCAACCCAATGACCTGCTGCTTCGTCCAAGCTGGGGCGCCCGCCTGGCGGCGCGTGAACGCGCCGAGGACCGCCTTGTCGAGTTCTTCGCCGATCGTGACCATCGACCCCTGCCCCCCTTGCTTCTACTCTCCGGTGTCCTTGGCGGTGACCTCGCCGGTCTTGCACGCACCGGGCGAGGTTGGCGACATGGCCGTCGCCTGCGAGCTGCTCGAGGACGTCGGCGCCCCACAGCACGCTCTGGGTGCCCTCGTGCTTGACCATCCCGGGGGAGACGCCGAGCCGGAAGGAGCCGGGGACGGTCTTGCCGTCGGCGTCGTAGGGCAGGACGTCGAGCGGGCTGGGCCCGTCGGCGGCGTACACGGCGCAGTCCGAGAGGACCGCGACCGGGTACCGGCCGGTGGCCGCGGCGAGGGCGACCATCTTGCGGTGCATGTTGATCCGGGCCCGGGAGATGACCGCGGCGCGGATGTCCGGTCGCCACGTCGGCCGGGCGAGGGCGGGCCACGCCTGTCCCGGTTTCCAGCCGCCGCCGCGGGCCTTCTCCTGCAGCTTGCCGATGCCGCCCTTGACGGTCATCTTGATGGCGTCACTGCTTGCCGACCTTCACCCGGTTCAGGTCGACGTGAAAGAGGTCGACCAGCCAGGAGCCGGGCAGCGCCGCGTCGAACGCCGGGTCGGTGACGTGCACGGGCGGCGACGCGAGGTCGACAACGGCGCCGTTGGCGGCCGCGCCGAAGGCAAGGTTGACGTCGATGCCGACCAGGTGGCGCTTCATGCACTCCTCGTCGGTGAGATCCCGCGCCCAGTCATAGGCTTCCTCGAACAGCCGCTCGTCGGGGCCGCGCACATGGAAGCGGGGAAGGTCGGCGAGGACGGGGTGTCCGTCGGGCGCCTCGCACGGGGCCGGGTCCACCGGCTGGGTGCCCAGCGAGCCGGGACGGTGTCCGGTGTGCCTTCTGCCGTCGGCGTCCGGGGCGCTGGCGCGGGTGGGCGGGTTCAGCGTGGTCATCAGCTGCAGGCCGGTTACAGCCGTGGACCCCACCGGTGTCATCACCCGCGTGGCGTACACACCCAAACCTGCGCCAGCTCCGCGGGCTCCAGCTGCGCGGCATGGCCCCACGCGCGGCCATCGAGGGCGCGCCAGGAGGGGATGCACAGCTGCACGCACTGCCGCCGCCCGCCGTGGGCGGGACGGTTGATCCGCGCCCACGGTCCCAGACCCCGCTTGGTCAGCTTCCACTCGGCGCGCTGGAGCTGCTTCATGACCTTGTGCCCCTCCGGCAGCCGCCCGGCGAGCCGTTCCTCGTGCGACAGCGCGGCGGGCAGGCCGTAGCGCTCGCGCGCCGCCGCGGTGACCGCGCCCGGCCAGGCCCCACCGACCCCGGCTGTGACGTAGCTCCTGTCGCCCTCGGGGGAGGCCGCCGTACCGTTGTCCGCACCTCCCCGCCCGGGCGCGCAGTGCCCGCGACCGGATCACCCACACCGGAACACCCAGGACAGGCGGGTATACGCACAGGACGGTCGACCATGCCCACCGCGCTCTCGCCCGTCATCGCCGCCTCCGCACGCTGGCTGCTGGCGGCCTTCCCCCCGGCCACCGGCCCGCTGAACCAGGCCCTGGCCGAAGCCCAGGCAGGCCATGCGGCCACCATCGCCGCCGCCCTGCGCTACCCCACCGCGCTGGACGCCGAACTGCTGGACCTGCTCGGCCCCGGCGGCTCCGGCCGGCTGGACTTCGTCACCGGCGCCGACGCACCCCCGCTGACGGACGCCACCCACGCCTGGCGCACCCAGGTCGACGAGACCGTCGTCAGCTGGGCGGCCTGTCTGCTGGCCGACGCCGACCTCGCCGCCCTGGCCGCCGCCTGCCTGGCCGCCACCCACCACGGCCCCGACAGCGTGGGCGACGCGCGCCGGCTGACCATCCCCAGCCCGCGCGACCACCGCGCGGCCCCCCTGCTGCGCCACCCGGACTTCCTCGGCCCGATCGCGGACCTCCACCGCGAGACCCTCCTCGGCCTCCTCGGCGCCGCCCCGGCCGGCACCGCCCCCGAACCCGGGTGACCACTGAGCCCGTACGACCACAGGCAGCCACCGTCGGGCCGCCGCGGCCCGTCGCGCTCAGGGCGCCTTGAACAAAGCCGGGAAACGCGGAGCGAGCCAGGGCTTGCGCCCCCCGACCAGGATGCGGCCCTGAGCGAGGGGACCCCACTGGCCCCGGCGCCCGAGCGCCATCAGGAGAAACGTGACCGGCTCGATGAGGATGGTGCAGTCCGTAACCGCTCCACACTCGATGGCAGGCCCCGACAGGCCGGACCACAACTCAGCCGGCAACGGACGCAAGCGGCACCTGCGGCAGCTTCATCGCCCCGGCCGCTGTGGGCCAGCGCCGAAAAGAGGAGATGTAGGTTCCCGCGACCCGTGCCATCTGCCGCACCTCTGACCTCGACGGTTCTTGGACTTCCCACGCCATGTCATGTGCTGGATTCCCAGCGCCGTGTCATTTTCCTGGCTCGCCCAGCCAGAAACGGCGACGCCGCCGCCCAAGAAGAGGTTCACCGGACGGTCAGAAGCTCCAGCTGTAGAGGCCGCCGCCCGTGGTCACCGCAGACGCCGCAAGCCGGGACACTGCCTGCAGGACCGCCAGCAGATCGTCGTCGGTCATTTCGTCCCCGTCGGCGGACCTGAGCCTCGCGGTCCAGCGATCTGCCAGCTCCTCAAGCTCAACGGAGGTGGCGTCGGCCAATGCCCGGATCAACCGCGGCGGCAGAGCGAACACCTCAACACCATCGTTCAAGGGGGCAGTGACCCACTCCGGCCACGGCCATGCAAGGAGCTGCTCGATCGGCGGGAGCTCGGCCGCGGGCTCCTCGAAGTACATGTCCCACTCCGCGATGGCACTGTCCGGCTCTATGAAACGGCAGGTCACAGACTCAAACGCCGGACCAGGTCCCTGTCGGCGCGTCGCAGCGGCACTCTCGTCGTCCGGAGCGAGGAAGAACACGACGTCGTGGGCCATCTCAGAATGGTGGCAGCCTGCCGAGCTGAGTGCCGGCAACGGGTATTGCGACCAGTGACCATGCTGCTCTTTCACCCGCTGCCCTCGGTCTGTCATAGGCGCCAGCCATAGTGCCGCCGTGGACAACGACTCCTTCTGGGAGATCATCGAGGAATGCCGGTCGAAGGCTCACGTCAGGGCTGAGCGGCTGGCGTGGTTGAAGGACGAGCTCGCGCGAAGGCCCGTGAAGGAGATCGTGGGGTTCCAGGCTTGCCTTGACCGTCTGTGCGAGCAGGCGTTCACCTGGGATCTTCGGGCTGCCGCCGATCTTCGGCGGCTGGTGCTCGGATGACGGCTTCTGCTACTTCCGTCTGTGGGCAGTCGGTCTGGGCCAGGCCACGTTCGAGCGATCCAGGAGGCCGCGTGGGCTTCGGGGCGTTCAACGAGGTGTCCTCGTTCGAAGCGGGCTCCGGCGCGGACGAGGGCGACGAGGTGGGGCGCATTCACGGCCCGCCACGGCTGCCGGGCGGACTCGACGAGCTTGAAGACCATGGCCAGGGCGGCGGTGCGGGAGCCGGCCCCGCGGGTGACCTTGGTCCGCAGCCGGACGGTGGAGAAGGTCGACTCAATGGGGTTCGTGGTCCGCAGGTGGATCCAGTGCTCGGCCGGGAAGTCGTAGAAGGCCAGCAGTTCGGCCTCGTCGTCGGTGATCTTTTTGACGGCCTTGGGGAACTTCGCGCCGTAGAGCTGGGCGAACGTCCAGATCGCCGCCTCGGCATGGTCGCGGTCCTCGGCGTTGTAGATGTCCTGCATGGCCTTCTTCGCGCCCGGCTGCGCGGACTTCGGCATGGAGTCGAGGACGTTGGCCGTTTTGTGAACCCAGCACCTCTGCTCACGGGTTTCGGGGAACACCTCGGCCAGCGCCTTCCAAAAGCCCAGGGCGCCGTCCCCGACCGCGAGCACCGGGGCGCGCATGCCCCGGCGGGCGCAGTCCCGCAGCAGGTCAGCCCACGACTCGCCCGATTCACGGTAGCCGTCCTTGAGGGCGACCAGCTCCTTGGAGCCGTCGGCGCGGACCCCGATGAGCACCAGCACGCAGGCTCTGGCCTCCTCCAGGCGGACGTTGAGGTGGATACCGTCGGCCCACCCGTAGACGTAGTCGACCTCTGCGAGGTCGCGGTCCATGAAGGCGGCGTGGTCGGCCTGCCACTGAGTCGTCAGCCGGGTGGCCGTCGCCGCCGGTCAACTCGGCCATCGATCCATCGGGAAGGTACGCCTCCTTCCGTCAGGAGTGATCCACAGGATCTGAGCATTGCTCGGCCGTTTCCGCTTCGGCCTGCACGATGAGAATCCGCTGACAGGGTGAGCTTGGGTTCGGCCGGCTGCGGGCGCGGTAACGATCGGACGTGCGTACCGCCAGGCCACAACCAGCGCGGCGGCCGGGTGTCATCGGTACCGGCCGCAGCCCGGTGCCTGATCGTTGGTGGCACACGGCAGTTGGCGATGCGTCACGAAGGAGATGGCATGACCCAGCACAACGTCACGGTGGCCGTGACGGGAGCGGGCGGTACCGGTGTGACCAAGCGGCTGCTCGCCGCGCTGCAGCGTGACGACCGGATCGGCCATATCGATCTTCTGGTGTCGGTCAACGGCCGCAAACTGGTGGCCTTCGAGTTCCAGACCAGCGAAGACCCCGACGCGGTGGTCCAGGCGCTGGAGGCGACGTCACCGAAGGTGCGACTCCTGGACCCGGCTGACATGGCTGGACCGGTGACTAGCGGCAGCTACCCGAACGACATGATGATCATCTTGCCGTGCGCGGCCGGCGTGCTCGGACGGATCGCCCAGGGCCAGGCGGAAGACCTCATTGAACGCGCCGCGGATGTGGCGCTGAAACAGCGCCGCACGCTGGTGCTGTGTCTGAGGGAAACACCGCTGAACCTGATCCAGCTGCGCAACATGGTCGCCGTCACCGAGGCCGGGGCGACCGTTTTCCCGATGATCCCCACCTACTACAACGTGCCGGAGACTCTGGCTCAGTTGCAGGACGAGTTCGTCGAACGCGTGATGCAGTTCCTCAACCTTCCCCGCACCGACCGCTACCAGTGGGACGGTTCGGACACGACGGCGCACCGCGAGCACGCCCAGGCGCGGTAGCAGGCCGACGTCCAGTGGCTGCCCAGACGGGACACGGAGGCGTCGAATGCGGCTCGTCATAGGGATGACTGGCGCCACCGGGGCCATCATCGGCGTACGCATGCTGCAGGTACTGCGCGAACTGGGTGTGGAGACGCACTTGGTGATGACGCGCTGGGCCCGGGCGACCATCGCCCAGGAAACCGACTACACCGCGCAGTCGGTGATGGCTCTGGCCACCGTGTGCCACCAGCCGCAGGACCAAGGCGCGGTGATCTCCAGTGGCTCGTTTGCCACGGACGGCATGATGGTCGTGCCGTGCAGCATGAAGACAGTTGCCGGAATCCGCACCGGCTATGGCTCCGGGCTGGTGACCCGGGCGGCAGACGTGACGCTGAAGGAGCGTCGTCGGCTGGTCCTCGTCGCCCGGGAAACACCTTTGTCCACGATCCATCTGGAGAACCTGCTGGCCCTCTCACGAATGGGGGCCACGGTGCTGCCACCGGTGCCGGCCTTCTACAACCATCCCTCGGGACTTGACGACGTCGTGGAGCACATCGTGGTCCGCACTCTCGACCAGTTCGGTCTGCACCTGCCCACCGCGCGCCGCTGGACGGGCATGCGCGCCGCTTCCGCTGCCGATGCCTGCGCGGTCGCGCCACAGCCATCCAACGGCTGAGGCTCGCGTGGTCAAGCAGATCCGTTTGCCGTCCTAAAGGAGGAGCCCACCGTGGCCTACGCCGATCTGCGCGAATTCCTCACCACGCTCGACAACAACGGTCAACTGCTCACCTACTCCGAGCAAGTGAGCTTGGAACCGGACCTCGGCGCCGCTTGCAGGGCCATGTCGAACCTGACTGACCGCGGGCCGGCGCTGCTGTTCGACAACATCGACGGCTACCAGCCGGGCCAAGGCCGGGTCGCTTTGAACATGGTCGGCTCCTGGCCCAACCACGCCCTCATGCTCGGCCTCGACAAGGACACCCCCGTCAAGGAGCAGTTCTTCGAGTTCGCCAAGCGCTGGGACAACTTCCCCGGCCCCATCGAACGCCAGAACCACGCCCCCTGGCAGGAGCACACGCTGACCGAGGACATCGACCTCTTCCAACTTCTGCCGCTTTTCCGCCTCAACAACTACGACGTCGGCTGCTACATCGACAAGGCCGTCGTGATCAGCCGTGATCCGGACGACCCGGAGCACTTCGGCAAGCAGAACGCCGGCATCTACCGCATCCAGGTCAAAGACAAGGCCCGCCTGGGCATCCAACCGCTGGCCGCCCACGACATCGGCCTGCACCTGCAAAAGGCCGAAGAGCGCGGCGAAAACCTCCCCATCGCCATCGCCATCGGCAACGAACCCGTCATCACCACCGTCGGCGGCATGCCCCTGGCCTACGACCAGTCCGAATACGAGATGGCCGCCGCCATCCAAGGCGCCCCCTACCGCATCACCACCGCACCCCTGACCGGCCTGGACGTACCCTGGGGCTCCGAAGTCGTGGTAGAGGGCGAGATCATCTGTGGCAAGCGGGAGATCGAGGGCCCCTTCGGCGAATTCACCGGCTACTACTCCGGTGCGCGCAGCCAGCCGATCATCCGCATCACCCGGGTCAGCCACCGCACCAACCCTATCTTCGAGCATCTCTACCTCGGCATGCCGTGGACGGAGATGGACTACACCCTCGCCCTGAACACCAGCGTCCCGCTGTACCGGCAGCTCAAGGCCGACTTCCCCGAGGTCGTGGCGGTCAACGCCATGTACACCCAGGGCCTGGTGGCCATCGTGTCGGTCAAGCAGCGTTTCGGCGGCCACGCCAAGGCGGTCGGCATGCGCGTCATGGCCACCCCCCACGGCCTGGCCTACTGCAAAGTTGTGATCATGGTCGACGAGACCGTCGACCCCTTCGACCTCCCCCAGGTCATGTGGGCCCTGTCGGTGCGCTACCACCCTCTCCACGACACCGTCCTCATCCCCAACGCCTCCGTCCTGGCCTTGGACCCGAGCTCCGAACCGGCTGGCATCACCCACAAAGTCGTCCTCGACGCCACTACGCCCATCGCCCCGGAGACACGTGGCCACTACTCCCAGCTGGTCGACCAGCCGCACACCACCGCCCGATGGGAGACCCTCCTCAAAGGACTGCTGCCGTGACCAACACGTCTGTCTGCCCCCGCTGCGACACCGACACCGTCCGCGTCCTGACCACCTCGCCCGTGCCCGATCGCTGGGTCATGTACGTCTGCAGCACCTGCATCTACAGCTGGCGCTCCACCGAACCCACCCAGGCCACCGATCCGGCCACCTACCCGGCCGCCTTCAAGATCGATCCGGCTGATATCCCCGCCCTGGCGGCCATCCCGCCCGTACCACCCCGCCGCCAGGCCTAACCGACCGCACCCACCGGCCACCGGGACGTGGCGTCGGTGACTGACGAGATGAAGGGCCCGCGCCGCGGACGCCTCCACAAGCGCCTGTGTCGCGTGAGTCGTGCCCTTCTGACGACGGCTGGGTTCTTCCTCGTCAATCCACTCTTCGGCCGTCGCCGGCCGGCGGACGCCTATCGCCTCGACGTCGATCGTCGCGAGGGCTGGGCGGAAATGGACTGTCCTTGGTGCCGATCACTGTCACGGGGCCCATGGACGGCGCCCGCGCAAGAAGGTCAGGACTGGTAGCGAACCCACAGCGCACTCGGCTCCCCGGGGGTGCGAGCAGCCGTCCGCTTCTGTCGTCGCGCACGACGAAGTGTATGAACGTCACGGCGACGAGGGCTCCAGCCGCTACCGCGACCTGGCCGACCTGCTGCTGATCAGCCAGCAGGAGACGGTCGACGGACCCACGGTCTACCAGGCCGTACACCAGGAAGCCGAACTGCGCCGTCAACGAGGCGTCGACCTCGATCTGCCCAAGAACTTCGAGGCTCCCGGAGCAGCCTGGCCCAGGTACTACCCCGCTGCTGCGGCACTGGTCATCGGGCTCCAGGGATGCCGCACCTTCCCAGAGGCAGCCCAAGCCGCCGAGACCTTCTTCAACCCGCTGCTCGACGGCAGCGTGCGGGGGAACTGGGATCCCGGGAAGGGGCGCCATCGTCCTGTACCTGGGCGCCGCCCCCTCGGCGTGCGCGGTCTCCGCGGCGGCGCCTTCATCACCGTCTCCGGCTTCGTCTTCTTCCTCGAGGAGAAGCCCAACCTGATCTGACACCACGAGCGGTACCCGGAGAGCGCCAGCTCCCGGGGCATCGGTTTGGGCTGCTGCGGCACCCTGGGACGAGATCATCGGCACCGTCCAGCGACTACGAAGGCCGACCACGGCAGGTCGGCGCCCCGGTCGACGGCGGTGAAGCAGAGCCCATCGCGTGGCCCAACGAATAGGGGCCCGGTCGGCGGGTGGCTTTGTACACGACGTTCTCGCGCGCCGAGCCAGGGGGCCGTGCCGCTTGCGATCACACGAGTCCGCCGAGGTTCGTCCTGCCGGTGTATCGGCATGACAGCGGGGCTGGGCGAGACCTTCCTGCCCAGCCCCGCTGTGGCTGCGGATGCGCCGTCATTGGCTGCGGATTCGCATCAGCCCACCGTCAGCTGACCTGCACGGTGACCAGGGAGGAGCGGAATGTGCCGGACTTGGTCGCCACCCGGACCTGCTCGGTGCCCTTGGTGGTGAACGTCCGTTTGATCGTGTAGGTGCCGTTCTTGTTGACGGCCGCCGTGGTCTTCAGCGTGGTCCACTTGCCGTTGCGCTGGTGCTGCAGCACCAGCTCGTCGATCAGCTGGTCGTCCACGGCCTTCGCCGACACAGCCGCTGCCGACTCGACAGTCTCCTGCTCGGCCACGTTCTCACTGGTCATCGATGCATCTTCCATGATCGGGAGTTACACCGAACGATTGGGTCTGTTCCGTAGTCGGTGGTGACGGAGGGTGCGGATGTCAGCCCAGGAGGATGCGGTGGCGGAGGAGGGGGAAGCTTGCGCGGCCGTACATCTGGTGCTTGATCAGCTTGGTTTTGTTGTTTACGCCTTCGGTGCCGCCGTTGTGATGCGGCAGGGTGAGGGCGGCATCGACTGCGGCGCGGTCCTTCTCGAGGCCACGGGTGAAGGCATGCAGGTGGGGCAAGTCCTCGGCCTGGGCCGAGGTCATCCAGGTGCTCAGCAGGGCGGCATTGTCGTCGGCGGGATCCAGCAGCACGGCGAAGCGGTGGATGAGGTCGGCCAGAGCGGTCATCTCGTGGCAGGCGGTGCGGGCGGCCTCGATTCGTTCCCGCTGATGGTCCTTGAGGCGGTCGGGGCGGGTGAGCAGGTAGCGGGCGAGGCGCCGGGGCGAGAGTGCGGGCCGGTCAGCCTCGACGCGTCCCTGGTTGATGTAGCGGACGAGCAGGTTCGAGCTGCCGGTGTAGCCCAGTCCCCTGATCTCCTTCAGGAGATGGGTGACGGGGACGGCCGGGTTCTCCAGCCGACGTCGGCGCAGGTGATCGCGGTAGGGATCCACGAGGGTGGGCCGGTACTTGGTGGCACGGATGAGGCGCTCGGGCTCGGCGACGCGGTCGTAGCGCTTGACGGTGTTGAAAGCCAGGTTCAGGCGGCGCGCGCACTCCAGAAGTCCGACTCCGCGCTCGCGCAGGGCGTGGACCTGCTGCCAGCGCTCGCGGGTGGTGGCGGCCTGTCTCCCCTCGGCCGGGGGCGGGCCCGCTTTCGCCCAGCAGGTGCTGTGGGCGGCGACTTCTTTGCGGACGGCCTCGGCGAGGTTGTGCCACAGGTGCCAGCGGTCGCTGATCTGGACCGCGTCGGGCAGGGCTCGGCGGACCGCCTCGGCGTAGGTGGCCGACCCGTCCCGGCACACGGCCTCGATGCCCGGATGTCCGCGCAGCCAGGCTTCCAAAGTGGCGGCTTCGCGGCCGGGCAGTACCTCGATCCGCTCACCGGTCTCGGCGTTGATGATGACCGTGGCGTAGCTGTGCCGGCGCCGCAGGGCGAAGTCGTCGACCCCGATCACCCGCGGGACCTGTACCGCCGGCACGGGCACCCGCCGCAGCAGCCGCAGGGCGGAGGCGTACGACACGGGCACGGCCAGCGATTGGGAGAGTCGGGCGGACGCCCGGCCGCATAACTCCTTGACCAGCTCGGAGAGCTGCCCGGTCAGACGTGTGGTGCGGCGCTGATGACGCTCCAGGAGCCCGGGGACCTGCTCTCGGAAGGTCTGCCGCCTGCAGCCCAGGACCGGACAGACCAGCCGTCGTATCCTCACCCGGACCACGACCTGCCGACCGTCGACCGGCACATCCCGCACCGTCCGGCCGTGATACCCGTGGACCCTCCCCGTCACCGCCCCGCACACTGGACAGGGAACGGGAACATCTCGGGTCCGAGCCGAAACCCGGACCATCTCGCCACCGTCCGCCACATCCTCGATGACCAACGCCGACAACCCCGAAAACACCGCTCCCACAAGCGCGTTCACATCATGCACGCTCAATGATCACAGGCGAGCGCTCACCGTCACCACCGACTACGGAACAGACCCGAACGATTTACAGTCCCGTCCTCGGCGCCTACACCCTCCCCCGCCTCACCCGCGCCTTCACCCTGCGCAGTGCTGTGCGCAGGCTGCTGCGCTGATTCGCCTAGAGCAGCCGCTGGCTCGAGTACCGGGCTTTTTACCGTGGCGGTGAGAGGTTCGTCAGGGGTAAGAGCAGGTCGCACCGTCCGACGGCCTGCAACAGGGCTCCGTCGAGGCCTCAGGCAGGGGTGGGAGGACCCGGTAGGCACGGCCCTGGACTGGGTGGGAGACATTGAATTCGCCTGGACCGGTGCCCGCCGCTGACCTGGCGATCGCCCTCGCCCTCGCCTCGGTGGACGAGCGACGTCCTCCCTCCAGGGCGAGCTGCTCGCGCATCGGCGAGGAGCATTTCGCTGCCCAACAACGTTTGATCAGCTGCCGCCGGGTACTACTGCTTGTCCTCTGGTTGCGGCAGCCGGAACGGTGCGAAGCACGCCTGTTGTCGTATGTCGGTAGGCCGCCAAAGAAGCTCACGCGTCAGACTCAGGTGATCAAGCTCAGGGAGAAACTAGAGCCGGGAGATCCACCATGTCCCAAAACACATCGTCACATTCCACCCCTGTGCCTCGCAGGGTGCCATACGTAGCAGTAGTCGGTCCCGAGGCGGCAACGCCGTCCGAGGTTGAGACGGCTCAGCGACTGGGAAGGCTTCTGGCGCAACGGCATTGCATCGTGGTCTGCGGCGGACTCGGGGGGGCATGGAGGCAGTGTGCCAGGGGGCGCAGAGCAAGGGGGGTATCACGGTCGGACTCCTTCCAGAAAGTACGCGGGCAAAGGGAAACGCGTTCCTTTCAGTAGCTTTGCCGACCGGCCTTGGAGAGCTGCGCAACGGCCTGGTCGTAAGGAGCGCTGATGCTGTGATCGTCGTAGGTGGAAGTTGGGGAACCCTGAGTGAAATGGCGCTAGCTGTACGCACGAGCAAGCCCACGATTGTCATCGGCGGATGGGAACTGCGATTGCCTGGTGAAATCGATAATTCAGAGCTGCGGGTGGCTGACTCGGTGGAAGATGCGGTAGGGATGTTGGTCTCGATGGTTGGCCCCGATGCCGCAACAGGTGATGTCGTGTGACAGCTCTGCCTAATGAACCTGATCGTGCAGATCTATGGCACGCCTACGATCGAGCGCAGGCTCATTACGATGCAGACCTGCAGCTTTTCTCTAGCCGGATGAACTTCTTTCTGTTGGTGCAGAGCGCCCTCGTGGCTGTCGCTGCAGGCAGTAGTACAAGGCTGAGGCCCATGCGGAGGGGCAGCTCAGACAGCTCTGAAGCCCACGGCACGCCGGGGGCGTTGCCGTGCCGGCATGTCTCGTAAGCTGCGTCTGCCCCGATCAGTGATGGGCGGTGTCGGTGCCCGCGGCTAACGTGCGCGCATGTACTCGTCACTGCCCGATGGGCTTCCGCCAGGCCGTTGCCTCCCCGAAGTCGTCCCAGGCGACGCCCCACCACCGCGCATGTGGCTATCCGAGGAACCAGTTTCGGATCCCGTGGGGTCGTGGACGCACTGCCACGGTCGACGCGAGGGAACCGGACTGTGGCCACTGCTCGTCTCCGCCCCTTACGGACCTGGGCGGCCCACCGCCCTCGCGTCCGTCGACGCACTGGACCTTCACGACGTGCTGGAACGGGACTGGCACTCCTATCGAGCCTTCCAACTGAGGCAGCTTGCGGCGCCGCAAGAGCCGGAGGACCTGCCAGAGGGCGTCGAACCCTGGAACGAGGATCCCGGGGCGCCGTTCGACCGCTGGCCCGGCCTGGCGGCCTGCCTTCCTTCCCTGGCCAACGACGACCCTGATGCCGCCGCCCGCACCGCCATCGCCCGGCTCATGGCTGACCCTTACCCGCTGCCCAAGCCTCATCTGGCCCTGGTTGCGGCCGCCCGCTCCGCCGACATTCCCGCGGTCATGGGCTGGCAGACACAAGCCCCCCTGCCCCTGCTGTGCGCCCTGCTCCGCAGTTGGGAGGACCGCTTCGGCGCACGGGTCGTCGCCTTTGACGGCGCAATGATTCACGTCTCCGTCGCGCGGCCGCCCCGGGACGCCGATCATGCCACCCATCTCGCTCTCGAACATGTGCTGACCGGCGCCGACAACATCAACGACGGCACCGTTCCGTATCCCGACTACGCCGCCTCACTCGTCAACTCTCCCCTCTGGTCCTTTTGGTGGGACTGACAACGGCCGACACAGCAAGCTGAGCTGCCGGTGCGTGATCAGGCAGCAGGCGAGTTTCAGGAAGGCTTCATGGATGTCGGCTCGGCGTTCCCAACGGACGCGCAGGCGCCGGAAGCCGTGGAGCCAGGCGAAGCTCCACTCGATCACCCAGCGATAGGTGCCAAGCCCCGTGCCGTGTCGGGTGCCGCGGCGCGCGATGGCCGGCACGATGCCACGGGCCCGGACTTGGTCGCGGTACAGGTCGGTCGGCGAATAGCGAGTCGGGCTTGCGCCGGGGACGGCCTACCCGGCCGTGGATTGGTGGGATCGCGTCAAGCAGCGGCAGCAGTTGGGTGACGTCATTGCGGTTTCCGCCGGTCAGGATGATCGCAAGCGGGGTTCCGTGCCCGTCGGCGACCAGGTGGTGTTTCGAGCCGGCCCGGCCCCGGTCGACCGGCGAGGGACCCGTATGGCTCCCCCATTTACGAGTTGGTGCGTGATAGCGGGTGGGGCGTGTTTGACCTGGTCGTGGCCGGATTTCAGGCGTTGACGGTGCGGTCGGAGACGAGGCCGGCGATAGCGCGGTAGGTGTCGGGCAGGTCGTCGCGGCGGTGGGTCCAGCGGGTCAGTTGCTTCCAGCGTTTGTGATCGGCGAGGGCGTGTTCGACGGTGATGCGGTCGGAGGGGTGACCGTGGCGGTCGCGTTCCCACTGCTCGACTCTGCCGGGCAGTGCTCCCGGACGCGGTTTTCTGGGCGGTGTGATCGCTTGCCCGCGGTGGTCGCGGCTCAGGCCGAGGCAGCCGTCGTCCAAGAGGACCTCGGCGTCGGGGAAGTGCTGGAAGCAGCTGGCGATGCCTTCGTTGCGGGCGGCCGTGGCATCGTGCATACGACCAGGCCGCAGGGCATCGGTCCATAACGTGCGGCCACGCCAGTCGGCGATGACGGTGGCCTTCATCGTGTTCTGTTTCTTCTTGCCGGAGACGAACGCGCGTCGGCCGCCACGTCCGGCCGGCGGACGACGGACCTGGATCTCGGTGGCGTCCAAGCGCAGCTCGATGCCCTCGGCCTGGGCGTAGGCGAACACGTCTGTCAGTGTCCGCAGCCGCAGACCGGGGCGGTTGGGGACCGCGCATCCCCGCTCGGCCAGGAGCGTGCGTACTTCTGTGATCGCACGGGTGATGGTGGAGCGGTCGACGCCGAAGAGCAGTCCCAGCACGGAGTGCGGCAGGTCGTGTCGCAGATGGATCAGTGTGGCCACCAGCCGGTCGACGAAAACCAGTTGGTGGCGGGCGCCGGCACCCGCGGCTCGCTTCCTGGCCCCACCCCGCGCAGCATGACGGCGGCCCTCCAAGCCGGCCTGCCACGACACAGCCAACTCCTCGACCAGACACGCGAGATGACGCTCCGAGATCCCCGTAAACAGCCGATGCGCTAGCACTGTCCGATTGACCGTGATCGCCACACCCGGATCATGCCACCACCTGGCACGACACCTCACCCGCTATCACGCACCAACTCGTTATTCTCCGGTGTCCTTGGCGGTGACCTCGCCGCTCTTGATGTAGCGGGCGAGGTTGGCGACGTGGCCGTCGCCGGCGAGCTGCTCGAGGACGTTGGCGCCCCACAGCACGCTCTGGGTGCCCTCGTGCTTGACCATCCCCGGGGAGACGCCGAGCCGGAACGAGCCCGGCACGGTCTTGCCGTCGGCGCGGTAGGGCAGGACGTCCAGCGGGCTGGGCCCGTCGGCAGCGTAGACGGCGCAGTCGGAGAGGACCGCCACCGGATACTGGTCGGTGGCCGCGGCCAGGTGCAGCATCTTGCGGTGCATGTTGATCCGGGCCCGGGAGATGACCGCGGCGCGGATGTCGGGCCGCCAGGTGGGCCGGGCGAGGGCGGGCCATGCCTGCCCCGGCTTCCAGCCGCCGCCGCGCGCCTTCTCCCGCAGCTTGCCGATGCCGCCCTTGACGGTCATCTTGACCGCGTCCACGACGATGCCCAGCTCCGCGTCACGGCTCTTGTAGCCGTCCATCGCCTCCAGGAACTCGTGCGGGGGCAGCTTCTCGCCCACGCCCAGGTCCTTCATGGTGGCGACGTAGGCGTCGCGGAGCCGCTTGTACCAGCCGTCCAGGAACCGCCCGCTCTCGCGGCGCACCCACGCTTCCACCGGGTCCACCTCGTAACCAAGTTCGACGGCGTAGGCGACGGTGGGGGTGGCGTACCAGGCTGGACCCTCGGGGCGCTGTCCGGTCGGTGTGAACGGGCTGGGCAGCAAGTCGCCGTCGAGGTCACGCCACTGCTTGCCGACCTTTACCCGGTTCAGGTCGACGTGGGAGAGGTCGACCAGCCACGAGCCGGGCAGCGCCGCATCGAAGGCCGGGTTGGTGACGTGCACGGGCGGCGACGCGAGACCGACGACGGCGCCGTTGGCGGCCGCGGCGAACGCCAGGTTCACGTCGATGCCGACCAGGTGGCGCCGCATGCACTCCGCGTCGGTCAGGTCCCGGGCCCAGTCGTAGGCCTCCTCGAACAGCTTCTCCTCGGGGCCGCGCACGTGGAAGCGGGGCAGGCCGGCCAGAACGGGGTGTCCGTCGGGCGCCTCGCACGGCGCCGGGTCCACCGGTTCGGTGCCCAGCGAGCCGGGCCGGTGCTCGCGGTGCCGACGGCCGTCGGCGTCCGGCTCGCTTGCACGGGTCGGCGGGTTGAGCGCGGTCATCAGCTGCAGACCGGTGACGGCTGGAGAGCCGACCGGGGTCGTCACCCGCGTCGCGTACAGGCATAGCACCCGGGCCAGTTCCGCCGGCTCGAGCTGGGCGGCATGACCCCACGCGCGGGTATCGAGGGCGCGCCAGGGCGGGATGCACAGCTGTACGCACCTTCGGCGGCTCCCCTGGGCGGGGCGGTAGATCCGCGCCCACGGTCCCAGCCCCCGCTTGGTGAGCTGCCAGCCGGCGCGTTCGAGCTGCTTGATGACCTTGTGCCCCTCCGCCAGCCGCCCGGAGAGCCGCTCGGACTCTGACAGCTGACCGGGCAGGCCGTACCGTTCGCACGCCGCCTCGGTGAGCACCAGCAGCGGATCGGCGTCCTTGCCCGAGCCGTGCAGCCGTTCTGCTCCGAGCCGCGCCTCGGTCAGCGTCCACTCGACCAGCGCGGGCAGGGACTTGGCGGGCACATCCAGGATCAGGCCGCCGGCCCCGTAGCCGGTCACATTCCGGTCGGCGTCGGCGTCGAGGACGAGCAACGGGCCGTGCGCGTACGCGTCGCCGACCGCTGGCGGGTGCGCCGGGGCCGTCTTCGCGCCCGGGCCGCGCGAGTTGGTCAAAGGCCGGGCGGCAGGCGCCGGACGGGACGGTCCCGCCGGGGCGGGACCGGTGGCGGTGACGCCGGGCGCGGGTGCGTCCAGCGTGGTCGGGGCGGCAGATGGTGTGGTAGCGGACGCGGCCCGGCTCCCAGCCTCGGGCATCGTGTCGACGGGTGCTGGCGGCACCGTCGGACGTGGTTCAGCGAACGTCTCCGGCGCAGCGGTGTCCTCCTGGGATGCACCGGTGCTCTCCGTGGCGGGATAGAGCTGCGTGAGCTGTCTGAGCAGGCGCGCGTAGGCCTCTCGCTGCGGCGGCCGCGGTTCGGTCTTGCCCGCCTCCCAGTCACCGATGGTTGCGCGCCGCACGCCCAGGGCGGCGGCCACTTCGTCAAGGGTGAGCGCATGAGCCTGGCGCAGCCGCCTGCGCTCTGCCGGCGGCGGCAGCGGCGACCGGGACGCCACCAGGGCGTCCACTGCGTCGAACAACTCGGACATGGAGCACCTCCGCCCTCACTCTACCCACCAACCGGTCACAACGCGTGCGTCCAGCGTACGAATGCCGAGCATTCTCCGTGCGGGTGTCACGGCCCACCAAGCATGTTCCGCCTCGGAATCGAGTGGGAGTCGACTGCGGCCGGCGGGAGGTAGGACGAAGAGCGAGCACGGTGCGATGCCGAGATTCTGAACCAGGACGCGGACGGAGACTCCGTACGCCTCAGCGAATGGCACCGAGGGCCACTACGACCTGGGGGTCGCCGCCGACGGCCTCGGCTCCGCCACCCGCGCCGCCGCGATCGGCGGGGGACGTCGCCGGCGGCGCGTCGAACGGAAGAACCGCTGGCAGCTTGCCGAGCAGGCGGGCCTGGTGACCGGCGCCGCCACGGCCCGCAGCTCGACGCTGAAACACGCGGCAGTCGGCCCGCGCCGGTCAGGCGGAGGTGAGGAACGTCCGCACCCGCTCCAGGAGCAGCCGGGACGCCTCCGGGTCGTACGCGGCAAGCGAGGAGTCGGCGAAGAGGTGCTGGTCGCCGGGATAGACGAACAGTTCGGCGGCCGCCGTGGCGCCGGCGAGTTCGCGTGCGGCCGGCAGGTCCTCTTCGAAGAACTCGTCGCCTTCCTTGCCGTGGATCTGTACCGGCACTCCCACCGGCCACGCCTCCCCGAACTCCGTGACCGGGAGGCAGGAGTCGATGAGCAGTGCCCCGCGGGCCCCGGGCCGGGTCTGCGCGAGCCGCTGGGCGATCGTCACGCCGAAGGAAAATCCGGCGTAGACGAGCTCGGGGCCGAGGTCGTCGGCCGCGGCGGCGCCGCGCTTTCTGATCGCGTCGAAACCCTTGTCTCGCGCGAACGCGAATCCCTCCTCGATGCTGGCGAACGTGTGGCCGTCGAACAGGTCGGGCGTGTGCACGGTGTGCCCCGCCTGCCGCAGGTCGTCGGCGAAGGCCCGCACGCCGTCCGTCAGGCCCTGGATGTGGTGGTACAGCAGCACTTCGGCCATATCCGCGGTTTCCCTCGCTGAATGTTCGACTATTTTGGAACGTTCGGCGATGCTAGACTGTTCGATCGTGGCCGACAACCCCCCGGACTACGAGCTGGCCGATCGGATGGCGCTGACCAGGCCGGCCCAGGTGAAGGCCATCAGCCACCCGCTCCGCACCACGATCCTGCAGCTCCTCCACGAGCGGGCCGCGACCGTCACCGAGCTCGCGACCGCGGTCGAGCGACCCAAGAGCACGGTTGCGCACCACGTGGACGTGCTCACCCGCAACGGCCTGCTCCAGGTGGTGCGCACGCGCAGGGTTCGGGCGATCGAGGAGCGCTTCTACGGGCGCACCGCGCGCATGTTCCACGTGGCAGCCGAGCCCTCACCCGCCGGCGAAGAGATGCCGGGCGACTTCAACGACTTCGAGGTGGCTGCACGTGAGTCCTCTACGGCGTTCGAGCAGGGAAAGCTCTGGGGCTTCATCCGGCATGCGCGTATCTCGGAGGATCAGGCCTCCCAGTTCTGGCTCCGGATGACCGAATTGGTTGATGAGTTCGACCGGATGCCGAGGTCCGGCGAGACCGTGTACGGGTTCGCGATCGGCATTTACCCCGCCGACCACCCGACCCTTCCTGCAGCGGAGTGATGCGACCCTGCCCGAGAACCGCGGGCGGCTGATCACGCGCCAGGGCATGGGGAGATGCGCCGCGTGCTGCGCCCCGCCGGCCTGCTGCTGGTCAGCACGCGCCCGTACGACGATCTGCGCCGCGAGCGCCCGACTTCCACGCCGCTACAGGCCCACCGGAACGCCGACGGCGCCGACGGGAAGGAGCGGACCGTGTCTTTCCAGCTCTGGCACTGGTACGACGACGGCGAGCACTACGACGTGGCACACTTCCAACTCCTCCCGGCAGGCGGAGAATGGCGTGTGAAGGTCGGCCGGACCACCTACTGGGCAATCGGCCGGGACCGACTGGCCCACCTTGCAGCCGCGACCGGGTTCGTCGACCCCGAGTGGCGGTTGCCTCGGGAGACAGGTTTCTTCCAGCCGCTACTCGCCGCTCGCGCCGGCACGTAGACGCCACGGACCAGCAACCCTGGCCAAAGGTGACGGCGTTCACGCCGCCATGCTCGCCATCGCCCGGCTGCACCACCTCGCCCTCTCGGGCTGACTCCCGCCCTGTCCGAGAAGAGAGGCCCAGTGGACGTGGCTCCCCGCTCTTCGCCTCAGAGGGTGTTCAGTCGATACAGAACTCGTTGCCCTCGATGTCCAGCATCGGGATGCACGAGTCGTTGCCGTCGTACAGCGTCTGCACGTGGACCGCGCCGAGCGGGATCAGCCGTTTGCATTCGGCCTCAAGTGCGGCGAGGCGCTCCTCACCCACGAGTCCCGTCCCGACCCGCACATCGAGATGCACCCGGTTCTTGGCGGCCTTGCCCTCCGGGACGCGCTGGAAGTACAGCCGCGGGCCCACACCCGAAGGGTCGACGCAGGCAAACCATGCATCCCGCTCCTCGGGCGACTGCGAACGCTTGAAATCGTCCCAGGTGGCGAACCCCGCGGGTGGCGGCGGTACGACGTAGCCCAGTACCTCGCACCAGAAGCGGGCGAGGCGCTCGGGTTCCGCGCAGTCGAAGGTGACCTGGAACGTCCTGATCTCTGGCATCGGCGCACCGTACCGCGTACCAGGCGGACCCCGCCGCTCAATTCCCCAGGCGGATCCGCCCGCCACTCGTCGCACCATGGACCGCCCGGGACACGTGACACCGCGTCAGACAAGGGGATTGCCCAGCTCACGGCATCGTGCAACACCCTTTAGGCTCGGGCCATGACGCCTGTAGACGGATCGCTTGCGCGCGACCTGGCCCCTGCCGGAGTGCTGCGCGCCTCCATCAACCTCGGCAACCCAGTCCTTGCTCAGGGCACCGCCGAGGAGCCGTCCGGGGTCACCGCCAACCGCTGACCGCGCACGTTTCCCAGCGGGCCGAATTGCGCCTCCTGGAACCCGCGTTCATGACGATCCGGCAAGCCATGGGTACTGCGAAGGAGCGGGGTCCAAAGACCACACGGTTCCTCAATGCACTCGTGACCGAGCTGGTGACGTCCGGATTCGTCGCCGAAGCGCTGCGCCGCTCCGGCCAGGACCCGACGCTGACTGCCCTCGCCGCGGTTTGACCGAGGACCTGGACGTCGACAGCTCCCGCGACGACCGAGGGAGGCGCGTGCCGAAGGGACCAGCTCGCGCCGGGGAGCGCGGGAGGCAGACGCCTGTGCCCCCTACGTGCTCGAGGGAGCGGGGTGCAACGGGGAGAGCCTCGGCGAGCGAGGAGCCGGCGGTCTCCGTTGCACGCGCTCGCCGAGGGGTTCGTGGCGCGTGGGGACCACCTCCTTCACCTCGTGGAGGCCCAAGCCCACTGGGCGCCGAGCCTCCATCGAGCGGTACCCGACCCGGCGGCAATTGCCTGGGGCTGCGGGAAACAGGCTGCCTGAGCCGAGGCACCAACCAGCCCGCGACGGCTTCCGCTCCGCCTGGGATCAGCACGATCGTCCCGGGATCAGCATGATCGTCGAGACGGCGGCCGGAGCGGCTCACCCGTACGCACCCGTGCTGAACGCCCTCCCGTCTCACTGGTCGCGGTGCCCGGGCCCCTGCCCTCTGGGCAGGCGCACGGAGTGACCCAAAGGCTCCCTCGTGTATAGCCGCGATGGAGTGCTCGGAGGGCTCAGGCGGAGTGGATTCGCTATTGATCCACCGTGTCGTAGGCCGTGGGATCCGACACCTCGTCCTTCCGGCCCAGGAGGGCTTCACAGGCCGCGTCCGCGCTGTCGAATATCCGGCAGGTCATGCCGACCCCGGTGAGGTCGAGCACACGTCGCACCACTGGGCTGGGCGCGGCCAGGGACACGGAGCCGTCGATGTTCCGCATTTCGTTGACGGTCCGTACGATGACACGCAGCCCGGAGGAGTCCATGAACGGCACGTCCGCCAGGTCCAGCACCAGGTGGCGTCGCCCGTGCACCACCTGACCGGCCAACTGGTGCTGAAGGGCGAGGCCGGTGTCGGTGTCGAGCTCTCCACTGACGGTGATGACCGCGGCATCGGAGCTGATCACGGCCACCTCAACACCCAGACCTGCTGGTTCGCTCATAAGTTCTCCTCGAACGGGCTTTACACGGCAGCAGCCCGCCTACCCCGTCCCGTGACCTTCATCCGCGCTGGACGCGGTTTCCGTCGGCCAACTGAAGGCCCCACGCCGCCCCAGGTTGTCCGCGCCGGGCTTCGACGGTCCCTCGGTCTTGTTGTGAGGAGCTGCTTCATCGTGGGCATGGTCAACGGGCAGCCGAGGCCGAGCGGTGGTCCGGCGCGTATGTCCAGGATCTCGGCGCCGCCTCGGGTTCGACGCCCATCCGGGGGGACGGGCCCGGGCCATGGGTCACCGTCCGCCGACCGGGTCGTGGACGGCGTGATTCCAGCTCGCTCGGCGGGTTGCTTCCACGGCAGGCCGGCGAGCCGCGGCCGTACTGCAGAAGGAGCGGACCCCGGCGGCGGCGCACTCGTCGTCCGGCCCGTCCACGAGGTGGCTCACCGCCCATCGCGCAGTGGGCTCACCGCCCACTGCGCAATGGTGGGGCATGCGTGTCACCTACCTGTCGGCGGGTCCTGGTGCGCCGGTCGGAGGGAGAGCAGGGTCAACTGCCACCAGTCGGAAAGGCGGTCGGTGACCATCGCGGGGCCGTCGAGCGCATCCGTGAGGGAGCACACGCCGAAGAACGCACGCACCAAGGCCCGGGCCGCGCGGGCGGGCCGGACGTGCGCGTTCAGATGGCCGGCGAGCCGGGCCTGGGCGAGGAGTCGCGTGGCGGCTGCGGTCAATAGCGCGAAAGGATCGGGAACGGGCGCGTTGATCGTGGAGCGTTCGGCCCACAGACGGGCGCCGGCAGGCGTGATCCGGCGGATCGCCCGTGACGAGTACGCCTTGTCGGCGATGACCGCGACGGGCCTGCGGCGCGGTTGGGTACTCGCGGTGCGTCCCGGACCGGATCCATGGTGGTGGCGCCGTTGGCGTTGCCCAGCGTGAGGATGAGGGCCCGAGGCAGGCCCCGACCGTCGCAGGCCGGATGAACCTCCAGATCGTCTGCCAAGGCCCGAAGTGTTCTGGCAGGTCACGCGACGGAGGAACCGTACGCAATCGTCGCCACGGCACTCCATTGATCACTTGTCGGTGATCCCGCGACCTCGACCAGGACTCCAGCGGCATCACCGTCCTGCTCGCGGCCTGCAACCACGCCCGCGCCTCCCGCGCCCCCCTGTGCTGGTAGCTGTTCCCGGCATGATCAGCTGGCTAAGGGTGTCGATGTCGCGCCAGCGCCCCGATCAGGCCGAGGTCTTGGGCTACGGCTCGCTGTGCTGGGAGCGCAGTTGCTCGTTGATGCGCTGGGCTTCTTGGAGCTGGTCTTCGAGGATGACGATGCGGCAGGCGGCCTCTATGGGTGTGCCCTGATCGACGAGTTCGCGGGCGCGGGCGGCGATGCGCAGCTGGTAGCGGGAGTAGCGGCGATGACCGCCTTCGGAGCGCAAGGGGGTGATCAGGCGATGTTCGCCGAGGGCGCGGAGGAAGGCGGGGGTGGTGGAGAGTATCTCGGCGGCCCGGCCCATGGTGTAGGCGGGGTAGTCGTCGTCGTCAAGGTTGTCGACGGGGCGGTGACTGGCAGGGGGCACAGACCTCTTCTTTCAAGAACGCGTCGGGGGGCCCGGGTGCCGAACTGGCACCCGGGCCCCGAGCTTTCAACACCATCTACCGGCAACTGCGCCGGACTTCTGTTTCCGCAGAGTCCGCCTGGGAGGGCGGGGACTGCGGGGATCGCGGATGCGTGACCGGGGACCACCTTCCAATCCGGGGCCTGCGGTACCCGGGCGGACTCCTCCCGCCCGGGCGATCCTGATGGCGTTCTGCTCCTCACCTTCGGTTACTCGGTTGTACTGCTTGGGTACCGCGGTTCTGCTCACGGCCGCTGTGGGCCGCGTCCTTCTCAGCCTGCTTGCACGGTAGTTCGTGTCTGCCGTGCCGACTTCGACTTCCTGAGTACAGCAAGACAGTAACTCCGTGATGCGCCAATGTCTACCGCTGCCACGACAGATTTTCTTCCTGGGCTTTGAATGGAGTTCGTCCGTGAATGCACACGAAAGAGTGACGCTCAGGGGTGCGTTCCGGCTCAGCGGGCGCCCACTGACTGGGCCGGACGGCCCAGCGGATCCAGGCGGGGTGGTGGAGCGGGACCGACATGGAGGCGACACGTACGGAGGCCAGCGGCGCCCGTGTCGCGGCTGAGAACAGTCACGCCGGCATCGCTCAGGTGCTTGATGCCGGCCGCGCCTTCGTGGACGCAGTGGATTCGCCTGCGGGCCGCAGAAACGGTGGAGACCCCGGCTCTCGCGATCTCAGAGCGCGCACCGACGCCGTGCGCCCTGGGCCGCCGCTGCACCTCCAGCCTTGACGCCACCGCTGACGCGGTCCACATCGCCTGCCCGCCCGCGAAGACGCGCTCCGAGCGACGGCCGGGAGGTCGTATCCGGGCTGTTCACCCCGGATGTGCCTGGCGAGCCGGCTCACCGGACGTGACCACTTCGGTCGCCGTCGGGCAGCCCGGACGCGGCAACCGAGTGGCGCGGGCCCCCGACTCCGTGCGGCCCCGGCTACGGTGCAAGCCGGGCACGCTTCACACGCCGACAAGGTGTACGACTACGACGACCCGTGCTGCCCTGGCCGGGCACCTGAATCAGCGCCATGTCAGAGGTCGGCATCGTCCTCGCGTTCGTCGCAGTTCGTCGAAGCGGCACGGGTGCTCGCAGAGCTCGTTGAGGACGCTGAGCGACCACCTGTCGAGGATCTGGTCGAGCAGCTCGCGGTGCGGGGCGTCGATGCGGAGGTCGTCGGCGGTATCCATCCAGCCGCCCACCGGCGCTCTCACACCAACCTGATCCGGTGCAGGCGGGATTGACGGTCTTGCCCACCGCCCGGTCAAGGGGTGGCCTGCCGGGCCGGGGGAGCGGTGACACCCCCGTCGGCCCCCTCGGTCGGCATCGTCCCATCTCACCTCCGCCTTCGAAACGGAACTGCCGTTCGCCGCAGCTATGCGAGAACAGGGCACAGCCGGCCGACAGGGCCCGTCGTCCCGTCTCGCGGCTGCGAGGTGCGGGGCCGCGCGGTAAATTGGAGGCCGGGCGTGGTGTCGGAATTCCACCGGGTACAGGTGCGTTGGCCCTCCCGGCAAGGAGCTGAACATCATGGCCAAGTCCGTCCGCCTCGGCATCATTCGGGCCCGGCACGACACCACCCTGCCCGTCATCCCTGATCCGGCGTGTATCGCGATGCTCATGACCGGCGACCACGCCCTGCTCCGGTTCTGGGAGGACACCACCCGGGGTTACCTCGACTTCGTCGACTCGTCGATGTTCCCGTGGGTCGACATGACGATCGGGACCGACACATCCCGGAAGGCCCAGGCCCGCGCTGCCGTCGACGCGCTGCGCGCCCGGTTCCCCAATCCCCCGGAGTGGCCCCACCTCGACGGTCTGATCGTCATCAGCCACCCGGGACAGCGCATCGTCCCGAATCCCATGGCGGGCCAGCCGGGCCAGCCCGCTACGATCACCCAGAGATTCGACGGCGGCACGGATGGCGTTGACGGGCTACCGGTCGCCGTGTGTCCGGTGATGTCGAGCGACCTCACCTTCATGTGTCACGAGGTCGGCCACCTCGTCGGTCTGGACCACACCTTCGGGCTCGACAACAACGGCACCGATTGGGATGCGACCGACGCCACCATCGTCGTCGGCACGGAATACGGCTCTCCTTACGACCTCATGTCGTCGGCCACCTTCGCTGGCCGCTTCCTCGGCGCGGGGCCGCACTACTCCGGCCAGCCGACCTTCACCGGGCCGACGGTCACCGACTGGCCGTATGCACGAGCCTTCGCCATGGGCCCGCACCTCTCGCGCGCGAACCTGCATCTGTTCATGCCGGACGCGCTGGCCGGGCGGGTGGTCGAGGCGCCTTTCCCACAGCCGGGCGCACCGGTCGCCGCACGCATCGTGCCGGCGTCCGCGCCGGACGGCAGGTGCCTGCTCGTGCTGCACCCGCCCGGCGAGCCGGCCAGCGGGGTGGGCCGGGTCTACGTCGAGTACCGCGTCCCGGCGGGCTGGGACGCCGGCATGGACCCACTGGGGCCGAGCCTTTCGCGGGAAGGGGTGGTTGTCCACTCGGTCGTCGACATCGCCAACAAGGGACCGCGCGCGTGGTACCGGGGATCGGTGCCGACGGCATCGCCGGACACCGATGTCGCCGTCGCGACGACACCGCTCGTTGTGCGCACCGAAGCTGTCGATCTCGAACGGCAGTGGGTGGACGTCTCGGTCACGGCGGGCGCGGCGAAGGCGGTCGAGATCGTCCGAGGGCTCCAGACCGAGGACGTCATCGGCCCGGTCGGTGAGGTCCAGGAGACCACGACGCCGTGCGGTGACCCCCTCCGGCGGGGAACCTTCGCCACCTCGACGACCGCTCACTTTGGTCTGCGCAGCACCGGGTTCGGCGGCAGCGGCGAACCCGTCAACCCACAGCCCACGATCGCCTGGACCGTCGGTGGAGTGCCGCTGAGCGCGCCGAGCGGGAGCGTCAGTGTTCCCGTGGACGGGACGGCGTTCACGCTCGACTACACGATCGACCCCGTCATGTTCGAGCTGACGCTCACCTCCCGGGGCGGGGAGCGCTTCGAGACGCCCGCGGTGGTGACGGTCAGCGGGGACGGGGCGACGACGTCCGCCACCGCCGTTTTCACGGCCCAGGGCTGGTTCGAGGGGATTCATCCCGACGACGTGCAGAAGTTCGGTGACTGCCTGCGGCGGATCACGGAGCGGTACCGGCGAATACCGGCGCCGTTCCGCAGGCCGACGCCCGAGCCGCCGTGGAGCGACCTGGCGACGCGTCGGCTGGCTGAAGAGAACTGGCTGAGGCAGGCGTTCCGGCTGATCAGCCAGCCGCCGGATCTCGACGCCGCCGGCCGCGGCGAACTGAGCCGGCTCCTCCAGGTGCAGGCTTCGCCCACCGCGTTCATCGACGCGCTGGAGGAGGCGGCCGTCGACTACAGCGTGCCGGAGGCGGAGCTTACCGACTGGCTCCGCAACCCCGAGTTCACCCCTTACCCGGCGCTCGCCCAGGCGCTGCTGCTGAGGCTGGACAGCACGCGATTGCAGCGTCCGGTGTTCCTGGACGTCATCACGTTCAACTACGAGAACTCGTCTGGGAAACCGTCGCCGCGGCTGCTGGAGGACGTGGAGACGCCCGTCCTGGAGGCGGCCGTGGTTGAGGGCTGGAACGTCCGGTACGGGGAGGCGGTTTCGGAGTTCGGCAAATTGTTGGTGTGATGGCGCTGCTGATGCAGGGTCAGTCGGACGGGCCAGCTTCCTATGCCACCCGACCCGCGCAGAACGCCGGTCCCGGACCCGAACCACGTGCCGGTCGGTGAAGGGGCAGCAGCGGGCGCGGACGGCGGAGCCGGTGCGACGGTCGGTGCCACCGCCGGCGGCACGATCCTTTGCCCACGGGCCTCCTCCATCGCGGACCGTCCTGCCGCCGGCCTGGTAGGGGACGGAGTCCCGGCGGTCGGCAGGGGCGGCGGCGAGCGCCAGGCCTCGCCCGTCTCTCGCGCCGACCGCCTGACCGGCTCGTACGCGGGGTCTGCACGCTTCGAACCGGGTGCGGCGGGCCCTCCCCGCCGGGTACTCGGGTACGACACAGACGTACCGCCGGGAGGCCCGGGTGCCATGGGGCGCCGGGAGCCGCACCGCAGACCTCGTTCCGGGCCACCCGCCGCCCGATCCTCAACCACCTGATCACCCCGGCTCGCCACCACCCGTACCACACAGCAGGGCGTCGGGCCCGGGGCGGCTGCCGAACCGGGTGGTGAACGCGATACCGGCGGCGTACTCGTTCGCCGCGCACTGCCCCTTGTAGTCGCCCTGGGCGAAGTCACCGCCCGCCGCCCCGCCGGGGCGGTTGTCGGACCGGTCGAACCACACAGTGCGGGCGGCCCCCGCGAGCGTGGTACGGCCTGGCGCGCACAGCGCAGCCGACACCCGCTCCCCGCGCACGCTGTAACCGGTCAGGAGAGCGCCCGGCGGGCACTGGAGCTTGGTGTACCCCGACGCCCAGTCGCCGCCGGCGGGCACGTACCGCTCGTCGGTGACGACGGTCTGCCCCGCGTCCGTGGCAGGAGCCGCCCTGCCGGCGTCGGTGCACAGGCCGCGGCCGCTGGTGTGGCCCAGGCCGATCAGCCGCAGCCCGTCCGGGCAGGCGGCCTTGCGGGCGCCGGGGTCCCAGTCGCCCGTGGCCCGTGTGCGCAGCGACTCCACCGCGTCGCCGTGGTCGGTGGCGAGCATCCGCCAGACGGGCACGGACGCCACGGGACCGGCCGTGCCGGGCGCGGACATGAGGTGCCGCCAGGCCGTGCCGCGCCAGTCGGCGGCGTCGAGGACACCGGAGCGGTGCCCGGCACCGTCGTAGCGCAGCAGTGCCCAGTCGTCGTGGCCCTCGAAGCCGACAAGCGGCCAGTACGCGAAGTCGGCGTCGTGGTCGGCGAGGTAGTCGGTCATGTTGCCGAACCAGGTGCGGGCCGCCGGGTTCGTCTCGCCGCTCCCGATGCCGAACTCGCTCACCCAGACGGGCGCGGTGTAGTGCCGGCCGCTCTCCTCGACGAAGAACGCCTCGTCGTCCAGCGCCGCGCCCAACTGCTCGCGGGTCATGTCCTGGTAGCGCAAGTCGTGTGTCTCGCCGATGCCGGTGGCGCCGCTGTGGTGCGGACCGGTGTAGCCGTAGAAGTGGGCCGAGTACACCAGCTTGTGGGCGTCCACGAGCGTGTGCGAGAGCGTGCGCACCGGGGTGAGCTGGGGCCTTCCGTGCGGGAGGCCGTCGACGGGCAGGCCGGTCCAGTTGATGCCTTCGACGACGATGAGCAGCCGGGGGTTGCCCTCGGTGAGGATCCGGTCCGCCGCGAGCTGGGCGGCCGCGTACCAGTCGTGATCGTCGCCCAGGCCCCAGTTGGGGTCGTCCAGGACGTTGCGCCTGACCTCGTTGTACAGGTCGGCGCCCACCACGCCCGGGACCCCGGCGTAGCGGCGGGCCATGAAGACCCAGTCGTCGGCCCACTGCCGGGTGGACTGCCCGGTGTTCCACCGCTCATTGCCGTCGACACCGCAGCACCAACGGGAGGTGTTGGTGTGGTTGTTGAGGACGACCGCGAACCCGCTCCGGCTGAGCGCGTCCACGACGGCGTCGTAGACCTGGAGCGGTGTCCTGCCGCGCAGCTGCGGGTTGGCGCTCACGGCGCTGTCGGGCACAGCGGCCGTGCTGTGGACCATCTCGTTGGAGAACGGCAGCCGGACGGTGTTGACGCCCAGTTCGTGGAAGTCGGCGAGCAGCCCGTCCAGCGGAACGCGGTCGAGACCGAGCGGTATCCCGTGGGAGTCCTGACCCGCATGATGGCTGGCGGGATCGCCGATGTCGCCGCTGCCCGTCCACGAACCCTGCGCGCCGTCCCAGTTGGCGCCCTTCAGCCGGAAGCGCTCCCCCCGGGCGTCGACGATGTAGCGGCCCCGGGTGGACAGGGGCGGGTACCAGGTCTCGGCCGCCGCCGAGGCGGCGGTCGGGGCGGGCGAGCGGGGCGGCGGCGCGGCGGACGCCGTGGTCGTCTGCGCGGCCAGGAGCACGAGGCCGGCGACTGCTCCGGCCAGACGCAGGACAGTTGGTGCCATCGACATGTGGACAGCCCTCGGTCGGTGTGGGGGAACCCTTCTCCGGGGCTGTACGGTGCCCTGTCCCGCCTGGAAGGTCCAGACCGGCCGACGGATGCGGCGCGATCCGTGCACCATGGCGGCTCAGATGTAACCCGGGCGGCCCCGGGTGCGCGGGATCGAAGGCCGCGACCGAGTTCTCCGTCCGGGCGCTGGACGCCGAGGTGCTCTACGACACGTTGCGCCGGAGGGACGGGCCGAAGAGCGGGCCCGCGACGGAGCGGCGGCTGGGCGTGCCGCCGGGCAGCCTGGAACGGTCCATCCGGATGCTCGCCCTGCCGCACGGCTCCGGCCTGGAACTCTTCGAGTTCGACGCCCCGCGGCAGCGGTCGCCGGCCTTGCCGTGCGACTTCGGCTGGCAGCATCCCGCCGTCTACGTCGACGACCTCGACCACGCCGTCGCCCGCGTCGTGGAGGCAGGCGGCCTACGAATACGGTCGACGCCTCGACGTGGGCCCCCGCACCGGTTCACCGCCCCGGACCAGGCCAGGTGCTCACGGGCAGATCGGCAAGAGGTCAGTCGGGTCACCGGGTGCGGCGACGGTGCTGGACGAGCAGCGCGCCGGCTCCCATGGCTACTGCCGCAGCGGCCACGCCGGCGGCCGGTAGCACGGAGGAGCCGGTCTCCGCGAGGTTGCCGCCGCTCGTCGTCCCGCCGCTCGTCGTCCCGCCGGTGACAGTGGAGGACGATCCGCCGTCCGAGCCGTTGGTCGAAGTGCCCGTCGAGCCGTTCGAGCCGCCTGTCGATCCGTCCGTGCCACTGGTCGAGCCGCCCAATGATCCCTCGGAGCCACCCGACCCCTCCGAGCCGCCTGCCGAGCCGGAGGAGCCACCGCCCGCTACGTCCAGGGTGATGTCGGCGTGGTCGTCGGTCTTGTCGGGATCGAACGGCCGGGCTTCGGTGCTCAAGGCTATGGACCCCTTGGCGCCCGGCACACGCTTGTCGATGCGCAGGTCGAAGGCGTAGGTCTCCCCGGAGCCTTCGTAGAGCGACCGCATGCCGCAGACGTACGCCCCGTCCTCGGCCCGGCAGAAGCTGCCGCGCTTGACGACCGTAGTTCCGGTGGGAGGAGTGATCACCACGCGGACGGCCTCGTCCCCTTCCCTGGGCCATACCCAGGCGGGTCCGGCGTTGGTGAACTTCACCTTCATCGTGACCGTGTCCCCGAGGCTCCCCCTCAGTGCGGCACCCGTCACCTGGTAGTCGGCCGTGTTCACGGTGGTGACGGGCACGTCGACGATGCGCGCCGACCCCGCGCCCCCGGCCTTCGCCGCGACGAGCTTCACAGGCGGTGCGGTTCCCGGCACCGGGTCGCTGCCGTTGTCATCGGCTCCCGGATCAGCACTCTCGACACGCAGGCGCAGTTCGTCGTTGAGCGCGCGGTCCAGAGCCGTGACGCGCAGGGGCCTGTCGGTCGTGTAGACGGCGCCGGGTTCCACCGTCTGGTCGAACGCGCACACCGCGGTCCACCGCTCGGGCATCTCGTCGTAGGACCGCACGTGCTGCGCCTGGCAGTTGGAGGGCACCTGGGCGAAGTCGAGCCCTCGGGTGACGGAGTAGGCGACCCACACCTTCCCGGCCGTCACCGTGCCCTTGTTCCCCACGGTGGCCGAAACGTCGATACCGTCTCCCGGTCGCAGCCCGCTGACCGGCGCGACGCCCCCGACGACCAGGTCGGGGGTGTTCTCTTCGCCGAAGGCGGCAGGCGCGGTGGCCAGTGCCACAAGACCTGCCGCGCCGAGGGCGGCGACAGAAGACCGGAAGGTGCCTAGGGCTGGTGAGGGTGTCGGCACGGAGAAATCCTTTGCTGGGGGCGAGTGAACAGACGGTGTCTCCGAGGGAACGGTCCCCGCTCGCTAGACTCCCGCCGACCGCGCACGGTTGCCCGTCCGGCGCAGAGCGGTTGTACGCGACCGGCTGGTCGCGGCTGACGACGTCCCCGTACTCGGCTGCGCTCAGAGCCGTGACGCAGTCGGGCCGAGACGACTCCAGTTCGAGGCCCCTTCATCGAGTGTTCGGAAGTACGCAGTGCAGGGAGCGCTCGAACCCCCGCCGAACTGCGGAATCGTCGCCACACGCCGTGCGGCCCCAGGGGCCGAGTCCGGAACTTCGGGCACTTCATCCGAGAGCTTGGTGGGTTACGCGAGGCATCGCGGATGGTCACGGCCGCGTCGAGGTGACCTTCCTCATGCCGCAGGCGACCGCGCATTCAGGTTGTGTGCAGGTTGGCCGGGCCAAGCTCGTCGCATGACAACGACGAGCGAAGCCCGCACGGGTCGCAGTGGGCGATTGATGCTGAACAAGGTTCCCGAGGTCACCATCTGGTTCTGGGTGATCAAGATTTTGTGCACGACCGTCGGTGAGAGTTTCGCCGACTGGATCAACATGAAGCTGGGCGTCGGCCTGGTGAACACGGCCTGGATCTTCACCGCGGTGTTCGTGGTGGTCCTGGCCGTCCAGCTGCGGCTCAAGCGGTACGTCCCGTTCCCCTACTGGCTGACCGTGGTCGTTGTCAGTGTCACGGGCACGCTGTACACGGACATCCTCACCGACCAGCTCAACGTGCCGCTGTGGATCAGCTCCGCGGTGTTCTCGGTCCTGCTCGCCGTGGTTTTCGGCGTCTGGTGGTGGCGCGAGCGCACCCTCTCGATCCACTCGGTCACGACGCTGCCGCGCGAGTCGTTCTACTGGCTCGCCGTTCTCGTCACCTTCGCGCTCGGCACCGCGACCGGCGACTGGACCCTCGAGCTCACCGGCTGGAGCCCGGGAGTCTCGGTCCTTCTGCCGCTCGGCCTCATCGCGGCGATCACGCTGCTGTGGAAGTTCGGCGCGAACCCGGTGCTGTCCTTCTGGCTCGCCTACATTCTGACCCGCCCGCTGGGCGCAAACATCGGCGACTGGCTCGCCTCGCCGAAGGTCGCGCAGCCGGGCGAGCCGACCGGCCTCGCACTGGGTACCTTCGCCACCAGCCTGATCTTCCTTGGCCTGATCCTGGCGACTGTCATCTACCTGACGGTGACGCGCTCCGACGTGACCGAGACCCACGACGCCGCGCACACTCCGCAGATCACCGCGAACCCGCGCAGGGAGCGCTTCGCGCTGGCGGGCTTCGGCCTCCTCGCCGTCGCCACCGCGAGCCTGCTGATCTGGGCGCACAGCCGGCCGCACGTCGGCCCGGCGCCGGAGGAGGACGCAACCTCCACCGTCCACCTCGCCCCCGGCCAGGCTGTGAAGCACTTCCCTTCACAGAAGGTCGCCGCGCTGAAGGCCCTCGCGTCGACCTCGCTCAAGGATGCAAAGGCGGGGAACGCGACCGGGGCCCACGCAGCTGCCCAGTCGCTGCGAGACCTCTGGGATGCCGACCAGGCCGCGTTGCAGCCGCTGGACAACACCGGCTGGACGTTCATAGACGCCCAGATGGACCAGGTCCTGAAGACCTTCGGCATCGACCACTCGAACCCGCCGTTGTCACCAGCCCGTCAGGAGACCGAACTCAAAACCCTCCTCACCGACATGCGCTGACGGACCTGATCGGCGGCGGCTCCTCGGGGGACCCCGCCGATCAGGCTCTGGCCCCGGCCCCCGGAGCACTGGAGAGTCAGCAGCGGAAAGCCGAGCGAGAGCAGCTGAGGGAAAGCCGCCCGCGTCATCCTCACCGACCAGGAAACTGGTGAGGTACTGGCTTTGACCAGCCGGGGGGAGTGGCCCATCTGGGGGGGGGCGGCTTCACGGCCCGTGCCGGGGGAGAGGGTGGCTTCCTGGTGAGCGGGCGGGGCCGGTCAGGCGTCCTGGGCCGTGCGGATGACCTCGTCCAGGGTCTCCCGGGAGCGGCGCAGGTCGGCGATCATGCGGTCGATCCGGTCCCGCTCGGCGGTCAGGTCCTGCACCAGGCGCCCGGTGGCGATCGCGGAGGGTCCGCCGTCCCGGTCGCGCATGCAGGGCAGCAGTTGTCGGATCTTCTCGCTGTGCAGCCCGGCCGCGTAAAGTTCCTGGATCCGGATGACCCGGTCGACGGCCCACTCCGGGTAGTCGCGGTGGCCGCCGGGGGTGCGCTCGGCGGTGAGCAGCCCCTGTGTCTCGTAGTAGCGCAGCGACCGCTCGCTCACGCCGGTGTGCCGGGCCAGTTCACCGATCCGCATGTCCGCCTCCGCCGGGAAGTGGGCTTGAACCTCACATCGGTGTCAAGTTCTACCGTGCCGGCATGACGCGGACAACGGACTTCCTCGCCCCCGCCCGGCTCGGCCGGCTCGCCCTGCCCAACCACCTCGTGATGGCCCCGCTGACCCGTAACCGCGCGGAGGCCGACGGTACCCCGACGGACCTGATGGTCACCCACTACACACAGCGCGCCTCGGCCGGACTGATCATCGCCGAGGGCTCGACGCCCAACCCGGCCGGACAGACGTACCCGGACATCACCGCGATACACACCGGCCGGCACGCTGCCGGCTGGCGGCGGGTCACCGACGCGGTGCGGGCAGCCGGCGGACGGATGTTCCTGCAGCTCCAGCACGGTGGCCGGGTCAGCCACCCGGCGACCACCGGCCTCACGCCCGTCGCACCCTCCGCCGTGCCGCTGCCGGAGAGGATCTTCACACCGCAGGGCCACCTGCAGGCAGCCGTCCCGCGCGCGATGACGACGGGGGACATCCGGGACACGATCGCCGACTTCGCCGCCGCCGCACGCCGGGCCGTCGACGCGGGATTCGAGGGCGTGGAGGTGCACTCGGCCAACGGGATGCTGCTGCACCAGTTCCTGGCGGACAACACCAACCGCCGCACCGACAGCTACGGCGGCTCCGCCGCGCGGCGGGTGCGGTTCGCGGCGGAGGTGACCGAGGCGGTGGCCCACGCGATCGGCGCGGACCGGGTGGGCATCCGCATCTCCCCCGCGAGCACGGTCAACGGCGTTATGGAGGAAGACACCGACCGCCTCTACGCCACGCTCCTGGACCGCCTGAAGGGGCTGGACCTCGCCTATCTGCACCTGGTGCGCTCGGACCCTGCAACCGGCTGGTACCGGCGGATCCGGACCGACTGGCCCGGCGTCCTGATCGGCAACCCGGACCTTGCCGACCTGTCCACACAGGCCGTCACCCGGGCCACGCGGGAGATGCTGGCGGCCGGAGCCGACCTGGTGGCCCTCGGCCGGCCTTTCCTCGCCAACCCGGACCTCGTCACCCGGCTGCGCCTCGGCGCACCCCTCAACCCGGTCAGGGACCGGTACTTCATGTATGTGGGCGGGGCCGCCGGTTACAACGACTATCCCACCCTGCCGAATCAGGCGGGACCACTGTCCGGCGACTCGGTCCTCCTGCCATGCCTGGATACGGGAGCAGTTCTGTAGGCAGACTCATCAGGGGTGCCTCGCTGTGAGGCATCACGCCGCATCACGAACGAGCTGGGCGCGCGGGACCGGGCGCAACCGGTCATCGGGGTCCACGAGCCGGGGCTGGTGACGCCGGTCGACCGTCAGGCGCAGTAGGTGTCCGTGTCCGGCCGTTGCCCCGTCGCAAGGAAGCGGGAGACCGTGCGGTCGCCGCAAGCGTTGCCGTTGGCGAGGTAGGCGTCGTGCCCGGTGGAGTTCACCGTCACCATCACCGCGCGCCGGCCGAACGCCTCCCGGAGCTTCCGGGCGCCGCTGAGCGGGGTCGCGACGTCCCGCTCGTTCTGGACGAGCAGGATGCCGGACGGCCCCCGGCCGGTGATCCGTACCGGCGCCTCACGCGGCGGATACGGCCAGGCGGCGCACGGCATCGCGTTGCGGGGCATGCCTGCGGTGAGCGGGTACTTGGCGCGGCTCTCGGCGACGTCCTTCTCGTACACGGCCTTCGACGCGGGCCACGCGACGTCGTTGCACATCGTGCCGGCGCCGACGGCGGCGACGTTCTGCAGGACGGCCTCGGGCGGCGCCGCGGGCGCGGGCGGCACGGTGCCCTGCTGCGCGGCCCGTATCAGCCTGGCGAGCGTGGGATAGCGGCTGGGGGAGTAGAGGCTGTCCAGCATGGTCTGGCGCAGGACGTTGCCGTTCAGCTCCTCCGGGTTGGCGCCGGGCCAGGGGAGGGGTTCCCGGTCGAGCCGGGCGGCCAGCCGCAGGAACATCGGCCGGACGTCGGCGGCCCTGCTCGCGACGCGGTCCGGGTTGTCCGGCTCAGACGCCCACGCGGCGAAGTCGGGGAAGGTGTCCTCCACGCCTTGCTCGTGCCCGGCCAGCCAGGCGCGGGCGACGCGGGTGGGGTCGGGGTTGTCGTTGCTGTCCAGCACGATGCGGTCGGTGCGGTACGGGAACAGTTGCGCGTACACGGCTCCGACGTACGTCCCGTACGACACGCCCCACGCGGAGAGCTTGTGCTCGCCGAGCGCGGCGCGGAGGCGGTCGATGTCACGGGCCTCGTTGGCGGTGCTGAGATGCCGGATCAGTTCGCCGCCGTTCGCGGCACAGGCGTCGGCCATGCGGCGGGCGGTGGCCATGTTCCCGTCCACCGAGCCGTCGGCGGCGGGCCAGGGGCGGAGCTTGGAGATGGCGAGGTCGCCGTGGTCCAGCCCGCAGTCGACGGGCGTGGACGGGGCGAGCCCGCGTGGGGCGAACCCGACCAGGTCGTAGGCGTCCAGGACGTCCTGGGGGAGCTTCTGCCCCCTGCCCGAGGGGTCGTTCAGGCTGGAGCCGCCCGGCCCGCCGGGGATCAGCAACAGGGTGCCGCGCCGGGCCTCGGGATTCTCGCTCGGGATGCGCGAGACGGCGATGTCGATGAGGGGGCTGCCGGGGTCGGCGTAGTCCATGGGGACCTGGAGGGTCGCACACTGCTGACGGGGGTCGACGCCGACGCCGGAGCCCTCGCAGGCGGTCCAGGTGAGGCCCGCGGAAGGGCTCGCGGCCACGGAGGCGGTCACGGGCGCGGTGACGGCGAGAAGGACGGTGGAGACGCCGACGATGCCGACGTTGCGGATGGTGCGTGTGCGCTGCGTCATACGACGAGCCTCGCGGATCCCAGGGGCCCGCCCCATCCGGGCAACAACCTGAAACGCCTTGGGGTTTACCCCACCGTCCCCCTGACGAACTACACCCAGGCGGTGCTTCCGACGAGGGCCACGTGTCGTCGGCCACCTTGCTGTCCCGGACGTTAGCGTGGCGGGGACACACGCCACGGTCAGGCGTCGGCCGCCGAGTGGACGCGCCGGCCGTCGACGTAGGTGAGGTGGACGCGGGTCCCGGCGATGGCCCCGGGGGGTGCGGCGAAGGGGTCGCGGTCGAGGACTACGAGGTCGGCGCGGTTGCCGGGGCGGAGGGTTCCGGTGTCGTCGAGGTGGTTCACGTAGGCGCTGCCCGCGGTGTAGGCGGCCAGCGCGGTGGTGAGGTCGAGGGCCTGCTCGGGGAGGAACGGCTTGTCGTCGGCACCGGGCAGGGCGCGGTTGACGGCGACGTGGATGCCGGCCAGCGGGTCGGGGCTGGAGACGGGCCAGTCGCTGCCGGCCGCAAGGGTGGTGCCCGCCCGTACGAGGTCGCCGAAGGGGTACTGCCAGGCGGCGCGTTCGGGCCCGAGGAAGGGGATGGTGAGTTCGTCCATCTGGGGTTCGTGAGCCGCCCACAGTGCCTGGATGTTGGCGGTGGCTCCCAGCTCGCGGAAGCGGTGGATGTCGTCGGGGTGGACGACTTGGAGGTGGGCGAGGTGGGGACGGGTGTTGCGGGTGCCGTTGACGGCGCGGGCGGCGGCGACGGCGTCGAGTGCCTCGCGGACCGCGCGGTCGCCCAGGGCGTGGAAGTGGACCTGGAAGTCGGCGGCGTCCAAGGCGGTGACGTACCGCTTGAGAGCTTCGGGGTCGACGAAGCTGAGACCGCTGTTGGCGGTGGCGCAGCCGCAGCCGTCGAGGTATGGAGCGGTCATGGCCGCGGTGTGGTTCTCCGCGACCCCGTCCTGCATGATCTTGACCGTGGAGCAGCGGAGCTTGCCGTGGGTGAGGCGCTGCCGTTTGTGCAGCAGGCCGGGGATCTGCTCCTCGCCCACGGACCTGCGCCACCACAGGGCGCCGGTCACCGAGGCGGTCAGCGTGCCGTCGAGGGCTGCCGCCAGGTAGGCGTCGGAGGGGTCGGGGTAGCCGTCCGCCCCGCACAGCAGGGCGTCCTGCCAGGCGGTGATGCCGAGACCGTGCAGGAGTTCCTGGGCGCGCAGCAGCCCGGCGATCCGGTCGGCCGGTGTCTGCGGCGGGAGGTGGGCGCCGACCAGGCTGACCGCGCCTTCCTGGAGCATGCCGACGGGTGTGCCGGCCGGCTCGCGTTCGATGCGGCCGTCCTGCGGATCGGGGGTGGCGGCGGTGATGCCGGCGATCTCCAGTGCCCGGGTGTTGACCCAGGCGCCGTGGTGGTCCCGGTTGACGAGGTAGACGGGACGGTCGGGCACTAGCGTGTCGAGGAACTGCCGGGTCGGTATGCCGCCCTCGAAGCTCTCCATGGACCAGCCGCCGCCGGTGATCCATTCCCTGTCGGGGTGGGCGTCGGCGTAGGCACGGATACGGCGGGCGTACTCGTCGGGGTCGGTGGTCCCGGTCAGATCGCACTCGCCGAGTTCGATGCCGCCCATGACGGCGTGGACGTGAGCGTCCTGGAAGCCCGGCAGCAGCGGGCGGCCGCGCAGGTCGACGACCTCGGTGCGCGCTCCGACGAGGTCCTTGACCTCGTCGTGGCCGACAGCCGTGATGCGGCCGTCGGTGACGGCCAGGGTGGTGGCCCGGGTGCGGGCCGGGTCCATGGTCAGGACCGGTCCGTTGGTGAAGACGAGGTCGGCGGCGAGGTGGGACATGGGTGTGGAGGTCCAATCGCTGGAGTATGGGGCCGGGCCGGGAAGGCGCCGCGGTCAGGACAGGGACTCGGCTTCGGAGGCCGGGACGGCGACCGGTGCCGTCGTGCGGGTGAAGGCGGGGGCGCGGCGGTACCACTTGGCGACTGCGGACACCGCGAGGCCGGTCACAAGGATGACGGAGGGACACAGCAGGTTGAACCAGCCGTTGTCGACGCTGACTTCGAAGGTGTCGCTGAGGGTCGCGTAGTAGAACGCGAGGTAGGCGCCGAGGGCGAACAGGACGACGGCGCACACCGACGGCACGACGACGGCGAGGACGGCTTCGCGCGGGCTGGTGCGCAGGAGACCGCGGAAGCGCAGGGCGCAGGCGATGGCGGTGAGCCCGTAGTAGAGCGCGACGAGGATGCCGATGGCGTTGACCGCGGCCAGGATCGCCTCGTTGAGCTTGGGGATCACCACGGTCAGGATCGCGACGACCGCGGAGATGACGGTGACGATCACGGTACCGGCGGTGGGTCCGCCGTGCCGGGCGCTGATGCGTGCCCAGACGGGTCCGAGGGTGCGTTCGCGGCTCATGGCCAGTGTCAGGCGGGCGGTGGGGATGATGCCGGCCTGCAGGGAGGCCACGGCCGAGAACATCAGGGCGACCAGCGGGAGGGTGGCCCAGGGCTCGTCGGCGAGCCGGGAGGCGTAGTAGGTCAGTCCCTGGGCGCCGGTCTCGCTCATCTCGGGGGTGGCCATGACCCGCTGGAAGGCGACAGCGCCCAGGAGGAACAGGCCGAGCATGGTGAACAGGGCGATGTAGCTGCCCCGGGCCGCGTCACCGGCCCGCTCCGTCTCCTCGGTCACCGAGAACGCGGCGTCCCAGCCCCAGTAGAAGAAGACCGCCAGGACCAGGCCCTGGGCCAGGGCGGCGGGCGAGCCGAAGGCGAAGGGGTTGAACCAGGACAGCGAGAAGGGCTGGTCGCCCGCGAACAGTCCCCAGCAGCAGAAGACCAGCAGCACGGCGTACTCGAAGACGAGCAGACAGGTCTGGAGCCGGGTGGCCTTGTGGACGCCGGTCACGGCGGTCACGGTGACCGCGGCCAGGACGACCAGGCCGATCAAAGTGCACTGGAGGGTGGAGTTGGCGTCCAGGTGCCGGCCCAGGAGGCTGTCGACGCCGGCCTTGTGGGCGCACTGCACCAGGACGGAACCGGTCACGGACGTGGTGTAGGCGAGGAAGACGACGCCACCGGCGAGCGGGACCCAGCCGGCGATCATCCCGAGCCACGGGCCCATGCTCCGGCCGACCCACACGTATCCGGCACCGCAGTTGGGTTCCGCCTTGTTCAGACGGGCGTAGGCGCTGGCGATGCCGAGCATCGGCAGGAAGCCGAGGAGCAGGATGAGTGGCGTCCGCCGCCCCGTGATCGAGGCGAGGACCCCGAGGCCGATACCGATGCTGGTGGTCGCGGCGGTACTGGAGGCAGCCAGTACGACGCCGTCCACGACTCCCAGCGATTTCTTCAACTCAGTGGAAGAACTGGTGTGTTCCATGGGCAACCGGTCCAGGGGTGCGGGACGCACGCGCGGCGTCCGTGAGCGGAGGAGTAGGTCTGCAGGTGCTGCGGCATGGAAGCGGCGGTCCGCGGACCGCCGCCGGGTGGCGGAGAAGACGTGGCGGACAGTGCGCCGGACCCGTCGGGGCACGGCTGTGTCGACGGACCGCCGGGCAGGTCGGCCCGTACCGACCGGCCCCGCGCCGTCACCGTCGGCACAGGCCGACACGGGCGTGTAGCGCTGGTGGAGCCACATCAAACAGCCCTGGACTTTTAAGGTCAATCGCGTTGTCATAAGAACGTCTGCCACTCGTTCCTTCTCAGATCGGACTCCGGATGAGCACCTACGGCGATACGGACGACACGACTCCGCCCGGGCGACTCGCGGCCGGACGGCGGCGCCGCACGACGAGGACGGGCACGGTGCTCAGCCAGGAGCTGATCGTGCGGACGGCGATCCGCTTGCTGAGCCAGCACGGCCACGACGCGCTGGGCGTGCGACGCCTCGGCATCGCGCTGGGGGCCGACCCGTCGGCGCTGTACCGCTACTTCCGCAGCACCGACGACCTCATCCTCGCGGTCGCGGACGAACTGATCGGAATGAGTCTCAAGGACGTGCGGATCACCGGAGAGTGGCGCGGTGACCTGCGCTGTGTGGGGCTCGAGCTGCACCGCACGTACACCGCCCACCCTCAGGCCGCGGTGCTGGCGGCCTCCCGGGTCACCCGCCGCCCCAACGAGATGCGGGGGGTGGAGACCGGTCTGGGCATCCTGCGCGACGCCGGCTTCGGGCCGGACGACGCGGCCCACTACTACCACCGGTTCATCGACTTCACGCTGGGCTTCGCCGCCATCGACGCGGCCGCCCACACGCTGCCGGCGGAAGCCGAAGCGGCCGACCGCGGGGCCTGGCAGGCGACCTACACCCGTCTGCCCGCCGACGAATACCCGCGCATCGCCGAGTCCGCGCACGCCCTGGCGCAGACGATGAGCACCAGCGCCTACCCCGGCGCGCTGGAGGTCTTCCTCGACGGACTGCAGGACGCGCTCGACCGGCACGGTCGTTGAGGGGTGCGCGCGATGAACCGGCGCCAATGCGCACCTCTCCGGCGCCATGCCCTTCGAATCGCCACGAGTTGCCGGCCGATCCGGTCTGCGGGCGGCGATGGGCCGACCATCGCCGCCCGTTGGAGGCCATCGCGTGAAGTACCGCACGTGCTGGCCCTGGAGCGGCCTTCGAACGAGTCCGGATCGTTCCCGAACACTCCCGAACGGCTGATTCGGCACGGGATCGACGCCGACCGCGTTATCCGTGACCGCCGCCTCTGACACGCCGTATCCGAGCCCGACGCATGAGGGGGGTCAGGCGAGTGATCAGGGGTGAAGCCCGTCGTCGGGCCGCGCGGCGGGGCAGGCTGCCGGCGCGAAGGCCGTGATTGCGTCGATGAGTTCGGCCGGGACCTCCAGCGGGATCAGGTGACCGGTGCGTGGGATCACCATGAAGTCGGCTCGGGAAAGATACGGCACCAGGTTGCAGCGGAGCACATCGGCGGGCTCGACCTGATCGTTCTCTCCGGCGATCACGAGGGCGGGAACGCTGACCATGCTCGTGTGCACGGTGATGTCCTGTGCGATGCCGTGCAGCGGCCACTCGGTGCGGGCGGCTTCGGTGACGGTCCGCGAGTCGGTCACGATCTGTGCCTTGACCGAGGCGGACAACTCTGTAGCGGTGAGGATGTGGTCCCGTGCTCCGGCGACGGACTCGGCGGAGTCGTAGGCGTGGGAAAGAGCTTCCCGGTACTCGGCGGTGATCTGTGCGGCGGGCTTCGCCGGACCGGAGCCGACCAGGACGATGCCGCGCAGACCGGCGGGCCCGGTGGCCGCGACCATCTGTGCGACCTTGCCGCCCATCGAGTGCCCCACCAGCACGTAGTCGCTGATCCCCGCGTCGGCCAGCACGGCGAGCGTGTCGTCGGCGAGCTGACCGAGCGTGTAGGGGCCGGGCAGGCCGCTCGAACGACTCCATCCGCGGAAGTCGAGCGTGAGCGTGTCACGGTCCGCGAGGTGGCCGACGACGAGGTCCCAGGTGCGGGCGGAACCACCCCAGTAGTGCAGGAACACCAGGGTCGGACCGGTCCCGGGCCGGTGGTCGTAAGCGGGCAGATGCGTCTGCTGGGTCGTGTTCACAATGGTCTCTTCGGGTCGGCGTGCTGGGTGATTGCCCTTTGTGTTCATCGAACCCTTCGCAGCTGGGCGGCGCATCGGCGTGACTTGTCACCCCATGGTGAAAAATGGACTCGTGAGCGTGATCCGGCAGATGAGCTACCAGCCCGCAGGGCACCGCGCCGCCGCAGTCGAGACGATGACGTTCGACCGCCTCCGCGAGCTGAACGACGGCGGTACGCAGCGCGCCGACTTCCATGTCCTAGCCGTCGTCGCCGCCGGGCAAGGCACGGTCACGGTGGACTTCCTCCACCACCCGCTCCAGGAGCGGTCCGCAGTGTGGATTCCACCCGGCGCGGTGCACCGGTGGGACGACATCGCCGATGTGGCGGGGCACCTCGTGCTGTTCGTGCCGACCGCGCCGGTCACTCAGGCCACCCGGGAACTCGTCGCGTCCCCTTACCTCGTCGCGCACTGGAGGGTCCCAGACGCCGACTGGCCCTTCGTCGAAACGGCGCGCGACCATCTCCTCATGGAGGCGTCCGCCCCACCCGAGAACGCCCCGACGGAGCTGCCCCAGATCCTGCTCTCCGCGCTCATCGCCCGGCTGCCGCCGCCACACGCCCAAGCACGGTTCACTAACCCGGTGTTCCAGTTGTTCCGCTCCAGCGTGGAAGCGCACTTCCGGGAACACCACGACGCCGGCTACTACGCCCGTACCTTGGGATACGCGCCCCGCACCCTCTCACGAGCGGTGCAGCAGGCCACCGGCCGCACCGCGAAGGCGTACATCGTCGAACGGATCGCCCTGGAGGCCAAACGACTACTCGCCCACGACCGCCTCACCGCCGCTCGCTGCGCCGCCACGCTCGGCTTCCCCGACGCATCGAACTTCTCGGTGTTCTTCCGCAAGGCGACAGGCATGCGCCCGGGTGCGTGGCAGGCGGCGGCCGTCGAGTAGGAAGTGCACAGAAGTGCACATACCGACAACACGTGAGCCGGGTCTGCTGCCGGGCCCGTGCGCGCTCTGCCACCCAACGCGTTCTCCCCGGCCCGGAACCGTGGGGGGCGCCTTCGCGGGGGTGATGGGTATACGCCGGCGTCAGTCGAATCACCGAGTACGCGGCATGAGACGAGCGGCATCAGTGGGGCGTGCCGACATTCGGTCGTGCGGCGCGCCGGGATCGGCCCTTCGCCGCACGGCCTCCTCCGCAGGGCCGGCCGCACCGGAGCGACGGTGGCGGATGGTACTCGAGGGGGAGTCGGGGAACGGGTGGGAAAACCGGCTCGCCGCCGGTGCTCACACACCCGGGCGCGTCGTCCTCCCGGAGGGCGGCCGCGCGGCAGGCGCGCGTCTCACTGCTGGGGGTCCAGCTTTGCGATGATCGAGTCGGAGATCTCCGCCAGCAGGGCGGTCTGGCCCGGGGTGAGGTGGTCCAGGAACAAGCGCCGGACGTCTTCGACGTGTTGCGGCGCGGCGCTCTCCAGGGCCGCGCGCCCGGCCGGCGTCACTCTCACGTAAGCGCCACGGCCGTCGTCGGCGCACTCCTCCCGGTCGACGAGGCCGCGCTTGGCCATGCGTGCGATGTGGTGGGAGACCCTGCTCTTCTCCCACCCCAGCACCTTCGCGAGTTCGAGCACCCGCAACCGGTCGTCGGCGGACCGGGTCAGCTCGGCCAGCACCTTGTAGTCGGTCGCGGACAGCCCGAAGGAGTTCTGCATCGACCGACCGGCCTGGCTGACCAGCAGGTCGTGCATGCGCAGCAGACCTCGCCAGGCACGCTCCTCGACCGGGGTCAGCCATCGGGTTGATTCCGTCATGTGTCCAGCCTATGAGAAGGTTGACACTTCAGTCATCTTCCCGACCCGCGTGATTCGCGCCCGGCAGCAGGACGCCCGGCAGTGCTCCCGCCCGCGCCCCACCGCGGGTCACCCGCCCCACTGAGTGGGTTGCCCGCCCCACGCGTCGAGCAGACGGTGCAGACGCAGCTCCGGACTCCAGATGCCGGTGTTGCCGATGTCCATATGGCGACGCTCCTCTTCTACCTGCCGCAACCGTGCGGTCACCCTTCGGACTAGATGATGCGTCAACTAAATGGGTGTGGGCATGCCGTGGTCGGTTCCGGGGGACGCCGGATCGCTGGTTGGCGGCAGCGCGCGGCTGAGCTCCGACGCGAGGTGATGCCCAGCCGGTGGAACACCTCGTGCAGCCGGCCGCCGGTTGACGCTCTGGACGTGGGCTACGGCTTCTCGGACATCCCGGCCGATGCCGCACGGTGGATCATCGGCGACATCGTCGAGGCACTTGCCCGGCGGCCGGAGACGCCACCGCTGTGTCTGCAGGCGACCGACACCGGCCTCGTTCACGCCTTGGGGGCGGGCGGTCCCACGGTCAGCGGACGGCAGGCCGACCTCCTCGCCTGGCTCAGCGGTCGCTCTCCCGGTACGGGGCTTACCGTGGCCGGCGGCGACACGGTCCCGCCGGCGCCCTTCTGGATCTGACCGGTGTCCACATGAGTCAGCCGCCGCTGAGCCGGGCGATCAAGCAGTTGGAGGGCACCGACCCCGTCCGGCAGTCGTACTGGAACGGTGGCCGGCCGCGTGCGGGCCCGGTGGTGCGCGCCGTCCAGGAATGCCTGCAGGCCGTGCTGTGGAACGGCACGGTCGGCCTGGCCCCGCTCGGACACGACCTGCCCGCTGAGCTGGCCGTGGTACCGCTGACCGACATGGAACCGAGCCGCGTGGTGGCGGTGTGGAACGCGGGGGACACCAATCCGTTGATCCGGTCCTTCATAGAGACCGCCACCACCGCGTACCGTCACTGAGCACCGGCAGCCTGTGCTGCCGCGACGGACTTCCGCGAGGCGCATCGCACTGCGGACCCAGAAGCTCCTGCCACCTCGACACCGCTGACCCGGCCAATCCGAGGTGCTCCTCATCCGGAACGCCGTGATGTGCGGAAGAGGAGATGCACACGGCGAACAGTGTGCCCCGCGCACCACGAGGAGACGGTATGGCCGACTTCACCGATCGCGAGATCGAGTCCGTGTGGGACTACCCGCGGCCGCCTGCCGTGCTGCCGGACGACCGCCTCGTCCGTGTCGAGTGCGGTGGCCACGTCGTGGCCGAGACAAGACGTGCCGTCCGGGTGCTGGAGACCAGTCACCCTCCGACCTTCTACATCCCGCCGGAAGACGTCCGCTCGGATCTGCTGTTCCTCACCGAGGGCCACACCTGGTGCGAATGGAAGGGCAGGGCTCGTTACTGGGATCTGATCGTCGGTGACGCGGTGCGAAGCCGGGCCGCATGGAGCTACCCGAGCCCCGAGCCCGCGTACGCGGTCCTGAAGGGCTACTTCGCCTTCTACGCGAGCCGTGTCGACCGCTGCCTCGTCGGCGGCCAACAGGTGCAGGCCCAGGAGGGAGACTTCTACGGCGGATGGGTCACCGAGGATGTGCGGGGGCCCTTCAAGGGCGCGCCCGGAACGCGTGGGTGGTGAGCGGGCGGTGAGTAGGTGGTGAGCAGTCACAGCGACCCCGCAGCCCGAGAACGGCGTCGCGGGCCCTCCCGCGGCGGCGAACGGCTTCAGCGAGTGAACAGCTCGGGGTTCGCGTGGACGAAATCGGCTACTCCGGCAGCGGACCGCCCGGTGACCTCGGCCATGCCGTCTGCCTGGCGGTCGTAGCGGCCGGCCACGTGTAGACGAGCCATGGTGGAGATGTGCTGGAGGACGTGGTCCGGCAGTCCCAGCGCCCCGAGATCGTCGTCGAGCCACTCCTGCAACGGAACGTCGGTGTAGCCGACTGTGCGCCCCAGAGCATCGGAGATCTCCGCGGCCAGAGCGGCGACGTCCTGTGATCGGGGACCTGTCAGCTCATAGGTCCGGCCGACATGCCCGGCCGGATCGGCGAGTACCTCCTCGACGACCGCGGCGACGTCACCGGCCGCGATCGGGGATGTTCTCGCCTTGCCGAAGGGCCACCTGATGACGCCGTCCTCGGCGATCGAGGAGAACACGGTCTGGAAGAGCGGGTTCTCCATGAAGACGGTGGGCCTGACCTGGACCACGGGCAGGCCCGACCAGTCGAGAACCTGCTCGACCAGCCACTGCTGACGGTGCTGATGCGACTCGGAGCCGCTGGTGGCGTCCATCTCGGCGACGGTCAGCTGCGACATGTTCACGAGTGCCTCCAGCCTTCCGTAGGCGCGCGCGACCGCCGCTGTGGTCACGGCGGCCAGCAGATACTGGGCCGACACGGCCATGCCGAAATACATCCGACCGCAGCCGTCGAGGGCGTCGGCGACATCACGGGCACGCGTCAGATCTCCGACCACGACCTCGGCACCCGTCGCGCGCAGCGCCTGGGCGCGGTCGTCATCCCGGCGCACCAGAGCCCGGACCTGAAGGCCTCGACGCCGTAGACCCAGGACCACAGTCCTGCCGACGGCCCCCACGCTGCCCGCCGCACCGGTCACCAGAATGGGCCGCACGCCTGCTTCCGGGCTGGAATTCATGGGGGCAGCGTGCGACCCGCACGACGACGGCGCAACCGGTGACGTCCAGCCTCGGCGAATCGGCCGGCCGTCATACCAGGGCCGGACGGCGCCGGCGGCCCAGCCGGCGCCGTCTTCGTCTCCGGGGCGAGTCGGGATGAGGCATCACCTGGACGGGGGCGCCGAGGGGGCAGGTGGTTCCGACGCCCGTCTGCACCCATGCGTCGGGGAGGGCCGCGGCGAAGGTGTGCTGGGCGCGCCAGCCGGTGCAGTGGCCGGGGACGACCAGCTCGGGTGCGACCGGATCGTGCGGGGAGCGGAGAGGGGGATCAGACGGCCAGGCGGCGGATCGCGACTGCGGCCGCGTCGTCGCCGAGGCGGCCGTGGACGTGGGCCAGCAGGTCGTCGTGGAGAGCGCGCAGGAGTTCGTCGGGGTCGTCCTTGGTCCACTCGGGCGCCCGTTCGGGGAACGGGTAGAAGCGGCCCTCGGGGTCGCGCGCCTCGATGACGCCGTCGGTGTAGAGGAGCAGCAGGTCGCCGGCCTCGAACGGGAACGTCTGCACGTCGTAGGCGGCGATGCCGAAGGAGCCGCCGAGTCCGATCGGAAGGTGGCTCGCGTCGGGCGTGAGTGGGGTGACGTGGGTTCCGCTCAGGAGGAGCGGCGGTGGGTGGCCGCAGTTGATGAGGTGGACGACCGGCTCGTGATCGGGGACGTCGAGCAGGATCGCGGTGGCGAAGTCCTCGTCGGTGTCCCGCTCCGTCGGTGATCGCCACTGGCTGGTGTCCCAGCGGAACGCGGCGTCCAGGTGGACGGCGAGGCGGGGCAGCGTGGCCTGCCGGTGGGCGGCTGCCCGGAAGGCGCCGAGCAGCAGGGCGGCGTTGCTGATCGCGGCCAGGCCGTTGCCGCGTACATCACCGATGAGGAGCCGGGTGCTGTGGTGGGCGGTCCGTGCGGCCGCGTACAGGTCTCCGCCCAGGTCGGCTTCCTCCTCCGCGGGGATGTACAGGCCGGCGATCCGCAGCGAGCCGGTGCGGGCGGGCAGTGGCCGCAGCAGCACGCTCTGCGCGGCCTCGGCGACGGACCGGACCTGGTGCAACTGGCGTTCGCGTCGATCGCGTACCACGCAGATGGTGACACAGACGACGGAGACGACGATCAGAGCGATGATCTGCGCCTGGATGTTGGCGGTGGCCAGGCTCTCTCTCAGCGTGCCGATCAGCACCTGGCCCGCCACCGCGACCACTCCCATCAGCGCGGTCACGCGGGCGCCGGCGAACGCCACCGTGATCGCCGGTGCCGCAACCAGCAGGGGGCCGAGGTGAATGTGCGGCGGAGTCAGCAGGTCCACCGCACAGACCGTGCCGATCAGCCCGAGAGGGATCACCATCAGCGCGGGTGCGTGACCCGGCTGCCAGGAACGCCGGAAGTCTCTCCATGGTCGCAAGGCCATGTCCCAAGCCTTCCACTCGCCGGGGCGGTCAGCTGGTCGGCACCTGCGGTGTCGACGACCAGGGCAAGCTGGTCGAGGGCGCGGCGGGCCGGGCACGATCGGCATGCCGGCCGGCTTCGGGGGCGTGCGGCGGGCCGGCTCCGGGGGCGTGCGGCGGCGATGCGAGCCTGGCGTTCCGGTGGTCAGCGGGTTGCATTCAGGCGGAGTACACGCTGTTTCAACCTCGTGTCACCAGAGTTCCGCCTCGTGCCTACTTCAGAATCACGCGTCGGCGTCACCTCGTTATGCGCCGCGGCCTTGACGTTCTCAGGACTGGTCGCCACCGGGCTGCTTGCCGCCCAGTCGGCGGCTGCCGCCGACCCGGTCGGCTATCAGAACGTTCGCATCAACGAGGTCACCTCCTCGAACAATGACACCGTGGAGCTGTACAACACCGGCTCCACCGCGGTGAGCCTCAGCGGCTGGAAGATGTCCGACGACGGCTTCTCGCCGCAGTCGTTCACCCCGTCCGCCACCACGATCCCAGCCGGCGGGTTCGTCACCTTCGACTCGCCCAAGGGGCTCGGTGACTCGGACAAGCTGGTGACTCCGAGGGAGTGACGGTCGGCGGCAACGGCCACATCTACGTGACGTCCGAGCGTGACAACGCCGACAACACGGTTCCCAAGGACACGATCATGGAGTTCGACCCGGCCGCGACCGGCTCGACACTGACACCGGTCCACCAGTGGGACATGACGTCGCAGTTCCCCCAGCTCGACACCGGCAGCAAGGACGACGCCAACCTCGGGTTCGAGGGCGTCGGCTACGTGCCCGACAGCTGGCTGACCGCGAACCGCTGGGTCGACCCGCGCACCGGGGCCGCCTACGACCCGGCGAACTACCCGCTGCACGGATCGGGACTGTACTTCGCCGGCCTGGAGTGGGACGGCACGCTGCACGTCTACGGCCTGAACTCCGACGGCACGTTCACCACGTTCGGCACCGTCTCGACCGGCAAGACGTCCGTCATGGACGTGACGTTCGACGCCGGCACCCAGCGCATCGTCGCGACCTGCGACAACACCTGCGGCGAGACGCATACCTTCCTGAAGGTCAGCGCCGCCGGCACGATCGTGCCGGACGTGACCTACACGAACCCGGCCGTCATGCCGGTCGACAACCTGGAGGGCTTCGCGATCGCGCCCACGTCGACCTGCGTCAACGGGGCGCGCGAAGCGGTCTGGAGCGACGACGGCGTCTACGGCTTCGGCTCCGGAAGCTCCTCCTACGGACACGCCCTCTACAGCGGCACCTTCCCCTGCTGACCCCCTGATCGCGGGAGACCGCGGCCGTCGCCGTCCACCGCACACGGCCGGCGTGGCCGGGCGCCTCCGTCAGGTCCCGCTACTCCAGGCCACCGCCGGTCCGTGTCGTGGTCATCGCCCGCTGCCGCTCGCCAGTACCCGAACCCGTCGGCGCGCCGGCGTCGACGCGCAGGCGCAGAGCTTGGCCAAGGAGTCGCGGTCGACCTTGCCGATTGCGGAGACCGGCATCACGTCGATGGACGGTATGACGGGGCAGGAAAACCCTCACGGTGCATGCAAGGCCTCCAGGGGAATCGGGGCTTTCCTCTCATAATGGACCGACGGGTGTCCGTAGTACGGACGGACACGGCGTCCTCGCCACGGCGTTCGAACAGGTCGTTGGCGCCGGTCGTACCGGCCGCCCGGCGCAACGGCTGCGGCCGGCCCGAGTGAGTGCCTCCACGCCGGCCGGAGTACCCCGGGACCGGCACGGGCTGGTACCCCGCGGGCCGTGGGGAGGGACGGGCAGTCACGGAGGCCGTGCCGTGGGCTGTGCGCGGTGACCCGTTTGCAGGGGGCCTGGTCGCTTGAGTGAAGATGCTCGCATGAGCCGAGAGACAGATGAAGTGCGCGAAGCCATCGCAGGCGAGCTGCGCCTCATGGATCCCAGTGTGCGCAGTTCACGATCCCTCGCCCGACAACTGCTGGACCCGGACTTCGTCGAAGTCGGCGCTTCGGGGCGGCGGTGGACGTATGACGAGATGCTGGCCGCGCTGCCCGAGTTGGACGGTGCGCCGGAAAGCGGTCCACGCTATGAGCCCTCTGACTTCACCGGTGCCGTGCTGGCACCCGGACTGGTCCACCTCACCTACGAGACCACCCGGGAGGGAAACCGGGCCCGGCGGAGCTCGCTCTGGCGCAAGCAGGGTGCGGGGGCGAGATGGCAGATGTACTACCACCAGGCGACACCCGTCCCGCCCGACAGCGTCTGACTGCCGGCTATTACCGTGCCCGGCGGGCCCACCGGCGCTGAACCGCTGTGGCGACCGCCGGACAAGGAGTCGGGTAGAGCAGGGCCGGCCCGTCGATAATCGCCTCGACATCGGTCGTGGTGATCAGGGACGCTTCACGCGATGACCAGAATCGATGACACGCCGCGCGCGTGGGACGAGCGCACCCAGCTCACCACGTTCCTCGACTACGTACGTGACACCGCCCGCGCCAAGTGCGATGGCGTCTCCGCGGAGAACGCCCGCAAGGCGCTTCTGCCGGGCTCACCGCTGATGACCATGAGCGGAGTGGTCAACCACCTCCGCTGGGTCGAGTACCACTGGTTCCAAGTGGTCTTCCTCGGGGAGGAGGACCGGGGCCCCTGGACCGAGGAGGACCCGGACCGCGAGATGCGTATCGCCGTCGACTTCCCGCTCACGCAGTTGCTCCACGAATACGCTGAACAGAGCGCCCGCTACCGAGAACTGGTCGCCGGGACCAGCCTGGACGAGCAGGCCCAGAGAGCCGTCCGCGACGGCCTCCACGTCGACCTGCGCTGGATCCTCCTCCACCTCATCGAGGAGACGGCCCGCCACAACGGCCACCTGGACATCCTGCGCGAGATGCTCGACGGCACGACCGGCGACTAGGACCGGCGGAGATCATGGGCGGAGCCAGAGCCAGAGCCAGAGCCAGAGCCAGAGCCGGATCGAGGCGACGGCGACCGTGCCGTGGAAGGGGTAAGCGTCGAGCGACGCCTGGAGGCGGCGGTCACCCTGCGTCGCACTCAGGGCCGAGGCTCCAGCACCTCCAAAGCGCCGGTCCCGGTGTCGTAGCTGCGCAGAGTGGTGAGACGGACCGACAGCGGTGGAGCTGGGAGCAGTTCGGGGATTCGCCGGCCGGTGAAGGCGCCGGCGCGCCGGGTGCGGCCGAGGGTGACGTGCGGGCTCCAGCGCCCGGGCTCGTGGAAGGGGTTGAGGGTCTCGGGAGGGCTGTCCGAGGCCACGGCCTCCCACACCCGGCGATGCAAGTCGACCAGCGCGACGTCCAGTTCCAGCGCCCAGGCCAGAACCGAGGTCGGCCGCTCGAAGCGGACCACGCCGGTGAACCGCACCGGCAGCGGCAGAGCGGCGGCCACCCCGCCGAGCTCCCAGCGGATCGGGGCGGTCAGCTCCGGGCAGGCGGCCAGGGTGAGGTGCGGGCTGTTGGTCGGTGAGCGATGGCGCGCCTGGCTGGGCAGGCCGGCGTCCGCGAGCCGCCGCCAGGCCTTCCGGACCGCCAGCTCTGCCGCTTCGTCCAATAGGAGCTCGACCGTGCGCACCGCCGCAGCCTACCGGCAGCCGCCTGGCGTTTCCGTGTGCCCGGGGGATCACGCTGCTGCAGCGCGGTGTGCTGTCCATCTACAGCCACGTCGCCCGCTGCTGCTCCAACGCGGAGGGCAGATATCGCGATGCCCTTGGACCTCCCTGCAGAAGCTTCAGAGGTTGCGGCTCAGCACGCGGTCGACGGCGATCTCGATGACGACCAGGTCCAGCGGGCCGGGCGGGAGAGTGCCGTAGGGGGCGCTGTAGCGGCGGACGGCCTCGGCCAGGCGTCCGGGTTCGTCGGTGACTGCGGCCCGGCCTTCGAGGGTGACCCGGCGCGAGCCGTCCGCCTGGCAGAGCGGGACACGGGCCGCCGGTCCGCCCGCGGCCACGTTCCGGGCCTTGCGGGCCCCCGCCCGAGTGGTCACCCGGGCCAGAGCCGAGGCCGGGTCGAAGGTGAAGCGGACCGGGGTGACGTGCGGGGTGCGGTCGGGGCGCAGGGTGGTGACGGTGGCCGTGCACGCGTATGTGAGGAAGACCCGCACCCGGGACGGGAGTTCGACTGCCGCCCGGCTCACTTCTTCTTCACGCCCTCGTTCCAGATCAGCTTGGCGACGTTCGGTTTCACAGCCGTGGTGATGACACCCATGGCCGTGCGGACGTACCGTCGCTCCTCCAGCTCGCGCAGCATGCTCGCGGCCAGGTCGGGGCGGGCGGTGAACACGCCGTCGGCGCTGGTCTCGGCGGTGCGGTAGGCCGTTACGGTGGGATGGTCGAAGAGGCCGGAGGGTCGGACGAGGGTCCAGTCGAGGTCCGTTCGGCGGATCAGGGTCTCCATGCGGCGCATGTCCTCATGAAGGGTGCGGCCGAGGCGTCGGTTCACCAAGGGGTCGAGCACGAGGTTGAAGAAGTGCGCTCCGGTGGGGCGCCAGTGCGGGTCGGCGATGCTTGAGCTGACGGTGAGCAGCCGTTTGACGCCATGGCGTGCCATGGCCCCCGTGATGGCCGTGGCACTCGCCGAGTAAGTGGTGATCGTGTCCTTGCTGAAGCGCGCACCCAGCGCGGACAGGACGGCGTCGGTTCCGCCGATCGCGGCGGTGACGGCCGCATGGTCGGTGGCGTCGGCGACGGCCACAGTGAGGCCGGGCCGCTCGGTGAGGGAGCCGGGGCGGCGGGTTACGGCGACGACCTCGTGGCCGGCGGCGAGGGCCTGGTCGGTGAGGTGGCGGCCAGTCGGTCCGTTGGCGCCGAAGACTGCGATGCGCATGGTGTCGGGTCATTCCTTCGTGGGGTTCGCGGGACGCCCTTGACGGTGCCGACCACAAGAAGCAGGCTCAACGCCGATGAATAACCAAGCTCCAGCCGCCGCCCGGACCCGAGGCCGCCCCCGCGGCAACCCGCCGACCCGCGAGTCGATCGTCTCGGCGGCCCGCGCGCTGTTCCTGGAGCGCGGCTACCAGGGCACCACGGTGCGCGCGGTCGCCGGGGCTGCCGGGGTCGACTCGGCGCTGATCGCCTACCACTTCGGCTCGAAGAAGGGCCTGTTCGCAGAGGTCATGCAGTTCCAATGCGCCAGCGCACTGGCAGTGGACGCCGTCCTCGGCGGCGACCCGGCCACCCTCCCCGGCCGCCTGATCGACGCGCTGACGAACCTCTGGGAGGACGCCGACTTCCGACGGCTCACCGGTCATGGCGACGCGGCCGCAGAGGTGATCCGCGAGTACCTGGAGCACGAGCTGTTGGCCCCGCTCGCTGAATTTCTCGGCGGCTTCGACGCGACCGCCCGGGCCACGGCCGTGGTGACCGTCCTCGGCGGCCTCATCTACACCCGCTATGTCAACCCCCTCCCCACTTCCGCCGGCCTCACCCCGTCCGAGACCCGGCGCATCCTCACCCCGGCGCTGCGCGCGGCACTGGCCCCGAGACCGCGCACCGGGGCAACCACCGGCCCAGGCCGTCGGCACTGACCGGCCTACGGTGACACGCCGTCTGCCCTCGCCGTCCATCGGCGGGCGTTTGCCGGGCGGCACCGGCGTGAAGGTGCGTACACGGGGGACCGACCCCCCGGCGGGGGCCGGCGCGTCCTCGCGATGTCCGCGGGTCGCGCCGCGGTGGTGGGTCCGTGCGTCCGGTGCCACCGCAGGCGCGGTCGTCGGAGTCGTTGTCCGCGCGGTTCCCGGATGGGGCGGGCAGGCTCAGAAGCCGGTCAAGGTTATCTTCCCGATCGTCCTGCCCGACTCCAGCATGCGGTGGGCCTCGCGCAGGTGCTCCGCGTTGATCGTGCCGAGGTCGGTGGTGGCCGTGGTGGTGATGATCCCGGCGTCCGCCAGGCGGGCGATCTGGTTCAGGATGTGCCGCTGCACCGCCAGGTCGGGCGTCTGGTGGAGCGAGCGGGTGAACATGAACTCCCAGTGGAAGGAGATGCTCTTGGACTTCAGCAGGCCGATCTCGATCGGACCGAAGTCGTCGATGGCCACGACCCGTCCGAGCGGCTTGAGGATGTCCGCGTACGCGGCCAGGTTCTTGTCCGTGCCGGCGGTGCTGAAGACGTAGTCGACTCCGCCCGGGGTCACCTCGGCCACCTGCGGGGCCAGTGGCTCGCGGTGATCGACGATGTGGGCGGCCCCCATACGGCGGGCGAACTCGGTGGTCTCCGGGCGTGAGGCCGTGCCGATCACGGTCAGGCTGGTCAGCGCGTGTGTCAGCTGGGCCACCATCGCGCCGACGCCGCCCGCAGCCGCGGTGACGAGCAAGGTGCCGGTCTTCTCAAGGGCTCCCTCGCGCAGACCGAGGTGCTCGAAGAGGCCCTCCCACGCGGTGAGCGACGTCAGCGGCAACGCTGCCGCCTCGGTGAAGGAGAGGCTGGCGGGCTTGTGGCCGACGATGCGCTCGTCCACGGCGTGGAAGAGGGAGTTGGAGCCGGGCCGGTCGATGGCCCCGGCGTAGAAGACGTCGTCGCCGACCTCGAACTCCTCCACCTCGTCGCCGACCGCGACGACCGTGCCCGCCGTGTCCCACCCGAGGACCCTCGGCTCGCCGCCCGGGTCGTTGTTCTGCCGCACTTTGTAGTCGACCGGGTTGACCGCGATGGCCTCGACCCGCACCAGCAGGTCACGGGGGCGGGGCTGCGGTACCGGCAGCGTGACGTCTTCGAGGCTTTCGGCGTCGTCCACGGGCAGGCTCTTGCGGTAGGCGACAGCGGGCATGGTGGCAGGTATTTCGCTCATTTCCTGGCTCCTGGTAGTGCTGTTGGTGACTGCGCTCGTAACGTAACTCCAGGGACGCAGTAACCTTCAAGGGCAGCTACTTCCCAAAAGGAAGCATGGCCGTAGTCGAACACGAGAGAGGGCGTGACCATGGTGACGGCATGTGCATCCGAACGGCACGACCACCACGACGTCTACGCGGCCCAGTGTCCGTGTCGCGAGGTTCTGGACCTGCTGGCCAACAAGTGGTCGGCGCTCGCCATCGGAGCGATGGAGGAGGGGCCGCAACGATTCGGGGCGCTGCAGCGGCGCTTGGAGGGCGTCAGTCCGAAGGTGCTCACCTCGACGCTACGCCGTTTGGAGGAGAAGGGCTTCGTGGACCGGACGATCTACCCCGCCGTGCCGCTGCACGTGGAGTACGCGCTGACGGACCTCGGGCGCAGCGTGGCACAGCCGCTGGCGCAACTTCGGCTGTGGGTGGAGACCCACGTCGACGAGATCACTCCGGGCTGACGCCGATATCGCTCAGGGCTGACGCCGATCAGATCGCTGACCGTAACGGCCTACCCCTCGCCGACCGGCGACCGGCACACCCTCACGAGCGCAGAGCTGCGCCGACCGTGCGGGCGACCACCTCACCGCGCTCCGGGACGAGAGCACCGGTGACGACACCACCTGCCTCCGGCTTCCATGAGCCGGCGCCCACTGCGTGCTGGGGGCGCCTGGTTTGCAGGTTCAGCGGGAGGGCAGGTGAGGTCTGTGCTTCGGACCGGAGGCGCGCGCCCAGCGGGAAGACCCGGGCTGCCGACTCCGTCCAGCGGCCGCGGTGCTCCCTCGCGTGGCGAACCCTGACAGCACCGTTGGGGTCGGCTCCGGAACACGCCGTCTTCGGGGCCGCCGCCCCTCAGACCGTTTCTGGAGCGATCCCGCATGCCGACCGACACACCGACGAGCCTTCCCGGCACGTCCACGACGACCCCCGGCTCGACGCCCGTGCGACGAGCGCGTGTCGACGCCCCCGGCACCGCCGGGCAGTGCAGCCGCAGTCGCTCCCGCGTCCGCGGTGCGGCTCTCACCCGGCGGCCCGGCAGCCGCCGCGCGGTGTGACGCCGACCGCCCGCGCCACACGGAGCCCGCACCCATGCCACATCAGCACGCGGCGACCACACTGACAGCCGCAGCAGTCATCGCCGCGATCCTCTTCGCCCGAGCTGCGGTCCTGTACCGCACCGGCCGCAGCCGCGGCGCGCCCTTCTTCCGCCCTCCGCGGCGTGTCATGACATCCGAGTCCGGGACGCGCCGACTGGTCGTCGTGCCGTCGGAGGAGGTCGCTTCTTACGCCGTACGAGAGGCCGAGCAGCACGTCCACCGTTGCTGGCAGCAGCTACGGCCCCAGACCGACCCGTCCGAGTGACCGGCTGTCCACCGCCGACCCTTCGCCCGCCGAGACCCGTGCGCGGGCCGGCCAGGAGCCTGCCTCTCTCCGCGGCCGGCGGGCGAGGGGTCAGTCGGCAAGCGCCTGGTCGAGGGTGTCCCGGCAGTCGATGACGGTGTCTACGCCGACGAGTTGCAGGGTGCGCAGCACCATACCTGTCGGGCTTGCCAGGCGGAGCCAGCCGCCGGCCTCCGTGAGGGCGCGGTGCGCGGCGATGAGGATGTTGATGCCACTGGAGTCCATGAAGGCCACCTGCCTCAGGTCCACCACGACCCGGGGGCGGGGCGTGCGGGGGAGGTCAAGGGCCCTGCTGAGCGCGACACCGGTGTGATGGTCGATGTCTCCGGCCACGGCCAGCACGTGGATCCCGTCGGTGGCGGTGGCCACGATGGACAACTGCTCCGGCTGCTCGGCCTTCTTGATGTCCGCCACTTCTTCCTCAGCCATGTCGGTGATCCTGGCACATCCAGGCCTTCATCCGGAATCGCTGCCCCGTATGCATCGGGTGATGCCCGGGTGAGACGGAGATAACGCAGGAGGTGTCGTGTGTCACTCGGTGTTCGAGCTGTGACGGCTGTCCGTGCGCGTCTCCATGGAGGTGTTGATCTTGCAATCATCCCCGTCACCCTGTGACACTCCTGTCGGGTCGCACGCTGATCTGAGTGACCCCGGGCGGGGTCGTGGCGCCCAGCCTCCGGGGGAGGGCAAACGGGCGCCCAAGGGGCAGGCCTGGTTTCCCCCCGTAACCGGGCCTGCCCTGTCCGCCCCGTAGCGGAGGCGTGCGAAGGCTTGGGGCGGGGGCCGCGGAAGTACGAGCGTCGTTGTTGATCGGGGTGGGTGTGCAAGGGCTGCTGGCGGGCCGCTATCAGTTGCAGGAACGGCTGGGGCGTGGGGCGATGGGGGAGGTGTGGCGGGCCGCCGACCAGCTCCTGGGACGCCTCGTGGCGGTCAAGCTGCTGCACAAGGAGATGGCCGCGGACGCCGAGCGTTTTCGTCTCGAGGCGCGGACCGCGGGCCGGCTCAACCACCCCAACGTCGTCGGCATGTACGACTTCGGCTCCGAGCACGACCAGTTCTACCTGGTCATGGAACTCGTCGACGGCTGGACCCTCGCCCAGGAACGGTCCCTGCGCGGGGTACTCGACCCGCAGGACGCGGCAGCCGTCGTCGCCCAGGCGGCAGCCGGTCTGGCCGCGGCGCACCAGCGCGGAGTGATCCACCGGGACATCAAGCCCGCCAACGTGATGCTGAGCGCGGACCGCACAGCGAAGATCGCCGACTTCGGGATCGCCCGCTTCGCCGACGAGGCGGCCAGCACGCTGACCGCCACCGGGAGGATACTCGGCACCGCCGACTACCTCGCTCCCGAACGCGCCCTCGGGCGCGCCGCCCAGCCCGCGTCCGACGTCTACTCCCTCGGCTGTGTGCTGTACGAACTCCTGACGGGCAGGCCTCCGTTCCGCGGCGCGACCTCGCTGGCCGTGGTGCAGCAGCACGTCGACGCCATCCCGGCACCGCCCAGCCGGCTGCGCCCGGGGATACCGCAGCAGCTCTCCGACTACGTGCTGCTCCTGCTCGCCAAGGACCCGGCCCACCGGCCCACCGCCGAGCAGGCGGCCTACTGGCTCGCCGGCTCTCACCGGACGCCGACCCCGCCCGCCCCGCGCGGTGCGACGAGCACGCCCGCGGCGCCCGTGACCTCCGCTTCCGGACCAGCGCGCCGGCCATCCCGGGGCACGACGCACTCCCGCCCGCGGGGCCGCCGCGGACTGGCCACCCGGGCCACCGTCTGCGGCATCGGCCTGGCGCTCTTCGCTGCCGCGGCGGCGCTGGGAGCGTCGATGCGATCCGGCGACGACGCCCCCGCGGCGCCGTCCTCGCCCGCCCCGGCGACGGTCACCCCGGCCGCGGTCACCTCCGTACCCGTGACGCCGACACCGTCCCCGGCCGCAGCCACTGCCACTTCGGCCGTCACCGTGCCACCCGGGCGGGAGCGCGATGACGGCCGGAACCACGGAGGCAAGGACGGACAGCGACGGGGGAAAGGCAAGGGACAGCGCTCCGACGACTGAGCCGTGCCCGAACGCGGCACAACAGGCTCCGCGCCACCCCTGCCAGTCCTCCGCCCGCCGCCGCAGCGGCAGGGGAGTGGTCACGGTGTCCTGGTCACAGTCCGCAGGAACCGCGGTCGAGGTGGAAGTAGCGGGCGTTGGCCCAGCGGCACAGCCTGATGCCGACGGTGACGCCGAAGATGGTGACCAAGGCGGGAAGGTATCCGCCGGCGACCTGGATGATCGGAATCGCCGGGCACCCGCCGGAGATCGCCCAGCCCGTGCCGAACAGCACGGCGCCCGGGATCACCCCGGCGTGGATGCGCCCTGGGGTGCGGCGGATCCGCAGCAGAGCGAACGCGCACACGATGATCCCGACGGCGCCGGCGAAGGAGAAGAGCATGCGCGTGTCCTGGAAGGTGAACATGCGGTTCAGTTCGCTGTAGTCGCCGAAGCCGATGTTGGAGACCGTGAAGCCGAGAGCCAGTCCGGTGATGATGTTGGCCAGCAGGATCGCGCCCCGAGTACGCATCAGATCACCTTCCACAGCAGGAACGACACCGCGACGGCGGTACCGAAGAACACGGCGGTCGCGACGAGGCTGACCGGGCGCAGGCGGCCGCAGCCGTTGAGTCCGTGACCGGAGCTGCATCCGCCGGCCAGCCGAGTGCCGAAGCCGACGAGCACGCCACCGACGAACAGCAGGACGAGCATGGTGATCGGATCGGCGGTGACCACACTGCGAAAACCCGGGCCCATGTCGAAGCGGAGGTGGAACCGGCCGGAGGTGAGCGCGGCGATCAGTCCGCCGACGAAGATCGACACCAGCAGGGCGGCCTGGGTGACCAACGGGGCTGGGCCCGGCGCGGCGGCCGGGATGTCCTCATTCGCCGTCGGCTCGGCGTCCGCTGCGAGTGGCTGTGACGACCCGTACGCACCCGGCGGCACCGCGGGCGCGCCCGGGCTGGTGCCGAAGTGCTCCGCCGTGGCGGCGGCGAGGGCTTCCGCCAGAGCACGGTCGTCGGTGAACTCCTCGTCCATCTTCTCCAGGTGCCGCTCCCTGCGCCAGTGCAGCACACGGTCCCACGCGGACGACACCCCGAAGGACCGGTCCGTGGTGAGGGCGTAGTTGATGGTGATCAAGGCGAGCCCGGCAGCGCCGGCCCACCAGGGCCAGTAGCCGCTCATGCGGGGCCTCCCATCCATTCGGTGAAGCGGGCCCACAAGCCGCGCTTCGGGCCGGTTCCTTGCCGCGCACTCCGGGACGGGCGGTCCTCAGGCTGGGGCAGCTGCGGAGACGGTGACGGCCGGTGTAGCGAGACGGGGATCGGTGCGGACGCCGGCCCGAACCAATTCCCGGTCTCCGAAGCTGCGGCCGCGGGTCCAGATGCCTGTGGTGGCAGCGCCGGTTCGGGCTGCGACCAGGGAGTGCTCTCCGGTGACCACGGACGCTGCTGGGGCGGCGGGGCCTGCGGTTGCCCCTGCCGGGGGTCGACCGCGCCGGACCGGCCCGTGTCGGTGGCCGCGTCCTCGAGGTGCCGCGCGACGGCTCCGTTGGGCAGCAGGCTGATCGGCACGCGCTCCCCGGTGAGTGACATCTCGTAGCGCGCGCAACCGCGCCAGTGATCCTCGCTGTCGCAGTAGTAGTCACGCCACCCTTGCAAGCTCGATCTGAGCAAGGGGAAAAGGGGACACCCTGCGGCGTGCGAGCAACTCACGTTGCTCCCTTCTTACTGGCACACACCACCCGTTCGACTGAGCGGTTTGCCCGTTCTCGGTTCCATGCCCTCGCCGCGCCAGGCCGACGATCCCAAAATGGCGCGGTGACGGCCTGTCAATGCGGAACGTCTGCTCCATTTTCTCGGCCGGGCGTGATCGAACCACTGCGCCGGTGCCCCGGGCAACTTCAGGGGGACCTGCCGACGTGACCGGTCGACCTCGCTGGGTGAGATGTGCCACGCGGTACTCAGGCCTTCCTGTCCCCAATAGTTGGATAAGGGCGACCAATGGTGAGGTCGGATTGGAGGCTGGAATGGCCGTCACGGCCGGTCCCGTTGCCGCAGGGGCCGGTGATTTGTGGAGACCGTGCCCATTCGCAGGCTCGTTGTGGTGGAAATGTAAATTTCAGTTGTGACGAAACTGTTGATATTACTGAGCCGTACATCAGGGTCTGCTTCAACGGAGGAAACCATGTGCCGACGTGCTGTCTGCAGGGCATGCCGGAAGGCGACCTATGAGGGCTGCGGAAGACACGTGGAACAAGTACTCGCCGGTGTGCCGGCGCATCAGCGATGCACGTGCGAGTCGACGCCGCGCACGAGTGCCGGCACGGAGGAGCCGACACCCCGAGCAAGGCGGGCACCGGCCCGGCCGGACGCCGAGGGCGGCTGGTGGACCCGGCTCGTCGCTTGGATCAGGAGTCCGGCCTGACCTCGGCGGGAGATCCCCTGGGTCTGGGCGCATGACCGTGGACGTGCGATGCTGCCGGTGACATGATCATGTTGTGGTCGGCCGTGGCCCAGGTAGGCGGGGGAGAAACCGTGAAGCTGTACCTCGCAGTGCCTCTTGTCCTGCTCGTCCTGCTCATAGCCGCCTCCGGCCTTGCGGCGGTCACCAGCGGCTGGGTGCTCCCCATGAACCGGCGCCATGTCCGGGCCCCGCGGCTCTACGGCTGGGGGCAGCTGGTGGTGGCCTTCGCACTGTGCTGGCAGCTGGTCTTCGGTCTGATGATCAGCGATTCCGACGCTCGGCCGCTGGGAACGCTGATCGGCGCCGCGGTACTCCTGGCCGGCGTCGTCGTCATGCTGGTGGGTCAGCTCACCGGTGGCAGGGCCAAGGGCAGCGGCGGCACACCGTGACCCGCTCCAGCCGGCATGTTCGGCGACGTCCGCGTCGAGAGGGTTCCGCGTCCTGCGTCCGCGGCAGCGAGCTGTCTCCGACGGTGATCACCGCGAGCCGTCGAGTGCGGTGACGAGTTGGTCCGCGGTGACGATGGCCTGGGCGTAGGTGGGACCGTTGAGTCGGTGAGCGGCGTGCATCATCTCGGGACTGAGGGCCGCGGTGGCGTCGGTCACGAGCGTGACGTGGTAACCGAGTTCCATGGCGAAACGGCCGGTTGCCTCGACGCAGGTGTTGGCCAGGACGCCGACGAGAACGACGTGGCTGATGCCGTGCTGCTTGAGCTGCATGTCCAGGTCCGTGTTGGCGAACCCGCTCGACCCCCAGTGCTCCTGCACGACGATCTCGCCCGGCCGCGGCTGGAAGTCAGGGTGGAACTCACCGCCCCAGGAGCCCCGGGCGAAGTGGTGGACCTCCTGGATCTTCCGCTGCGAGGGTGTCGGATGGTCCCACGTCTCGTAGTCGCCCGGCTCCCAGCGGCGGTGCGGTACGAACACCACGCGCACGTCGCTCTCCCGGGCGGCGTCGATCACGGACCGCAGGTGGCTCAGAAGACCGACATCATGGGCCACGGGCTCCAGACGGGGCCAGACCTTGCCGCCCTCCGAGAGGAAGTCGTTGTAGGGGTCGACCAGCAGGACGGTCGTGTGGCGAGGATCGTACGTCGTGGCCATGGCTGCTCCTCGTGACTGCACCACTCGGGTGGTTCGGTCCCGGGCTGCTCCCTGACCATACGATTCGTGACCAAGCGGCACAGTCGGCGCCGGCACGTACCGCTATGCGGGCTGGGAGGGGTACTTGCCGGCGTAGGGCCGGAGGTGGTCGATCTCTGTGTTCTCCGCGTATTTCTTGCTCTCACTGAGCAAGTGACGGACGTGGGGCTGACGTCCGTGTTCCTCGAAGGCGGCGCGGTCGGCGTACAGCTCGAAGAAGAGGCGCTGGTTCGGCGCTCCTTCGACCTCGCTGCAGGCGTACACCAGGGTGCCCGGCTCGTGTTCGAGGACTGCCGCGGTGGCCTCCCGGACCAGCTCGTCGAACTCTTCCCCTGCACCGTCACGCAGTGTGAAGCGGACGCAAAGCGCCATCTGGCTCATTCGGGCCTCCTTCTGCCACTCCCAGTCTCACCGCAGAGCCGGCGGCACGCGCGCCGACGTCACCGGCGGTGCGTGTGTCGCAGGAGCCTCCGCAGAAGCCTGCGCACCGGACGCCATGAGGGCCGAGCCATGCCGGACGGGGTGGTGTCCGACTGGGTCAGTGGCATCTCGGGCACAGGGTGCCGGCGTCCGGCCAACTCCAGCACGCAGTCGCCCGCACGCTCGGGAGTATCACCGGATCGCAGGGTGATGCGGAACAGCTGGGGCGGATCCCCGGGCAGCTCGGCAGCGAGCGTGGTCGTGTGTTCATGGTGTCCGGCGTGAGCATGCTGGTAGCCGACCACCTTGCCGTCCACGAGCAGCTCGGTCTCGCGTGCGGCATGGCGTGTCTGCACGGTGACGGAGTGACCTTCCACCTCTAGGTGAAAGCGATGGGTGCGGGTCACGACACGACTCCCTGGTTCGTGAGGGCGGCGCGTACTTCCAGCGTATGCGGCGTTTCACGACGGTGTGGGGTCGGGCCGACGCGATGGTGCACGCGAACGCGACCAGGCCCCTCCGTCACGGAACCCGCATCTGCCGCGTCCTGCTGCGGCCAGGGCCAGAGGTCTGCCGACAGCCGTCGCCGGGCTGTGGCCCGAATGGCGCGAGACGGACCGCGCGGGAGGGCGAGACGCCCTGCGCCGCCGCTCCGGGGAAGCCGTTCAACCGGCCGGTGGGGACCGGCGGTGACCGCACGGGCGACGAATGGTTCGCCGTCGAGCACCCTGAGCAGTTCGCCGCAGTGCTGTTGCCGCCCAACGACCAGTCCTACGACAGACGAACGTGCGAGCAGGACATAATGTGCATTCTGGCCCTGTCGAGCATCGGCCTCGGCCTCGACGCCGCGGTTGCCGATTCGCTCAAATGGGCGATACTGAAGGTATCCAATGCCCTAAATGTCGTCGGCGTTTGCCTCGTTGTGAGAAGCGTGCGCGGGATGAATCACGAACGTCCCCCAGTTGCCGATCGAGGAAGCTCGGCCGTTCCGGCCGAATGGCATTGAGCTCGTCGTCTTGCCGCTCCTGGGATGGGATCTCTCCTGGAAAGAGACCAGCGAAAGGGTCGAAGCACATGACTGCCATAGACGAGAAGTGGGCCACGATCCCTTGGATCGGGGCACCGGTGGACGCCGGTGCCGGCACGGCCGAGGGCGCGAACCCCGACGGGCGCGGGCGCTCGCGCGACTTCGAACACGGCACGATCGACTGGTCACCGCAGACGGGGGCCCACGAGGTGCACGGAGCCATCCGAGACCACTGGGCCTGGTTGGGCGCCGAGAGGTTCCTGGGTTATCCGATCACGGACGAGACGGGAACTCCGGACGGGGTCGGCCGCTACAACCACTTCGAGAACGGTTCGATCTACTGGACCCCGGAAACGGGGGCTTGGGAAGTGCACGGTGCGATTCGCGACAAGTGGGCGAGCATGGGCTGGGAACGCAGCCAGGTCGGCTATCCGACCTCGGACGAACACGGACCCTCGAACCACCGGTCGAATAAGTTTCAGCACGGAATGTACCTGACCTGGACCCCTACGGCCGGCGTGATCCTGGAGACCAGTTACGGGGACGACTACGAGCAGAACCCGGTGTAGAAAAGGGCTTTGCGGGCCCGTGCCGAAATCGGCGCGGGCCCGCGGTGTGAACAGCGCGCGGGCCCGCGGTGTGAACAGGCGGGAGCGCCGGGATCCGCCTACGGCGGGCGGCGCTCGGCCGACGCGGTTCACCGTCCGCCGGCGGCCTGACGGCCCGGTCTCAGATCAGGTGGCGGGCGAAGAACCGGGCCCCGGCGTCGAGTTCGAACTGCGGGACGCCGGTGTGGCCGCCGAGGTTGGCGTGCAGGGTCTTCTCCTTGGAGCCGAAGGCGTCGAACAGGTCCAGGGCCGCCTGCCGGTCGTTTCCCTCATCGTCCCACTGCAGCAGGACCTGCAGCGGGATGGTGACCTGACGGGCCTCCTCGAACATGGCGGCAGGTACGAGACTGCCGGCGAAGAACCCGGCGGCCACGATGCGCGGCTCGACCACCGCGAGGCGGATACCGATGGAGATCACTCCTCCCTCGTACCCGACCGGGCCGCCGAGCTCGGGCAGCGGCAGCAGGGCGTCCAGGGCGGCCTGCCATTCCGGTACCGCCTTCTCGACCAACGGGAGGACGAGCGCGTCGACGATCTCGTCGCCGACCGGCTCGCCGGCCCCCATCGCCCGGCGCAGATCGGCGCGGGCCTGCTCGACGGCGTCCCAGCGGGGGCGTTCACCGCTCCCGGGGAGTTCGATGGTGGCCGCGGCGAAGCCGTACCGCGTCGCGTAGTACCGGGCCCGGCCGGCCAGCCGGGGGTACATCCTGCGCAGTGCGAGCGGGGGGTGGCCGATGAGGATCAGCGGCGCCGGCGCGGACGCGGGCGTCCACAGGATGCCGGGGATGTCGTCGAGGGTGAATTCGCGCTCGAGGACGCCGTCTTCGAGACGCCGTTCAGAAGTGAAGTGCACGGTCGTGCCTTTCGGGAGTGCTCAGGAACGGCGCTCCCGGACGACCCGTCGCCCGACCGTGACCCCGGAGGGGAGCACCCATGTCGAAACTGTGTTCACGGGTACCACCTCCTCGTTCTCCAGCACGGCCTACGGAAAGGTAGCAGCGGTCGCGCCGGTCCGCCAAAGGGATTCTCGCGCCGCTCCACGAGCGGACGCCGGCCCGTCGCCATGGCCGAGGATGGACTCATGGCAGGAGACGAGGACAGGATCGCGCTGAGTACGCAAGACCTTCGTGAGCTCACCGCGTTCGCCGCGGCGTGCGCGGAGGTGGTGCTCGAGGTGTTCGAGGCCGACCAGCCCGACGACTCGCGACCTCGGGACGCTGTCGGTGCCGCCTGGGAGTTCGCTCGGGGTGGTGGGCGAGGGAAGTCCTTGCGCGACACGGCATGGGCGGCCCTCAGGGCAGCCAAGGCCGCGGACACTGCGGCCGCGAGCGAGGCAGCTCGGGCGGCGATGTCCGCCGCAGGCGCCGCCTACTTGCATCCACTGGCCAAGGCCACGCAGGTCAAGCACATTCTGGGAGCCGGTGCCCACGCGGCCAGAGCGGCCGAACTCGTGGCGGGCCACGATCCGGCGATCGCCGCCGACCACGTCGAGCGAGCGGTGCGCCGCGCGACACCGGTCGTTGTGGAGGTGCTCAAACGCTTCCCAGCGGCACCCGCCGGCGGTGGACGGGTTGGCGAGCTGATCCGCATGCTGGACGCCGGCCTTCGTTCCCCCACCCCTGCCGAATGACCCCCGACGCCCGTACGGCGCCGCCCGCCTGACCGCGAGCATCAGCCCGCGCGCAGACAGCGGTCGGCGCCGGGCCTCCGCTTCGGGGCCCCAGGTGGGGCTCGCGACTACCGAAAGCCGAGGTGAGGATCGGTGCGGGCCAGCTCTGCGCTGGCGGCCCACAGCCGAGCGGCGACGGCCGGGTCGGCCATGTGAGAGGGGACGGGCTCACACCGGGGTTCGCCGCGCAGGCCGAAGACCCTCGGCCCCCACAACTGCCCTCCCCGCACCTGCGAGTCGAGGACGGCACGGGCGATGGGCCATGCGCCGGCGTCCTTGCCCTGCACCAGGAGCGCGGACGGCAAGGCGCGTAGCCGCTCGCCGGCGGTCGTCGCACTCACCGGCGGGCGGGACGGGGTGAGGGAGTCCAGCGCGCCGCCGGGGTGGGCCACCACGCTGAGCACCGTGCTGCCGACGGCACGCAGGCGGCGGTCGAGTTCGAAGCCGAAGGACATCTGCGCCAGCTTCGACCGGCCGTAGGTGCGCTTGGGCCGGTAGTCCCGGGTCGACTGCAGATCGCCGAGATCCAGTCGTTCGGACCGCGCCGCGAAGCTCCCCCACCGTGACGACGCGGGCCGCCGGCGCCGCGGACAGCAGGGGGGCCAGCCACTGGGTCAGCGCGAAGTGGCCGAGGTGGTTGGTGCCGAACATCAGCTCGTGGCCGTCCCTGGTCACCTGACGCGGCGGGTCGTCCAGCGCGCCCCCCGCGTTGTGGACCACCGCATCGAGGCGATCGCACTCCAGCCTGTCCACGGCGGTCTTCAGGGACGAAAGGTCGGCGAGGTCGAGTTGCAGATGCCGCACCTCGGCGCCGGGGACGCGCGAACGTACAGAGGCCCGAGCGGCATCCGCCTTCGAGCGGTCCCGGCTGCCGAGTACGACGACGGCGCCGGTGGCGGCGAGCTGCTCCGCGACGAAGTAGCCGATCCCGGCGTTACCCCCGGTGACCAGGAAGGCTTTTCCCTCGGCAGACGGCAGCCGGTGAACGTCCCACGAGCGGCTCTGGGATGCGGAAGACACGATGACAGCTCCTTGCGCTCTCGGGCGGCGTGCTCGTCGGGAGCACCGCCAACACGCCCCAAGATCGCAACCACCGCCGACATCCCGCCGAGAGATGACGCGCACGGCCGACAGACTCCCGACACCCCTGACGGCGAACCGCATCGAACGAGCGGGCACGGAGCCCGCACGGGTGCGGTCGGCGGACCCGGCTCAGGTGCGGCGCCCGATGGTCACGTGAGTGATCGCCCCTGCCTCGCTCCTACAGCGCGTGTCGCCCGACCAAGTCCTGGGCGAGGTCGCGGGCGTGGCCGAGGGGATCCGGGAAGACGCTCAGACCGTGGGCGACGAGCCCCCCTTCGTGCAGGAGCATCAGCGACCGGCCGAGGCGCTCGGCCGTTTCCGGGGCGACTTCGCGGGCGAGGTCGGTGAACAGGGCGAGCATCCAGCGCTTCTGCTCGGCGATGATCGCGTACGCGGGATGGGAAGGATCGCTGATCTCGGCGTGGGCGTTGACCATGCCGCACCCCTTGGAGCCGTGCTCGGCCGACCAGGCGCGCGCGGCGTCGAAGACGGCCACGTCGGCGCCAAGCTCGGCGCCGGCAGCGCCTCCGCGGTCACGATCCTGATGTGGCGGTTCCTGCCGCTCGCCGTGCTCCTGATCGCCACGGTCCCCTTCACCCGAGCCTCGTGGCGGGGGCTCTCCCCGCGCGCGCTGGGCAGGCAGATCGTCATCGGCCTGCTGTCCCAGAGCGGCTACCTGCTCACGGTGTACGTCGCCATCCAGCACGGGGTCCCCAGCGGCACCACCGCACTCATCGACGGCGCCCAGCCCCTCGTCGCCGGGGCGCTCGCCGGACCGCTGCTCCGGCAGTACGTGTCCCGCAGGCAGTGGCTCGGCCTGGTGCTGGGGCTGACCGGCGTCATCGTCGTCACGGCTGCCGACGCAGGATCCGGCGCGGACGCCCCCGGGTGGGCCTACCTGGTGCCCTTCCTCGGGATGCTCTCGCTCGTCGCCGCCACGTTCCTCGAAGGCCGAACCCGCACGCAGACTCCTCCCTCGGTGGCGATGACGGTCCACTGCACCGCCAGCGCCGTCGTCTTCAGCGTCCTCGCCCTGTGCGCGCGGGCTGCGCGGCCGCCCGCCGATGCATCGTTCTGGATCGCGGTCACCTGGCTCGTCGTCCTGTCCACGTTCGGCGGCTACGGCATCTACTGGCTCGTCCTGAAGCGCTCAGGGGTCGCCAAGGTCAACACCCTCATGTACCTCATGGCCCCGGTCACCGCGATCTGGGGAGCCCTCGTCTTCCGGGAACCCTTCGGCCCGCAGTCCGCCTGCGGGCTGGTGATCGGTCTCGCGGCGGTCGCCGTCGTCCACCGCGGCGCACCGGGAACTCCCGCGCGCAGGGCCCCAGTTGCTTCCGGAGCGCGCCGGCCGTAGTCGCCCGGCTCCGTCGGCGACGTCAGCGGCAACGGCGGTAAGCGTGCGCAGAGGCCCAGTAGCCGAACCGTTCGGCGGCCGCTGCCTCGACGAGGCCGTAGCGGTGGCGATTCGGCCGTTCAGTTTGATCAATCCGCGCCCAGCGGCGTGCCACCGGATTCGCGCGACACCGCGCCTTCGCGGCCTGGTGCTGGGACCGCCGCATCGCCCTGATGGCCACCGACACCTTCGACGTCGAGGTCCTGCCCGTACTGGCCGGCATTGACTTCCGGCACGCACCCGAGGGCGACGGCATGATGCACCAGGAACTGATCGCCAGGCTGGGCCTCCCGCTGGGTGAACTGTGGAATCTCCACGCCCTCGCCGTGGACTGCCGCACCACCGGCCGCTGGGACAGCCTCCTGACCGTCAAACCCCTCAACCTGACCGGCGGAGTCGGCTCACCCGCCAACGTCACCGCCCTGCGATAGCCACGACACGTCACCGGACGAGGGCTGGCCAGTGCGGTCAGTTGTGGCCTCGCAGCGGTGGGACCGCGGGTACCTCGATGGCGTTGTCGATGTCGTCCTCGGTCAGCCTGAAGGCCTCCGGGTAGGCGTCGCGCCGGGTGCGGCGGGCGGGTTCGATCGTCCGCCAGGTGTACAGGCAGCGCCCGCACTGGAGCACGTCCCACACTCCTGGGACGGGTGACGTGGCGAGCCGGGTGACGGCCTCGAAGGCGCACCTGGGGCACTCAACAGCGGTGTCGTTCACGGAAGTCGTCCTCTCGTGGGTACTACGGGGAGTCAGCGGCGGGCCGCGAGCAGCCGCTGCAGGCGGGCAGCCCACTCGGCGGTCTCGGGCAGGTCCTTGGCCGGCGTGGAGAAGTTGCCGCGGACGTCGGGGGCGACCGGCGTCGTCGCGTCGATGATCATCTTGCTGGTGATGCCGGCCGGCTGGGCCGCGGGCGCGAGTTCCAGGACCGACAGGTTCGGGATGACGACGACGTCGTCCTTCGGATTGACCTTGGCGGACATGGCCCACATGACCTGCGGCAGGTTGAACGGATCGACGTCCTCGTCGACCAGAATCACCTGGGACACGTAGCCGAGGCCGTGCGGTGTCGTCATGGCCCGCTTGGCGACGGCCTTGGCGAAGCCGCCGTACCGCTTCTTGGTCGAGATGATCACCATGAGGCCGTGCGTGTACATGGCGTTCACGGCCTGGACCTCGGGGAACTCGGCGCGCAACTGCTTGAGGAGCGGCACGCAGGTATTGGGTCCGACGAGGTAGTCGCACTCGGTCCACGGCATGCCGAGGTACAGCGACTCGAAGACCGGGTGCGTACGGTACGAGACTCGGTCCACACGGATGACGGGCATGCGGCGCCCGCCCGAGTAGTGGCCTGTGAACTCGCCGAAGGGGCCTTCTATCTGCCGCTTCCGTGACTCGATGACGCCCTCGATGACGACTTCGCTGCCCCACGGCACGTCGAACCCGGTGAGCGGCGCGGTGGCGATCGGGGCGGGCGCGCCGCGCAGCGCGCCCGCCATCTCGTACTCGCTCTGGTCGTACGCCATCGGCATGCCGGCGACGATCGCCATCACGGGGTCGTTGCCGAGGGTGATGGCGATCGGCAGGTCCTCGCCCGCCTCCTCGGCCTTGCGCAGATGCTGGGCGACGTCGTGCATGGGCACGGGCTGGATGGCGAGCCGGTCGCGGCCGATGACCTGGATGCGGTACGTGCCCACGTTCTGCTTGCCGAAGTTCTCCGGATCCTCGGGGTCGCGGGAGACGACGGCGGCCTTGTCGAGGTAGAAGCCCCCGTCGCCGTCGTTGAGGCGGAACAGGGGAAGGACGGAGAAGAGGTCGACGCCGTCGCCCTCCTGATGGTTCTCCCGCCAGGGTGCGTCCTCGCGGCGCTCGGGCGGGACGGGGAAGGCGTCCCAGCGGCGGGCGAACTCCTCGACCTGTTCCTTGACCGGTGTGTTGCGCGGCAGTCCGAGGGCGAGCGCGTGGTTGGCCCAGGAGCCGTGGACATTGAGGGCGATGCGGGCGTCGGTGAAGCCCTTGACCTGGTCGAAGTAGAGGGCGGGGGCGTTCTCGCCGATGCGGCCGGTGGCGTTGGCGGCGGCCGCGAGATCGGGTTCGGGCAGTACTTCTTCGGTGATGCGCAGCAGCTGGCCCTCCGTCTCCAAGGTGCTGAGGAAGCTGCGCAGATCGTCATGGGCCATGTTGAAGTCCTTTGCGGGGTGGATGATCTCAGGCGGCGTCGGCCGAGGGTCGGGAGGCGGTACGGGCCGCGCGCATACCGGCCCAGCGCTTGGCCGCGGGCGCGGGCAGGTCGAACTGGTCGAGGATGCGGGCCACGACGTGGTCGACGATGTCGTCGACGGTGCGCGGGTCGTTGTAGAACGCCGGCATGGGCGGCACCAGCTGCACGCCCATGCGGGCCAGGTCGAGCATGTTCTGCAGATGGATCTCGCTCAGCGGTGTTTCCCGCGGGACGAGGACGAGCTTGCGGCGCTCTTTGAGGGTGACGTCGGCGGCGCGGGCCACAAGCCCTTCGGCGTAGCCGGTCCTGATCCCGGCGAGGGTCTTCATGGAACAGGGCACGATCACCATGCCGTCGGTGCGGAAGGACCCGGAGGAGATGGTGGCTCCCTGGTCGTCGGGGTGGTGCGTGACGTCGGCGAGCGCGGACACGTCGGCCGCGGACCGGCCGGTCTCCAGCTCGATGGTGGCGCGCGCCCACCGGGTCAGCACCAGATGTGTCTCCACGTCCGGCAGCTCCCGAAGCTGCTCCAGGAGACGGACACCGAACGGGGCTCCCGTCGCCCCGGTCATTCCCACGACCAATCGCACCGATCACTCCTCACACTTCGCTGACCTGTGCTTTTACGCTAGGCCGCAGTCGGAGGCGGGCAGCGGTACCCTCGGGACTCACGATGGGGAAAAACGGACAGCCTGAAGTGAGGGATCTGGCCTACACCCCGACAGTGGGTGCCGCGGCCGGGCTCGAGGTGATGGAACTCGCAGATCTCTACGAGCGCTCACGCCGTCACGGCAACGACCCCTATGCGCCGCTGCGGCCGGCCTTCCACCAGTTGATCGCCGTTCGCGCACGGCCGCTGCGGATGTGGGTGGACTTCGTCGAGCACGAGTTGCGGCCCGGAGCGTGGCTGTGGATCCGGCCGGGGCAGGTGCAGCGGTTCGGCCCCGACCTGGTGGCGGCGGACGGGGTGGTGGTGCTGTTCCAGCCGGGCTTCCTGCCGCCGGCCACGGTGACGGCGGCGCACATGGATCCGCCGTACGAGCAACGTCCGACGACGCCGGAGGGCCCGGCCGTGGAGGGCCTGCGGCGGGCGCTCGACCACCTCGTGTACGAGTACCGGGCGATGGCCTCGCTGCCTCTGTCAGTGCACGCGGACGTGCTGCGCGCTCTGCTGTCCGTGCTGGTGGTGCGGCTCGCGCAGGCGCGTGGCCCGGCGCCTCGTCCGGCGCCGATGTCGGAGACCTTCCGCCGCTTCCACGCGGCCGTCGAGCGGGACCACGCAGTGACCCGGCGTGTGGAGGACTACGCGGCGGCGCTCGGCTACAGCCCGCGGACCCTGACCCGCGCGACGCTCGCAGCGACGGGCCGCACCGCCAAGCAGTACGTCGACGACCGGGTGCTTCTCGAGGCGAAGCGCCTGCTGCGGCACAGCGGCCTCACCGCGAAGGAGGTCGCGGACCGGCTCGGGTTCACCGACGCCAGCGACTTCACCAAGTTCTTCCGGCTGCGGACGGGCCTGACGCCGGGCGCGTTCCGCGAGGACCCGTCGCCGCGCCGGCAGAACGGGCACCACGAGACTGCCTCCTGAACGCTCCCGGCTCCAGCGCCTACGCGGCCGGCGAGGCGGGAGGGGCTGGTCACCCAGCAAGCTCACTGCATACTTCGGCGACCAGCCCGTCAGCCTCATCGAGCGCGGCAGCGAGCGTGTCCGGCGTAGTACCGAGCGCGGAGAGCAACTCGTGAGCCCGTCGGGCGAAGTCCGCGGAGGCGGCGGCAGGGAGGTCTCCCGCGGCACGCACGGCGCCCTTCTCGTTGAGCACCCAGCACCTGTCATGGGCGTGGAGCGCGTGCACGAGGAGTCCGACCGCGCGGAAGAGGCAACCGGCGACGTAGAAGGTGTCACCGCGGGCCGCTCCCTTGCGAGCGCCGGCCAAGATGAACGGTGCCTCCCATCGCGCGTTGTCGATGAGCGCCTCGCGCAGAGGCTCCGGATAGAGACGCGTCTGCTCCTGCAGGGCCTGAAGCTCGCCGTCGGGGTCGGCGAGGACGCGTCCCAGGGCGACTTCACCGGCATAAGCGTGGGAGTACACCCCCAGAGGGTGGCCGGGCTGAGCGCCGATCTCGAACCGCCCAGCCTGGCACTGCCGCCAGATGCGGTGGACCCGATCCATGTCGCGGTAGATCCAGTCGACGCGATGGCCGTCGATGGTCAGCCAGCCACCACCGTCCACCCACGGCCCCCAGCCGCCCGGCTCGGTGACCTCCACGGGCCCGCCGGTCAGCTCGGCCGCCAACCGACGCAGAGCGGCGGTATCCAACGGTGGCCGGTAGTACAGGCCCAGGTCGTAGTCTGAATCGGGGCTGTGCAGGCCCCTCGCCCGGCTACCTCCCAGACAGACACCGACGACGCCGCTGACCCCTACCAGCCGATCGGCGATCTCCACCAAGCGATCCACGGACCTCAGTCTGCAGAGGCAGACCACCGGCCGCGACCGATTTACCCGGCGCCCGCCCCTCGGCCGGTTGCGGCGCGATCACCCGCAACGGCCTCGTCGTCGGCACGGCGGTGCGGACCCTGGCCCTGTGGCACCACACCCTCCAGCCGATCCCGGACCCGACCGCGCTCGAGTTGGCCGTCAACGCCCTCTACGCGCTGCCACGCCTGCTGGTCCGAGGGCTGCTGGTGCTGCTCGTCCGGCTGACCTCGCGGGCCGGGACGCGAGCCGAATACCTCGCCGACCGGCTGGCCGCCCGCACCGCTTCCACACAGGCCGCGGTGGGCCTCGTGGACCGGCTGCTCATCAGCAACTCGCTCGCCGTCCTGCTGCGCAGCGAAGCCAACCGCGCCGCCCTCGGCGGGTCCAGGTCCGCCCGGGAGGCGAAGGCCCGCGCCGACGAACTCTGGGGACTGCTCACCGCCTACACGGCGTCCGTCCCCGAGCACGAGTACGAACGGCAGCGGCGAGCCGGAGCCCGGCGCGGGCACCAGGCCGACGCCACCCACCCGCCGACCCATCTGCGCCGAGCCTGCCTGCTCGCCGGCGAGCCCGCCACGGCTCAGGTAGTGCCGCGGGTCCGCCAAAACGAGCGGATCACCACGGAACTCGCCGCGGCCCGCACCGAGGTGGCACGGCGCCTGCTGCGCGACGGCCTCGTGCACTGAGCTTCCGATCGACCCGCCCACCGTTCAGAGGCACTCCGGCCGGTAGCCGGAGCGGGTTCCGCTCCGCCTACCGGCCGCCCGCCAGCCGGGATCCGTTCGGTGTGCGGCGGTAGAGCGTGGACCGGCCGGACCGGGTGCGGGTGACGAGGCCGGCCCGGTGCAGTACGCCGAGGTGGTACGAGACCGTCGCGGGGCTGAGGAAGTGACGTGCTGCCAGCTGCGCGGTGGAGGCCGGTTGTGCCAGGGCGGCGAGCAGCGCCGCGCGGGTGGGGCCGAGCAGCTGGGCCGTCTCGGTGGACGGGGCTGCTGGGATGATGGCGTCGGTGACGACTTTGTCGCGCACGGGATGGACGAGCATCGGGGGCCTGACTCCGTCACGCGTCGGATCCACGGCCACGGCGGGCCGGGGCGCGACGAGTGACGGTACGACTATCACCAGGGGCACGGGCAGCGCGATCTGGAACCGGCTCTCCACGAGCAGGGTGCCGTCGGCCCATCGGACGTCCGGGTGCAGGGAGTTGAAGAGCCTGGCCGCTCCCTGCCGGGCCAGCACGCCGGCGCATCGCTCGACCTCGGCGTCGAGAGCGCTCCTGGCGGTCTCCCAGTGCGGGGCGAAGACCAGCTCCCAGTAGAGCCGCATCTCGTTCGCCGCTTGTCCTGCCACGTACGCACCGCCCCGCGCCATGGCCCGCCGCACCGCCGGCGGCAGCTCACAACCGGCGAGACCGCTGCGCGGTCGCCCGTCGCGCAGCACCCGCAGCTCACCCAGGACACGCTCGGGCGGGGTACGTCGAACCCGCTCCAGCTCCTCCTCGACGCTGGGGGAGGGCCCGACTGGATGCGGGCTGAGGAAGTCGGGCACGTACCCACCCGCGTCCAGAGCCAGTTCGGACAACAGCGGCAGCCGAGCCCGGTTCCGGCGCAGCACACGTCGTGCCCGGGCGACCCACACCTCGGCATCGGGGGGCGGGCGCATGCCCCAGGGCAGCAGGGTGGCGACGGCCTCATGCAACGGTGAGACGGCGAAGCGGGAACGGGCGAGCCCGGCGGCGTCCACGGTGAGCTCGATCAACGAACCTCCCGGCTTTCCGGTCCCGCGGCTGTCCCTTCGAAGCTGATCGAATCATGGCACGGAACGTCGCGGCAGCACGCCTGATTGGCGCAGGCTGGCGGTCCGGCCCAATCGCCGATGGTTCGTCAGATGTAGTCAGCAAAGGGACTGATGCAGCAGTTCCGGCGTGACTCGTTTCGGGAGGTGGATGGATGCGCGTCATGACACGCCTGGTCTGTCTGGGGGCTTCGGTGCTGCTCGCGGCGGCCGGCCAGGCAGCCCCCGCGGGTGCTCGGGACCTTCCCGACTCCTACGTCGTTTCGCGGGATCCCGGCATCCTGCCGGAGGGAGTCGCGGTGGAGCAGGACGGCACGATGTACGTGACCTCCAAAGGCACCGGTCGGCTGTTCACGGGACGCATCGGTGACGCCGAGCTGCGGCCCTTCGCCGCTCAGGGCGTCGCCGATCGTCCGAGCGCGCTCGGCGTGCACACCGACGCCCGTCACCGCATCGTCTCCGTGGGCGGCTCGACCCTGACGGTCCACGATCGAAGTGGGCGGCTGATCGCCCGCCGTAGCGCCGCCGACGGTCCCCTCGGCGCCGCGAGTCTCAACGATCTCGTCATCACCGAAGACGCCGTCTACGTCACCGACTGGGCCAATCCCGTGATCCACCGGGCTGATCTGCGCGCCGGTCGCCTGGGCCCGCTGCGGCCCTGGTTCGACATCCGCAGCGCCGCTCCCCAGTTCCCGGCGCGGTACTGGCTGCTCAACGGCATCACGGCTGACCGCTCCGGCAGGACGCTGCTCGTGGCGTCCAACGGCACGGAGGCGGTGTGGCGGGTGAGTACCGAGACGAAGGCCGTTGAGGAGGTGCAGCTCGGTGGAGCGTCGTTCGGAGCTGACGGCATGCTGCTGCACGGTCGGTATCTCTATGCGGTGCTCAACTACGGTGCGCCCGCCGGGGTCTACATCGCCGAGCTGAGCAAGGGGCTGCGCAGTGGGAGGGTGCGCTATCAGGTCACGGGTGACCGGTTCGACCTGCCGACCACCCTCGCCCGTCACGACTGCCGCCTCTACGTGGTCAACAGTCAGCTCGATGAGCCGCCTGGGCAACCGCCGTACACCGTCTCGGCCGTTTCCGATCCCGCATGCCGGTAGCCGGCGCTCGTGCGCGGTAGGCGGTGAGACGTCTAGGCGGGCCGTCCGCCGGCCTCCTGGGGTGCCAAGGTGCGCACAACGTCGAACTCGTTGCCCTCGGGGTCGGCCATGACCACCCAGTTCCGGTCCGATCCCTGGCCCACGTCCACCTTGACGGCGCCGAGACCGAGCAATCTGGTCACCTCGTCCTCTGTGCTGCGGTCGATCGGGCTGACGTCGAGGTGAAGCCGGTTCTTGACGGTCTTGCCCTCAGGCACCCGGATGAACATCAGGGTGGGCGGCATCTGGCGGGCCCGGACCTCCTCGACGGTCGGCACCCAAGAGCCGATCTCGACCTTGCCCACGCTCCGGTCGATCACCTTGAAGTCCAGGACCTCGCACCAGAAGGTCGCGAGCCGCTCCGGATCGTGGCAGTCAACGGTCAACTCGGTGAACCTGCTTGTCATGCTTCTCCCTGATAGTGCGGACGGGGCCCCAGCGTAGGTCGCCCGCCCGGCGCTCAACAGGTCATGTCACCAAGGTCCTGGCCGTCTGCAACCGCTAGGCGTCGAAGCACTCTCTGCCGGGCCGGTCGGCGGAGGGGTAGTAGCAGGCGTGCAGGCGGGAGGGCTGAGGTGCGGAGATCATGGGTGTGGTGACGTAGTCCTCGCTGGATTTCCGCGTCGCCGTGTTGCTGCGGGAGCGCTGCCCCGGAGAACTGATCTCGATGCGGAAGCCGGCGTGGGTGGGCCGGGCACGGATCCAGCCGGCCTCGCATCGGGGGCTGAGGCGGAGTTCGAGGCGGGTCCCGTCTGCCGCGGTGTGGGACGCCAGTGTCTTCGGGTCCTCGCATGCGGTGGTCCTGGGGTCACGGCCGGAACACGACTTCAGCCGGCAGATCGGCGGGAGGATCGAGGATGCCCGGGCGGTGTTGTGGGACGCGTGGTAGAGCGCGGCTGGAACGATCATCATGGCTGAGGCGAGGAGCACGCCGATCACTGTGACGACCGAGTGTTCGGTGGTCTTCTCGGAGGCGGCCAGCAAGAGGGCGCGTACCCGTCCGGGTGACCGAACCGGTTCTGGCCCCGGAGTTCGGGCCGGTGCCGGGAGCACGGCCACCCCTGACGCGTTCCCGGTCACGGCGGGGGAGAGCTCTGCATGTGCCGTGAGTCCCGGTTCGCGTCCGCTCCAGACCGCTTCGGCGCGCACCCACCGTTCCATGATGTCGGCGTCCGGCGACCGCACTGTCAGACAGAGGGCGTCGACGGCGTGCCGGGGTGGGAACTGCTTGCCGTTCAGGTAACGCTCCCAGGAGGACTTGCTGATGCTGGTCAGGTCAGCCAGCTCCGCCAGCGTCAGTCCGCTGCGGTCCTTCAGTTCCCGCATCCCGTTGACCAGGTGCGCGTAGGCCTCCGGAAGAGCGGGGGGCAGCGGGCGCGGCCGCGTCCCCTTCGGGTACTTCCTCATCGTCGAAACCCCCGTTTCGGCATACCGGTCATTGATCACTGCACATGCCGCAGCAGGCGCCAGGTGTCCTCTCCCACGACACCGTCGGCCGGTAAGTGGTCCTGCTCTTGCAGCCGTTCGACCTGGGCTTGGGTGTGGGGCCCGTAGTACCCGTCGACATCGCCCGGGGACAACTTGTGGCGCACCAGCAGGCACTGCACCTCGGCGACGTCCGGACCGGTGCTGTTGAGCATCACTTGGCGGGACGACGTGGTGCTGTTCCCACCGAACAGCAGATCGCCGCGCCGTGTGTAGTGGCAGTCGTACTTGCCGACACCGTTGTCTGATCCCGGCGCGGAGCCGGGCGGGGGGCGATGGGTGTCCAGGATCAGCGCCACGGACAGCGCGGTGGAGCACAGAAGCGTTCCCACGGTCAGGGACAGTGCCAGGACGCGAATGCGTGGGCCGTCGGCGCCCGGGCCGCTCCTCGTCCGCTCCGGCTGGTGCCCGGCAGCGGCCGTACTCACTTCATCCGCGTTCCATGTCTTCTCCGCGGCATCGCGCAACGCCAGCAGGGATCCGACATCCGCGTCGGTGATCCGGGCCAGAGCCTCGACTGCCGCCGCCGGAGGAAAGGCCGTGCCGTTGAGATATCGGGCCCATGACGAGGCGCTGAAATAGGTCTTCGCCTGCAGGGCTTTCAGTGTCAGCCCGCTGTGGTCCTTCAACTGCCGCAGCGTGCTGACGAACCGTCGTCCGTTCGCATCCAACGACGGTGGCAGTGCCTTCCACTTCACTCTGCTCCTTTCCGCGGTGCCGCCGCTCCCGCTGAGTATGGCCAGTACCGGCACCGGTGCGACGCGGCTTCCCCATGGGCACATCTGCGCGCAGGTCGGTTCCGGTCATCGGTGAGGCCCGGGGCCACAAGGCCGGGGTGAACGCTCCTCGCTCACGGGCGAGGACCGGTGAGCTTTCCCGGGATCTTGCAGCTTCAGGCGAACGCGCAGGTGACAGACCTGAGAAATCCCGGGACGTCGCTGAGCCCACCATGCGCTGGAGGTGCGGCCCTGGCGACGCCATGCTCGTTTCCGTCGCAGGTCGCCGACGGATGCCGCGCTGACACCCGCCGTGAAAGGACTTGATCCCTGCGTGTGCCGACGCGCCCGAGCAGGGGTGTCGTCATATCAACGGCAGCGGTTCCGCCCCGGGCCCACGCACAGCAGCCTCCTCAGGCCGCACCTGACAGCAGATCAAGGAAAGGAACCACCCTCATGCTCACCACCACTCGAAGGCGGCCCCGCCGAAGCGTGGCCGCGTCCATGCTCCTCGCCATGGGCCTGGCAACCGGCGTCACGGCGGCCGGTGCGACCACCGCTGCCGCGACCGCCCTGCCCGACACGGTGCGGGCAGGCTCCAGCGCCGGCGTCGCCGTGCAGGCGTCCTGGCCGACCGTCAAGTCCGGGCAGCGCGGTGTGGACGTGGCCACCGTCCAGCTGCTGCTGACCGCCCGAGGCTACCCGCTCACCGCCGACGGGGTCTTCGGTTCGGGCACCGCGGCGAAGGTGAAGGCCTTCCAAAGGGCGAAGCACCTGACCGCCGACGGCATCGTCGGACCCAACACCTGGGCCAAGCTTGTCATGACGGTCAAGTCCGGCTCCAGGGGTGTGGGCGTCAAGGCCGCGCAGCGCCAGCTCACCGACAACGGCTACGCCGTCACCGCCGACGGGGTCTTCGGTTCGGGCACCGCGGCGAAGGTCAAGGCCTTCCAGAGGGCCAAGCACCTGACCGCCGACGGCATCGTCGACGTTCAGACGTGGGCCGCCCTGGTGAGGGGCGGCGGCGCCGGTGGCGGCGGTGGTGTCAAGCTCAGCGACGCCCAGGCCGCGGCACGGCTGAGGGCGGCCGGCATCACCCGTTCCTCCTCGGGCAACTGCACCAACCGCAACAACAGGAACTGCACCAGCCTGCAGGACATCCGAGCCCGCACCATCGACGGGGTCATCGCCCTGAAGCAGAAGAGCGGCTGCCGCATCGTCATCACCGGCGGCACGGAGACCGGCCACGCGGGCGGCACGTACAGCCACTGGAACGGCTACAAGGTCGACGTGGCCCGCACCTCGTGCGTCACCAACTACATCCACGCGCACTCCAGGAAGCACCACAAGCGCGGTGACGGCGCCTGGGTGTGGCGCGTCACCTCCGGCGGCAAGACGCTCATCGACTACGCCGACGAGTCCTGGGCGAACCACTGGGACATCACGTACTACTGATGCCTTCACGCGGGGAGCCCGGCTCGCCCTGGATGCCGGCCGGGCACCGTCCCCGCGCCGGCGGGGGCGGGCCGGCCGCGGCGAACCCGCCCGCGGCCGCTTGCCACCCGCAGGCGTCCGGTGCGTTCCGCCCCGGGGCGGGCCGACTCGCCACACCAAGCGACCACCGGGACACCGCCCACCACGGCGGCAGGCTCGCCGCCGGCTCGTGACACCCGATCCGACTAGGAAGGCATCCCATGAAGCACCTCGCGACCGTCCTCCTGGGCACCGGAGCGCTGCTGGCCGGCGGCCTGGTCGCCGCGCCCGCGGCCTCCGCCGCCACCAGTTGCCTCGGCTCCTCCTGCAACGGCGTGAACCCCGGCAACACGACCTGTGCGAACGACGCCCGCACAGTGGCCGAGGGCTCCGGCCCGGTCACGGCCATGGAACTGCGCTACAGCCCCTCGTGCCGGGCCGCCTGGGGCCGCTTCCGGATCAGCGCCCCGTCCGGCTCCAAGATCGTGATCAAGAACAGTCAGGGAAAGCAGTACACGACGTACGGCAGCGGCCACTTCTACAGCGTCATGGTCAACGACAAGGACGTGAAGGCCTGGGCGTGCGGTACGTGGAAGGTCCAGGGCTCCGACGACACCGACTGCACCAGCAGCTACTGACGGGCGGCGCCGCCCCCGGGCCGCGCGTCTCGGGCCCTGCCCTGGCGCGGTCACCGCTGACCGTTCTCCACTTCGTCTGACGGCCGCCGGTCTGCCGGGCTTTCCCACGAAAGCCCGGCTCCGGCATTTCCAGGGCCACGGACAGTGCTTCCGCCACAGGCCCGAGTGCTCCGGTGGGTGGCGGACCTTCCTGGCGGAGCACTCGGCCGCGCGACTCACCAGCGTTCCGCCAACCAGGCGTCCGGCCCTCCGCGTCGACGTCCTCGGCGTCGATCAGAACGTGCCGTCCACGCCCCCGCCCGAATGCGTCAGGGCACTCGCAGGCGGCCCGCAGGCAGGCCCAGCTCCGCTTCCGTGATGGTGCGGGCGAGGTCGATGAGGGTTTCATGCGCTGGTCGGCGCTGGTGTTGATGTATGCGCTGGCTCCGTCGACAACGGCGAGGATGCGTACGGCGGCCGCCCATGGATCCGCGCAGCGGAACGCCTGCTCCGCCACGCCACGCGTGATGACCTGTTCGATGCGGTGGCACCAGCGCAGTTCCTGGCTGACGACCTGGTCGCGGAGCACCGGACGGTAGCGGGACAGGTGCCGCGCGTTGAGCCAGAGCTTGCTGACGTTGTCGAACGCGGCGCCCGAGATCAGGGCGAAGAAGCGCTGCAGGGCGCTCAGCGGGCCACCGCCTTCGGGCTCGGCCGCCGCCTCGGGCAGGAGGCCCTCCAGCTCTGCCGTGGTGGCACTCGTGAACGCCTCGGCCACGAGTTCCTCGACCACCGGAAAGTAGTGGTGGGTGAGCCCCGACTGGACTCCGAGGCCCTCGGCGATCCGCTGCCGCAGGACGCACTCCAGGCCTTCCTCCAGTCCGACCTGCGCGGCCGCTGCCACGATCTCGCTACGGCGCTCGGCCGCCGATTTGCGGACTTGCTTTCCCGGGCCCCTTGACGCCATTGCTGTGGGGTCGGGGGGTGCTGCTGTGGGGTGCGCTGTCGGGGTCGGGGTGGGGGTCGGGTCGTGGGTGGGGTCGGGGGTGGGGTGGGGGTTGGGTCCGGGCTGGGGTGGGGTTGTGGCTGGGTCGTGGGTGGGGGGTGGGGGTGTGTAGCACGGGTTGGTGGGTGGGGTGGGGAGCGACGCGCGGGGGTGGTGGGGGTGTGGTGGTGTCGGAATGTCACCCGGAAAGGCTAATAGTATGTCAATCGGCTTTTTCGGGTGTTGATGTGATGTGGTGTCAGGTGGGGTGTGGGGGGTCGAAAATCCCCTGTTCGGGGGTCTGTCGTGGGTTGTTGGACATGCCCGGTTTTCCGGCTTTGGGTACGTTCTTCATGGGCCGGCTGAGGTGTCGGCATCTGCGACAGGAGATAGTGAGATGAAGGTTCGTTCGACCGTGGTCACGGCTGCTGTGTCGGCTGCCGCAGCTTTGGCCGCGACCGGTATCACGTATGCCTCGGCTGCGTCTGCTTCCGAGCCTCAGGAGGCTCCGGCCGTGGTTGCCGCTGCTCCCGGTGGTGGCAATGTGCAGAACGGCAACGGCAACGGCAACGGCAACTACGGTAACGGCAACGGCAACGGCAACAACAACAACGGCAACGGCAACAACAACAACGGCAACGGCAACAACAACAACGGTAACGGCAACGGCAACAACAACGGCAATGGCAACGGCAATGGCAACGGCAACGGCAAGGGGAACGAGGGCCGGGGCGAGGAGGGCCGGGGCAATGACCGGGGTAACGACCGGGATGAGGACAACGAGGGCCGGGGTGAGGAGGAGGGGGGCCGTATCCAGATCAACGAGCGGTCGTACTTCGCCCACCCGGGTGACTGCATCACGGTGGTCAGCGGTCTGGGTGCGAAGACGCTGAACATCCGTAACGAGAGCCGTAAGACCGTGGAGGTGTTCCGCGGGGCGGTCTGCGACAACGGCGCGCCCATTGCCACCGTCGGGCGCCACAGCTCCGCTTACGGTGTGCGCCCGGGCTGCGTCGAGGGTGTCGAGGTCGACGACGGTGTGCTGGCGAGCTTCCGGGTGATCAAGCGTCACCACGGCGAGGACGAGTACTAGATCGCGGTTCGCCGTGACTGTGGAGGCCCCGGCCCGCCGGAATCGGGCCGGGGTCCCGGTGTGACGGGTGTGCGGGGCGGTCACGTCCCGCACGGTCTTTTGCCGCTGCCGCTGCCGCTGCCGCTGCCGCTGCCGCTTGCCGGGTGTCGGGTGTCGGGTGTCGGGTGTCGGCTTCCGGGTGCTGGGTGCTGGGTGCTGGGTGCTGGGTGCTGGGTGCTGGTGGTGCGGTGTCCGGTGCGGGGTGCCGGGTGGCGGCTTTCGGTGCGGAGTGCGGAGTGCGGAGTGCGGAGTGCGGGGTGTCCGGTGTCCGCGTGGCCAATGCCGGTGTGCCGGTATCTCTCGGTGTGCCGGTTTGTCGGTGTGCCGGTATTTCGTGGTTGTCGGTTGTCTCGTCTGCGGGTTCGTCTTCTGCGAGTTCAACTCGTCTGGGTGGTATGCGCCCGGACGGTGTTTTGGGGTGGCTTTCCTTTCGGGTGGGGATGTTGGGGCCTGTCTGGGGCGGGTGAGGGGGTGGGGTGGGTGTCTGTTTGGTGGAGGGTGTGAGTGAGGGTGGCTGTGTTCTGGGTGGTCTTGTTGTCGCGCTGATTTTGGTGCTGTCCTGGTGGGGGCTTCGGGTGTGCTGGGGGATGTGTGGCCGGCTGGGGGAGGTGGTCGGTGTGGCTCGGGTGATGGGCGGGGTGGTCGTGGAGTTCGGGCTGGTGGGGATGCTCGGGCGGAGTTGCGGCCTGTCTTCTTTGGTGCGGGGTGCGGGGTGCGGGGTGCGGGGTGCGGGGTGCGGGGTGCGGGGTGCGGGGGTGTGGTTCTTGGGTGGTCTGGGGTCGGTTGGCGGGTGGTGGCGGGGTTGGCCTCACGAGGAGTATCTGGCCGTGCTGCTGCAGCGACGGGTCGCCGACCGGGAGAGCAAGGGCACCGCGATGCGGATCCGCACCGCCCGCTTCCCGCAGGTCAAGACGCTGGAGGACTTCAACCTCGAGCACCTGCCCTCGCTCCGTCGTGACGTCCTCGCGCACCTGGCCACGGGGACGTTCGTCGCGAAGGCGGAGAACGTGGTCCTGCTGGGGCCGCCCGGGATCGGGAAGACACACCTGGCCATCGGGTTCGGGGTCAAGGCCGCCCACGCGGGCTACTCGGTCCTGTTCGGCACCGCCAGCAACTGGATCTCCCGTCTCGCCGAGGCTCACCATTCCGGCCGGCTGGAGGCGGAGCTGGAGAAGATCCGCCGCTACAAGTTGATCATTATTGACGAGGTGGGCTGCATCCCGTTCGACCAGGACGCCGCGAACCTGTTCTTCGAGTTCATAGCCTCGCGTTACGAGCAGGGCTCCGTGATGGTGACCTCGAACCTGCCCTTTGGGCGCTGGGGAGAGACCTTCTCGGACGACGTCGTCGCAGCCGCGATGATCGACCGCCTGGTCCACCACGCCGAGGTCCTCACGCTCACCGGTGACTCCTGCCGGACCCGGGTCCGACGCGAGCTGTTGGCCCAGGACCGGGCCGGGCGGGAGTGAGCCGTCACAGCGTCCACCAGCAGTAAAGGCGCAAGTCCGCGGCGCGAGCCCGTCTGGCCAGGCCGGCCAGGGCCTCCAGGGCCACCGCTGCCGTCGCCGCATCGAGTCCGACGCCCCCTCCGGGCGCAGACCAAGCCTCGGCCGCGGCCGCAAGGTCGTCCCCGGAGGCGGAGACCAGGACATCGCACAGCGTGTCCGACACGGTCAGGACGAACGGGCTGTCGACGTCCTCAGAGGACAGCAGCTGTCCCACCCTTGGGCGCTGGCTTGCCTCTTCATAACTGCAGCCGGTCATCACTGCTTCGACCTGGGCTATGGCATCGACCGGATCGATGTCCTTGAGGAAGATCACGTCCAGCCCTGCACGGACCGGTCCGCCAGCCTCGATCACGGCAACGGCGGACTCATCGTCGGCGGCAGAGAAGTAGTCAGCGTCTGGCATGCCACGGATTCTGGCATCCGCCACTGACGATCAACGTCTCCGGACCTGGACCGGAGCCTCACACAACCGGGGGTCAATTTTCGGAGACTGCCAGAGGGCCACTTATCGCGAAGCGTTGACACTTGGTGTGGGGTGTGGCGGTCATGGCCGGTGTTCCGGGTGTGTGGTGCGGATCCGGTGCTCGCGCGGGCGGCTTCCTGGGTGGGGTCGGTGTGGCGGTGGGGGGTGTGGGGTGGGTGTGTGGGTGTCACTCGAACGGTCTATGTGTTTTCGTTTCGGGTGTGCGGTGTTCGCCTGTTCGGCCCATTCTGGATGTGGATCGGCAACTGCTGCGTCCTTCCCGTCAGGGAGGCGTCATGGCCGCGTTCGCCCTGCTTGTCCCGGTTGTGCTCATGCTCATGATGTTCGCGTTGGATGCGTTCGAGGATCTGTTGTTTCCCCCGCCGCCTTCTCCTCCCGATCCGGTGCCGGAGCAGGTCGACGGGCCGTCCTGACCGTGTGAGGCCTGTGCCCGTGGTCGCGGCCCGGGTGTGTCGGAGCGTGTCCGTCCCGGCCCCTGCCTCGCCCGGCCCCTGCCTCGCCCGGCCCCTGCCTCGCCCGGCCCCTGCCTCGTCCCGGCCTCGGCCTCGTCCCGGCCTCGGCCTCGGTCCGGCCTCGTCCCGGCCCCGGCCTCGTCCCGGCCTCGGCCTCGTCCCGG